>JBKICP010000095.1:0-12180 GCA_046567085.1 Acidobacteriota bacterium
GGCCAGTTCGCGACAGGAGGCGAGGTCGGCGAAGATAACGTTGCCGACGAAATTGAAGAGGGTCTCGCTGACCTGGTAGCGGTCGCGGACCTCGCGCGCAATGTGGAATTCCATCATTTGGTTCTCTTAGACGCAGGTTTGGTGGTGCGCCTTTGCCAGCAGGATTTTACTCGCATGCGTGGAGGCCGGTGGGATGCGAGATACGATACGAATCGATGCCTGAATTGCCCGACATCACAGCCTACCTGACTGCGCTCGAAAAACGCATCCTCGGGGAGCGGCTGGAAAAGGTCCGGCTCCAGAGCTTCACGCTCCTTCGAACCGTGGAACCGCGTCTGGAAAGCGCAGAAGGGCGGACCGTCTGTGAGTTGCGGAGGATCGGGAAGCGGATCGCCATCGGGCTGGAAGGTGAAACTTGGCTGGTGCTGCACCTGATGATTGCCGGACGGCTGCACTGGAAGCCGGTCGGAGCAAAGCTGGCAGGCAGGAATGCACTCGCCGCCTTCGATTTTTCATCGGGCACACTGGTCCTGACCGAGGCGGGAACGAAGCGACGGGCGTCTCTCCACGTGGTCGCAGGAGAGGAAGGGCTGCGGGGGCTCGATCCGGGCGGAATCGATGTGCTGGCGCGCGGACTGGCGCAATTTCGCGCAGCCCTCACGGCGGAGAATCGAACGCTGAAGCGGGCGCTCACCGATCCACGAATGGTGAGCGGGATCGGGAATGCGTACTCGGACGAAATCCTGCACGCTGCGCAGCTTTCACCGGTGATGCTCACGCATCGCATGAAGGATGAGGAGTGGGCGCGACTGCATGAAGCGACGCAGGCGACGCTGCGGTCGTGGATGGATCGGCTGGTGAGCGAGGCGGGTGAGGGATTTCCGGAGAAGGTAACGGCGTTTCGACCGGAGATGGCGGTCCATGGCAAGTTTGGGGAGGCGTGTCCGCGGTGCGGGGAGAAGATCCAGCGGATTCGCTACGCAGACAACGAAACGGATTACTGTGCGAAGTGCCAGACGGGCGGAAAACTGCTTGCGGATCGGGGCTTGTCCCGGCTGCTGAAGCAGGACTGGCCGAAAACCCTCGATGAGCTGGAAGCGCTGAAGCGGCGATGATCGTCCGCAGAAAATTCACAGACAATTCTTGAGCGAAACGGAACCTCACGGATTCTCGGCATATTGACAGTCCTGTAAACGTCCATGCATCTGGCTTCGTTACTTCAGGATGGACCGGGTTTTCGGATCTTCGGCCCCAGTTGCCGGGAATCCTGGTTTCGGTTCGACCTTTCCCAGAAAGCACATCCGAATCCAACCGCGCGATTCCCGCGGAGACACCCTGCCCGGCGTGGAGGAAAGTAACGATGCAGAAATACCTCGCGACCTCGTTGTCTGCCCTGCTGGTCTTCGGTACCGTGGCCAGCCCGGTGACAGCTTCTGCCCAGTCGGATTCGACTGCAACCCCCATCAGGCACGTGGTGGTGATCTTCGGGGAGAACATCTCGTTCGACCACTATTTCGGGACCTATCCGTATGCAACCAATCCCGCCGGTGAGCCGCCGTTCCACGCCGCCCCGGGAACACCCAGCGTCAACGGGTTGACCCCCTCGCTGCTGAGCGCGAATCCGAACTTCCTGAACACTGCGGGGAACGGCAAGGGCGCAGCAAACCCGTTCCGTCTGGACCGGTCCCAGGCCGCCACGGCAGATATGGATCACAATTACGCGCCGGAGCAGGAGGCCTTCCACGGCGGTCTGATGGATTCTTTCCCGGAATTCACCGGAGTGTCCGGACCTCCTCCGGGCGGCCAGACCACGAACGCCCTGGTCATGGGCTATTACGACGGCAACACCGTGACCGCCCTGTGGAACTACGCGCAGCACTTCGCGATGAACGACAACGCTTACGGAACCACCTTTGGCCCCTCGACGCCGGGCGCTCTCAACCTGATCTCCGGCCAGACGAACGGGGTTTCGGACCAGATCAACGCGAGCAGCAAGGTCGTGAGTGACGGCAATGGCGGCCTGACCGATATCGGGGACGCCGACCCAATTGGCGACGTTTGCTCCACAACCACGGGCCCGCAGATCTCGATGAGCGGAACGAACATTGGCGATCTGCTGAATGCCGCAGGCGTGACGTGGGGCTGGTTCGAGGGCGGCTTCAACCTGAGCAAGACGAACGCCAACGGGACGACGGGCTGCGCACGTTCGTCGGTCTCGGCGTACACCGGCACGACCAGCGATTACATCCCGCACCACGAGCCCTTCCAGTACTACACCTCCACCCAGAACCTGAAGCACCTGCGGCCCACCTCCGTGTCGATGATCGGGCAGCAGGATCAGGCCAACCACCAGTACGACATCGATGACTTCTACGCGGCGGTGAAGGCCGGAAACATGCCGGCGGTGAGCTTCCTGAAGGCTCCTGGCTACCAGGATGCGCACGCAGGCTACTCCGATCCGCTGGACGAGCAAACGTTTGTGGTCCAGGTGATCAACTTCCTGATGCAGTCGCGGGAGTGGAACTCAACCGCCGTCTTCATCAACTATGACGATTCCGACGGCTGGTACGACCATCAGCTGGGCCAGATCGTCAACCAGTCCACGACCGCGCTCGACATGCTCACCGGCAACGGACAATGCGGCAACGGAACGGAGACGGCTCTGCCGGGTCCGAGCGGTGCGGCACATGCGCAGGGCCGCTGCGGATACGGGCCGCGCATTCCGATCATGTTGATCTCGCCGTGGGCGAAGCATAACTTCGTGGATCACACCCTGACCGATCAGTCCTCCATCATCCACTTCATCGAGGACAACTGGCTGGGTGGCAAGCGGATCGGGAGCGGTTCGTTCGACGCCGTTGCCGGGCCGGTCAACAATATGTTCGACTTCAGCCGGCGCGACGATCGCGACTGGGACCACGACGATCGCGGCGTGCTGCTGCTCAACCCCGTGACGGGTGAGCCGCGCTGGTAGCGGTCTTTTTCGAGGCCGGCTCTCCGCGATCGTTGCGGAGGGCCGGTTTTTTCATTGAGCTGAAGCGACAATAAGAGAAATGTCGATCCGAGAGCGGTATTCAAGGCGCAGCTTTCTCCGCACGGCCGGCCTGGCCACAGTCGGTCTTGGACTAAGGGCTGACACTATTGCGGCAACGAAGGCGGAGACGCTGGATCCTTCGACGCTGCCCCCCTTTGTGGATGCGCTGCCGATTCCGCCGTTGGCTCAGACCATCGGAACGCAGCCGAACCCAGAGAATCCAGGCGAGAAGATTCCGTTCTATCGGATCGCGATGCGGGAATGCGCGGTGAAGGTGCATCGCGATCTGCCGCCGACGCGGATGTGGGGCTTCGGGGGCAGCTTTCCGGGGCCGACGATCGAAACCGAGAGCGGCAAGGCGGTGATGGTGGAGTGGCAGAATCAGCTGCCGCAACGGCATTTTCTGCCTATCGACCACACGCTGATGGGAGCCGAGGCCAGCATTCCCGAAGTGCGCACAGTGGTGCATCTGCACGGCGGCCGGACGCCGGCCGACAGCGATGGCTACCCCGAGGCGTGGATCACGCCAGGGAAAACGCAGACGTGCTTCTATCCCTCGGCGCAGCATGCGGCGATGCTCTTCTATCACGACCACGCGATGGGCATTAATCGCCTGAACATCTACGCGGGGCTGCAGGGATTGTTTCTGGTGCGGGATCCGCGGGAGGATGGGCTCCGGCTGCCGTCGGGGAAGTACGAAATTCCGCTGCTGCTGGCGGACCGTCTGCTCACGAAGCAGGGGCAGCTGTTCTATCCGGTATCGGAAATCCCGGGGCACATCTGGGTGCCGGAAGTCTTCGGGAACGCGATCCTGGCGAACGGCAAGCTGCTGCCGTATCACGAAGTGGAACCGCGGAGGTACCGGCTGCGCGTGATGAACGGATCGAACGGCAGGTTCTACCGGGTCGGACTGTCGAATCGGGCCAGTTTTCAGGTGATCGCCAACGATCAGGGCCTGCTGGAGAGGCCGGCGACGACGAAGCGGCTGCCGCTGGCTCCTGCGGAGCGTGCGGACATGGTGGTGGATTTTGCGCCGTTCGCCGGAACGACGGTGCGACTGGTCAGCGATTCGTTCGACATTCTGGAGTTTCGTGTGGCGAAGCAGGGAGGTCCGGAGACGAGCGGGGTTCCGGCGCCCCTGCACCAGCTCGCGGTGCCGCCGAAGGAGTTCGACACAGTCCGGACGCGGCGCTTGACCCTCGATGAAAAAGTCGACGATATCCAGCGATCGATGGGAATGCTGCTGAACAATACACCGTGGCATGCTCCTGTGACCGAAAGGCCCGTACTCCACACCACGGAGATTTGGGAGCTGGTCAATCTGACCGAAGATTCACACCCCATCCATCTGCACCTGGTGCGGTTCAGAATTCTCGACCGGCGCCCCTTCGACGTCTTCGATTATCAGAGCCGGGGCGTGCTGCGCTTCACCGGGCCGGCCCAGCCGCCGGAGTTTCTCGAATCAGGATGGAAGGATACGGTACGCGCCGATCCGGGGATGGTGACGCGGATCCTGGTGCCATTCGAGGGATACGCAGGCCGGTATGTATGGCACTGCCATATCCTGGAGCACGAGGACAACGAGATGATGCGCCCCTACGAGGTGCTGCCGCCAGGTTCGACGGGAAGTTGACCGTTTTCCACGTTTACTCTTTTGCAACCCGGGTGAAGGTCGGCTAAGGTTGAGTCATACTCCTGTGCAGGCGCGTGCCGAGCGAGCCCGGGCGCGCAGGTCCCCCGACTACAATATGAGAGGCGGAAACGTGAAAAAAATTGGTGTGCTTTTTGGAATGGAGAATACATTCCCCGGTGCGCTCGTGGAAAAAATCAACAGCCGTAACATCGAGGGGATCAGCGCGGAGTTTGTGGAGATAGGGGCCATCCGATTGGACAAGCCCCCGACGTGGTCGGTGATCGTAGATCGCATCTCGCACGATATTCCGTTCTACCGGGCGTTTCTCAAGCACGCGGTGCTGCACGGGACGACGGTCATCAACAATCCGTTCTGGTGGTCGGCGGACGATAAGTTTTTCAACTACTCGCTGGCCGCCAAGCTGGGCGTGGCCGCGCCCCCGACGGTGATCCTGCCGCACAAGCACTATCCGCCAGGGACGACCGACAAGTCGATGCGGAATTTGCAGTTTCCCCTGGATTGGGACGGAGTGTTCGCCTATGTCGGGTTTCCGGCGTTCATGAAACCGGTCAACGGCGGCGGCTGGCGCGATGTGTATCACGTGCACTCGAAGGAGGAGTTCTTCCACGCCTACGACCAGAGCCGTGACCTGTGCATGATGCTGCAGCGCGCGGTGCACTTCACGGAGTATTTCCGCTGCTACGTGGTGGGCCAGGAGAAGGTCCACATCATGGACTACGATCCGCGGCGGCCGCACGCCGAGCGGTACGTGAAGGATGCGAAGCCGACGGAGAAAAAGCTGCGGGAGCGTGTGGAGCGGGACGCGCTGAAGCTCTGCCAGGCGCTCGGCTACGACCTGAATACGGTGGAGTTTGCGGTCGAGGATGGCATCCCGTACGCGATCGACTTCATGAATCCGGCGCCCGATGCGGATCTGCATTCGGTGGGAAAAGAGAATTTTGAGTGGATCGTGGAGGCGGTCGCCGATCTGGCGGTGAAAAAGGCAAAGGCCGCCAGGCCGAAGGTACCGGAGTTCCACTGGAGCGCGTATCTGGGCGCGGCCTCGGATACGGCCAGGGCCGCGGCGGCGAAGAAGGCAGCTCCGAAAAAGGCAGCAAAGCCGGTGGTGAAGAAGGCTCCCGCAAAAAAGGCGGCCAAAACCGAAAAGGCCGGAGTGGGGCAGCCCGAGGCGACCGTTTCGGCCATTGAGTAGGGTTCCTCGTGCAGATGCCGGATCGATGCTTGTGGAGATACGGCAAAGATCCTCCGTAGCAGATATTTGCTTGATTCGTGCGGTGCTTCCGTCATATAACGGCAGGCACCATGCGGCCATCCTTTACCCTGGGCATTGAAGAGGAGTACCAGACCGTCGATCCGGTCACGCGCGATCTCCGCTCGCACATCGCAACCGAGATGCTGGCGCAGGGCAAGGTGCGCCTGGAGGAGCGGGTAAAGGCGGAGATGCACACCTCGGTCGTTGAGGTGGGGACGCGCATCTGTCGCACCATCGAAGAGGCGCGCCAGGATATCTATCAGCTGCGGCGGGAGATGATCAAGCTCGCTGCCGAGCACAACCTGGTGTTGGTGGCCGGGGCGACGCATCCTTTTGCCGACTGGCGCACGCAGGAGATTTATCCGGACCCCCGGTATCACCAGGTGGTGAAGGATCTGCAACTGGTGGCGCGGTCGAATCTGATATTCGGGCTGCACGTGCATGTCGGCGTGGAGGATCGCGAAGCGGCGATCCGGATCATGAATGCGATGCGGTATTTTCTGCCGCACATCATGGCGCTGGCGACGAACTCCCCGTTCTGGCTTGGACTGAACACGGGGTATAAGGGGTATCGCGCGAAGGTCTTCGAAAATTTTCCGCGGACGGGGATTCCCGATGCGTTCTCCAGCTATTCCGAGTTTGAAAACTACGTGGCGCTCTTGGTGAAGACCAACTGCATCGACAACGCGAAGAAGATCTGGTGGGACATTCGGCCACATCCGTTCTTCAACACGATTGAAGTGCGCGCCTGCGATATTCCCCTGCGGGCCGAGGAGACGGTGGCCATCGCAGCGCTGATTCAGGCGACGGCGGCGTATCTGTATCGGCTGCATGCGGGGAACCAGGATTATCGGCAGTATGCGCGGGCGCTGCTGATGGAAAACAAATTTCGCGCGGTCCGCTATGGACTCGACGGCAAACTGATCGACTTCGGGCGGCAGGAAGAGGTGCCGGAGCGGGATCTCATCGAGGAGTATCTCGCCATGGTCGATCCTGTGGTCGACGAGCTGGGCTGCCGTGAGGCGATTGAGTCCTGCCGGACCATCCTGAAAAACGGCACCGGGGCGGACCGGCAACTGAAGGTCTACGAAGAAACGAACGATCTGAAAGCGGTCGTGGATTACATGGCCGAGGAGACGAAAGCGGGACTCTTCCAGCCCGCGGAGACGCACAGCGTCGCATGACATTCGCCAAGCTCCCGACGCTGCGCTGGGCATTGTCTGGTTTTCCTCAAGGGCACTTCAGGTAGCCTGAAGGGATGAGTGGTGTGTCTTCGTCTGTTCCGGCGGGAGCGAAGCTGCTGGAGACAGCGTTTCCGGCGGAGTTTGTCCCCGGCGCGCGCGCGGCCGTTAGGACGTGTTTGCGCGTGCAGCCTCAGGAAAAAGTAACGCTGATCTGCGATCGGGAGACAGCGCCGATTGCAGCATCGCTGGCCCAGGAACTGGTGGCGATCGGGGGCCGTTGGAATGCGTTTGTCCTCGAAGATCTCGCACCGCGGCCGCTGACGGACATGCCGCGCGAAGTCCTCGCCGACATGGAGACATCCGGAGTCAGCATCTTCGCCGTCCAGGTGCAGCGTAACGAGCTGAAGTCGCGCATGCAGATGACCGAAGTTGTGAACCGGCGGCGCATGCGGCACGCGCACATGGTGAACATCACGCCACAGATCATGTGCGAGGGGATGCGTGCGGATTACGACCGCGTGGACCGTCTCTCGCAGAAGCTGATCGAGAAGGCGCGCAAGGCGCGATGGATTCGCGCAACCACGGCGGCGGGGACGGATATCCGCGCTGAAATGAATCCGGAGTACAAGTGGCTGAAGACCTCCGGCATCATCTCGCGAGACAAGTGGGGGAACCTGCCGGGAGGCGAAATCTTCACCACGCCAGGCGATGTGAACGGCGTGTTCGTCGTCGATGGCGTGGTGGGCGATTATCTGTGCGCGCAGTTCGGCTTGCTGGAGAAAACACCGCTGACGCTGGAGATTCGCGGGAACCGCATTGTCGGCTGCAACTCGGAGAACAAAAGGCTGTGCGAGGAGTTTCAGGCGTACACCCATACCGATGAAAATTCGGATCGTGTGGGGGAGTTTGCGATCGGCACGAACATCGGCGTGAAGCACGTCATCGGAAATATTCTCCAGGACGAAAAGTTTCCGGGAATCCACATCGCGTTTGGGAACCCATATGGCGAGCACACCGGTGCGGCGTGGCGTTCGTCGACGCATATCGATGTGGTTGGGCTCGGATTCAACATCTGGATTGAAGACGAACCGATCATGCGCGAAGGTAAATTTCTGATTGAGGCGTAAGGGATTCTGAAGCTCGCGCGGTGAGGAGCGCATCGAAAAATTATGGCGACAACGACATCTGCATCCGGAACGTCGGCGAAGTTCGCGACGAAGACACTGGGCAATTCCGATCTCCACCTGACGCCGATTGGCTACGGGGCATGGGCGATTGGCGGTGGCAACTGGGAATTTGGCTGGGGCTCGCAGGACGAAAGCGAAGCGATCGCGGCGATTGAGCGGGCACTCGACGGCGGACTGAACTGGATCGACACGGCCGCCGTCTATGGGCTGGGATCTTCCGAAGAGATCGTCGGGAAGGCGATCCGGGGGCGCGCAACGAAGCCGCTGGTGTTCACCAAGTGCTCGATGCGCTGGGATGCCGATCGCAAAATTTATCGCAGTCTGAAGAAGGAGTCGCTGCAGGAGGAGCTGGATGCCTCTCTGCGACGCCTGGGCGTCGACACGATCGATCTGTATCAGATCCACTGGCCGAATCCCGACGAAGAGATCGAAGAGGGATGGGAAACGCTGGCGAAGTTCCAGGAGCAGGGGAAAGTGCGGTACATCGGCGTATCGAACTTCAGCGTCGCGCAGATGAAGCGCGCACAGAAGATCGCTCCCGTCACGTCTCTGCAGCCGCCCTATTCCTTGCTGCGGCGCGATATCGAAAAGGAGATTCTGCCATTCTGCCAGGAGAATCACATCGGCGTGATCAATTACTCGCCGATGCTCTCAGGGATGCTGACAGGGAAGATGACCGCGGAACGGGTGAAGAATCTGCCGGAGGATGACTGGCGAAAGCGAAACCCGAATTTCCAGTCACCGAAGCTGGAGCGCAACCTGGCTCTGGCGGAGTTGCTGAAGCAGATCGGGCACCAGCATGGAGTGGAAGCCGGCGTCGTGGCAATTGCGTGGACGCTGCGGCACCCTGCAATTACCGCGGCCATTGTCGGTGCGCGACGGCCGGATCAGGTGGATGGTGTGCTGCCCGCAACGACCTTCCGGCTCAGCGAGTCCGAGATTCTGAAGATCGAGAACTGGCTGGACGAGAACTCGTAACCGATTCGAGAACCGCGGAAGGGACCCCCGATTCGTCGGGGGTTTCTTGTTTTTGCGCGCAAAATAGTTTCCTAACCGCAGATCGAAGGAGCGGTCTAAACGGCTGCATGCAGGGAAACGATCACTCGGTGATCCGGGCGGTGTTGGCCGGGGACAAGGACGCGTATGGCGCCCTGGTCCGCGCGCACAGTGCAGCTGTCTTCCGCGTGGCGTTTCGCATCGTCGGCAATGAAGCCGACGCGGAGGAGATTGTGCAGGAGGCGTTTCTGCGCGGGTATCAGCGGCTGCAGAGCTTCGAGCAGCGTTCGTCGTTCGGGACGTGGATCTACCGGATCGCGGTGAACTGCGCGCTGAATCGCGTGGGGCAGCCGGAAATCGAGGCCGAGTACCGGCACGGCGAGGAGAGCGATCCCGAAGAGAAGACGGTGCAGCTGGCGGCACGGGACGCGGGGCCGGAGCGGGAACTGCTGAGCCGGGAGATTAAGGCAGCGCAGGAGGTAGCCATGCAACGTCTCACGCCGGTCGAGAAGACGGCCTTTGTGCTGCGGCATCTGGAGGATCGCTCGATGAGCGAGATCGCGGAGGTGTTAGGCATCGCGCCGAATGCGGCGAAACAGGCGGTGTTTCGCGCGGTACAGAAACTGCGCAGGGAACTGGCCCCGCTGCGGGGGACAACATGAAGCACCTGACGGAAGAAGAGCTGATTGATATGTATTACGGGGAACGTGAGGCCGTGGCAGCGGAACATTTGCGCTCGTGCCGGGAGTGTTCGGCACAGATGGCCGAGTTACGGCGGGGTCTGGAGGGCGCAACGAGTGTGGTGGTTCCGCAAAAGGGCCTGGAGTATGGCGAGCAGGTGTGGGAGGCATTGCGGCCGCAGCTGATTCCGTATAGGTCGAAGGCACGCGGATGGCACGGGCTCCTGAGAGGCAACTGGGCACAGTGGAAATTCGCCGCGCTCGCGATAGGATGTGCGGCCGTGGTAGCGGCAGCCTTTGTCGGCGGACGGGTTTGGGAGCGGCATACAAAAGGAACGACGACTGCGACAAATACGGGTTTGCAGGCGAAGCAGCGCGTGGTGCTGGTGGTGTTGACGGATCATCTGGACCGAACGGAGCGCCTGCTTGTCGCGCTGGAGCACGCGGACGCGTCCGATCGGACGGAGAACGCGCAATTGCAGTCCGAGGCGCGGGATCTGCTGGCGTCGAACCGGCTGTATCGGGCGACGGCGAGCGAGGCGGGCGATCCGGTGGTAGCCGGAGCGCTGGACCGACTGCAGGGCGTGCTGGCGGAGATCGCGAATGATCCGACTCTCACGGCGGAGGATCTGCAGCGGGTGCGCAACGAGATGAATACCGAGGGAATTCTGTTTGAGATTCGCGTTCTGCTCGCGCAGAAGCCGGATCAGCCAGGCGGGGCGAAATCCGCCAAGGGAGCAACGATCTGATGAAAGCGAAAATGTATTTTCTGATCCTTCTTGCGTCGGTGGTTACGGTTGCGCCCTGGCGTATCTACGCGGCGGAACCGCAGCCCTCTGCGGCAGGTACGGCCGGTTCGGGAGCGGATGATGGCGGCCTGTATGCCGACGGAACGCGCGCCATCAACGACGGCCGGTGGTCGGACGCAGTGGGGCTGTTCGATCGCGTGACGCAGATGCACGGCGAGCATGCCGAAGGCGCGCTCTACTGGAAGGCGTATGCCGAGAACAAGGAAGGGCAGCCGGCGAGCGCGCTGAATACCTGCGCGGAGTTGCGGAAAGAGTATCCAAAGAGTCGCTGGCTCAATGAATGCGGAGCGCTGGAGATCGAAATTCGCGGGAAGAGCGGCGATCCGGTGGAACCGCAGGCGGAAGCCGACGAGAATCTGAAGCTGCTGGCGCTGAACGCGCTGATGCAGCAGGATCAGGCCCAGGCGGTGCCGATCCTGCAGAAAATTCTGACGGGAAACCAATCAGAGGAGCTGAAGAGCCGGGCGCTGTTTGTCCTGGCGCAGAGCCAGTCGCCGCAGGCGCAGGCGCTGATCGGCCAGATCGCCCATGGGCAGTCGGGACCGGCGCTGCAGATCAAGGCGATCCGCATGCTCGCGACTCAGGGGAAGCGCGCCAACGACACGCTGGCGGACATCTACCAGCACACCAGCGACAAAGCGGTGAAGCGGGCGATCCTGCAGTCGTATCTGGTATCGGGCGATCCGGAAAAGGAACTGGCGGCGGCGCGGACGGAGACCGACCCGGAACTGGTGAAGACGGCAGTGCATACGCTGGGCGCGATGGGCGCGGCGCAGGATCTGATGACCTTGTATCGCTCGACGAACAATGCGCAGGTGAAGTCCGACATCATCAACTCGTTCATTGCGTCGGGGCATAACGGCGTGGGGCCGCTGACAGAGATTGCACAATCCGAGACGAATCCCGATCTGCGACGCAAGGCGATCCGCAATCTCGGCATCGCTGGCGGAAGTTCGGCAGCCCCCTCGCTCGTGGCGACCTACCAGAAGAATTCGGATTTAGAGACAAAGAAAGCGGCGGCGCAGGCGCTGTTCCTGGCCAACGATGCGCACGATCTGGTGGCGCTGACGCGAGCGGAAAACAACATGGAGATGAAGAAGTACCTGGTGCAGCAGCTAAGCCTGATGCATAACCAGGAGGCTACAGCATACATGCTGGAGATCCTGAACAAGTAATTCGTAACCCTCGACGAGGACAATTCCATGAGACAGGACTGGTTTGCAGCAGTCGTACTCGGCGTGTCGGTTGTAGCAATGGCGCAATCGACGCCGAAGGTAATCAATGCGCAGTTTCACACTGAGCCCGCCGGCGCAGGACTGTCCGCGACGGTGAACCGATTTCAGCATTCGAGTGGACCGCTCTGGCTGGGTTATGCGGTGGCAGC
>JBKICP010000095.1:12190-52083 GCA_046567085.1 Acidobacteriota bacterium
AATCGCGTTTCGCTGTGTGCTCGGGGGACAACGGCGGATCGCTGGACGATGGATGTTGCGGTGTCTATCGATTAGAAGACGCGGATCACAGCTATCGATCCGGGGACGAGCAGCGGGCCGTGCAAACGTCCGTCGACATTTTGGTGCGGATCGATCAGGGTTCAGTCGACAAGATTCGCTTCGTGGGCGCGGGGTGTCAGCTCGATGCGGGCGGCCTGCCGTTCACGTGGCTGACGGACGTGCAGGCCGATGACAGCGTGGCGTGGTTGTCAAGCCTGGTCAAAGCTCCGGAAGTGGGAGACCGTCATTGGCTGACGGATTCCGCGCTGGCGGCGATTGCGGTGCACGGAACGGGGAAGGCGACCGCGGCGCTCGATGGGTTTGCAGGCTCGTCGAATCCGCTGTGGCTGCGCGAGAAGTCGGCGTTCTGGTTAGGCGCGGGGCGCGGGCACGACGGATTGCTGGCGCTGGAGAAGCTGGCGAACGACAGCGATCCGGAGTTCCGCAAGAAGTTGGTGTTCGATTTCTCGGTAAATCGTGATCCGGCCGCGGTGGAGGACATGATCCGCATGGCGAAGTCGGACTCCGATACGCAAGTCCGCGAGCAGGCGATCTTCGGGGTGGGGCAGAAGGCGAGCAAAAAGGCGGTTGCGCTGCTGAAGGACACGGTGGAGAACGATCCGGAAGTGCAGGTGAAGAAGAAGGCGGTGTTCGCGATCAGCCAGCTGCCCAGGGACGAGGCGGTGCCGGAGCTGCTCCACGTGGCGCAGACCAACCCTGATCCAGCGGTGCGGAAGGATGCGATTTTCTGGCTTGGACAGACGCACGATCCACGGGCGCTCGCGTATTTCGAACAGATTCTGTCGAAGTAGTTCCTTTATGAAATCTTTGGGTGCTCCTTTGGCTCTTTTTACCGGCGATGGTCTGGAATAGGAGTTGAAGGAGCAGGCCGTCATGGATTCTCTGGGGTTATGCCTGCTGGTCCTCGGGGAGTTGCTGGGGATCGGCGTGATCGGATGGATTGTCGTGCCGATGGTGCGAGGGCGGATGCTGTCGAAGGAGAAGTAGCGGTCAGCGGAGGGTGACGCCTCCGCGTCTGAACCGGACCCTTGGCAGCTCCTTAGCCGGGCCTTCTCGCGACCTCTGGTCGGGTGTCTACCCTCCGATCGAAAAATTGCAGCTGGCCGTTTCTCTGCGGGCGTCGACACGGCGCGGCAGCTACGATGGCAGTGGGGCTCCTGCAATGGCGAACGCTCACCTGAGGCTGGCGCTGAATCCTTTTTTCGAAATGCTGCGTAGCTCTGGCCGAGGTGTGCTGGCGCTCGACTACGACGGAACGCTCGCGCCCTTCCGCGTGGATCCGATGCAGGCGCTTCCATATCCTGGGGTGCGCGAGGCAGTCACGAAGATTCTCGCGACCGGAACGACTCGGGTCGTGCTGGTTAGCGGTCGGCGTGCGGAGGAGGTGCGCGATCTGCTGCGCGTGGAGCCGGCGCCGGAGATCTGGGGCGTGCACGGACGGCAGAAGTTGAATCCGGATGGGCACTCGACGATCGAGCCGCTGAAGGAGCTCGAAGAGGAGGCTCTGGAGGCAGCGGGCGCGTGGGTGGAGCATTCCGGCTACGGATTGCGCACGGAGTTCAAACCGGGATGTCTTGCGGTGCACTGGCGTGGATTGCCGGAAGAGCAGATTGAGCGAGCCAGCCGTGCGGCCCACGCAGCGCTGGCGCCGGTCGCTGCGCGCGCAGGGATGTCGCTGGTGGCCTTCGATGGGGGCATGGAACTTCGGCCGCCGCAACCGAACAAGGGAAGCGTGATTCGGGCCTTGATCGAGGAGCAAAGCGTCCCGGCGGCGGTTGCGTTTTTGGGTGACGATCGGACCGATGAAGACGGGTTCAAGGCGATGCAGGGGACGGGCGCTTTGAGCGTGCTGGTGCGGCCGCAATGGCGGGAGACGGCCGCGGCGGTTTGGCTTCGTCCTCCAGAGGAACTACTGGAGTTTCTGGCTCGATGGGCGGAAGCGAGCGGCGGGGCGCATTGAGCCGAACGGGGCGGTGGGCATCGACCCGGGCCGAAGGTGGGTGCTGTTCGTCGGCGGATTGTCTTTCCCCTGATTCCTGAAAATGTGGATAAAGCTGGGTGTCTCGGGCGGAACTGCGCTGATCCGATCACCGCCTTAATAAAGCTCAGAGATAATCCTCATAAAAATAAATAAAATCAATTTAGCGATTGACAAACAAAAATCCGTGCGCGCATAGTAGTTGCTGTTCGTGAAGTTTTCCTGTTACGGAGAGCCAATGGCGGATGGGACAAAAGGTGGCGCAGCGGAGTGGCAGGAGCTGACCCGCCTCACGCAGGGGCAGCCGATCGTGGTCGAACGGGTACGGCTGGTGGGCAAGGATATCGCCATCGAGGGGGCCTTTGAGCTGCCCCAGCTTGCACGCCTCAGCGCCGAGGATCAGGTCTTTGTGGTGGCCTTTCTGCGCAGCCACGGCTCGATCAAGGAGATGGAACAGGTATTTGGGGTCAGTTATCCGACGATCAAGGCGCGGCTCACGCGGATCGCCGGGAGCCTGGAGTTTGTGGAAACCGACCCCGGGCCGCCGCGGGCCGAAGTGCTGGAACGGCTGGCGCGGGGCCAGATCGATGCCAGTGAGGCGATTCGGGCTCTGGAAGAGATGAAGGGTAGCCGGTAGCGAAAGGCGTGGTCATGATTCCGAGTTTGGCTGTCGTCCACGTGCACAATCCGGGCTGGCGCTGGCGTGGAGTGAAGCTGTGGTTGCCGCTGTTTCTGTTGTGGATCCCCCTGCTCCTGCTGTCACCGCTGATTCTGCTGGCGCTTTTGATTGCGTGTCTCGTGGGACAGGTGAGTCCGTGGCAGGCAATTCGGGCGTTCTGGGGATTGCTGTGTGGGCTGTCGGGGACGGATGTGCGAGTCCAGGCGGAAGGGAATCGAGTGCTGGTGAGACTATTTTGAGAGCCGCGAGCCGCTGGTGGCTCGTAGAGAAGCAGCGCCTGGTGAGATGGATGGTTGGAGGTGTGCGATGAGCGAAGGACGAAAACAGATTCTGGAGATGCTGGCGGCGGGGCGGATCAATGCCGACGAAGCCGAGCGGCTGCTGGTCGCGCTGGAGCCGGGAAGTGGCCCGCCGGAGAGCGGCGCAGCCGACGCGAAGGCGCGCAAGTCGAAGCCAAAATATCTGCGCGTGCTGGTGGAGGCCGACGAATCGATGACCGGCCTGAAAGGCGGACCGACGACGGTCAACGTGCGCGTGCCCATGCAGTTGCTGCGCGCGGGCGTTCGGCTCGCCGGGCTGATTCCGCAGCAGGCCCACGATCAGCTCGATCAGGCACTGAGCAGTCATGGCGTGCCGCTGACCCTCTCGCAGATCAAGCCCGAGAACCTGGAGGAGCTGATCGATCACCTCGAGGATCTGACCGTGGATGTGGACGGCAAAGACGGCAACACGACCAAGGTGAAGGTCTTCTGTGAGTAACCACCGCGCACCAGCCGGTAGCTGGTAGCGGGCTGCGAAACGCGGTAGCCTGAGTCGCTGCGGCGCAAAGGAAACAATTCATCGAAGCGCAAAGTTCCTGTTGGCAGATGCGACAGGACGACGGTGAGGCTCGCCTCGAACGAGGGAATTGGGCGTACAGGATCACGAAACCAAATGGAGGAAGGCACCAATGACGACAGCAGCAGTGAGGACCCTAACCATGCCGAGGCCGCACCGCGACCGGGGTATCGAGGGCAGGATGGCCAAATGGTATGCAGCCACCACAGCGAAGTCCATGACCGACTTTGACCAGCTGGCGCGGCGCATCGCGGCGGAGTTGCCGCGGGGCGGAAGCGTCCTCGAGATTGCACCCGGCCCCGGCTATCTCTGCATCGAGCTGGCGAAGCAGGGACCGTATGCGATTCGCGGCGTCGACCTCAGTGCGGACATGGTATCGATCGCCCGGAAGAAGGCAGCAGAGGCCGGTGCTGAAGTCGAGTTCGAGCAGGGAAATGCGGCGCATCTGCCGTACCCGAAGGAGACCTTCGATTTCCTGGTCTGTCGGGCAGCCTTCAAGAACTTCGCACAGCCGCTCCAGGCACTGCGCGAGATGTCCCGGGTCCTGAAGCCCGGTGGACGCGGGCTGATTGTCGATCTGCGGCGGGATGCGCCGGTCGAGGAGGTGAACCGCCTTGTGGATCACATGGGCCTCTCGGCGGTGAATCGGATCATCACGAAGCTGACATTCCGCTTCATGCTCTTGAAGAGTGCCTATGCTCGGGAGCACTTCGAGCAGATGCTGGCGCAGACGCCGTTCTCCAAATTCGAGATCGTCGAGAGCGGGGTCGGGTTCGAGGTGTGGCTGAACAAATAGCGGCACAGCGCGCCGTAGCGCCGGACTCTCGGGTCCGGCGCTTTTCTTTGCCCGGCAGTGAAACGGGGCGTCGGGGTCGCGCACTACAAAGGCGAGAGGATCGGTGACGCCAACGAGCGCGGCGAATCCTTGATCACGGAGCCTGCCCCCGACCCACGAGGCCGGCTCCGCAAACGGAGCGTACGATGGCGCAACCGGTAGTCTTCACCTTCCCCGAGATTCTGCTCACCTGCTGTGTCTTGATCTGCCCTGAGTTCTTTCTCCCCCTGTCCGTCTGGCTGACCGGCGGCTGGAACGGGCTCCTGCTCCACTGGCGGGCCGGCCTTTGCACGGCCTGCCGGATGGGGAGGGAGAGGCGCGGAGGATGGCGATGAATTCGGGCGCGGCGCGGGGTGCGGAGACGAAGCGGGGCGCGGGTCCCACCCGGCATGTGCGGCCCGCGGGACGGGACCACCGGGTGCTTTCGGCGCAGGAGCCGATGCTATACTTGCGTCCTTCCCGATTTGCGAGGCCCCCGTTGCAGTTCTATGCGTTCGATGCAGGCTACATCGAAGGTCTTTGCGCAGGGGACCTTCGAACACAAGAACATTTTGTAAAGTACTTCACCGAACTCCTCCATCTGAAACTGCGTTCCCGGCTGCAGTCCCGGCAGGCTATCGAGGACGTGCGTCAGGAGACCTTTGCGCGAGTGTTCGCCACGCTGCGGCGGGAGAACGGGCTGCGGCAGCCGGAGCGGCTGGGCGCGTTCGTGAATACAGTTTGTAACAATGTGCTGTTCGAGCACTATCGGGCGACGTCGCGGAGCGAGTCGCTGGACGAAGACGACCGGCCCGAACTTCCGTCCACGGGAGCGGACGCGCACGAGGTAGCTGCGGCACGGCAGATGCGCGAAAAGGTACGCGAGATACTGGCCGGCATGCCGGTGCGGGATCGCGGTGTACTGCAGGCGATTTTCCTGGACGAACGGGATCGGGATGAGGTGTGCCGGGAATTTGGGGTGGATGGGGAGTATTTGCGGGTGTTGTTGTTCCGGGCTAAACAGAACTTCAAGGCTGAGTACCTGAAGCGCATGGGAGGCAGGCCCGACGCGGCATGACGGTGAAACGTTTGACCGCGAATTTCCACTATTTTGGGGAGAGCAGGCAATGTTGACCGAGCCCATGGATCATACTGAAGCAATTGAATTGATGGCAACGGAGCGGTATCTCCTGGGGGAACTGACCCCGGAGCAACGAGACGCTTTTGAGGCGCACTTTTTCGAATGCTATGAATGCGCGCTCGATGTGCGAGCCGAAGCGGCGATGCTGCAGGAGATGAAGGTGCAGCTGCCGCCGATGGCCAAACCGGCGGCACAGATTCCAGACGCAGTGCTGGCGCCGAAGCCCGAACCCAAAGAGCGGCGGGACTGGTTTGCGTGGATTCGGCCGTCATGGGCCGTGCCGGCCTTCGCAGCGCTCCTGCTCGTGATGGGGTATCAGAATCTGGCGACCATTCCCGGGCTGCGCTCGGCAGCCGAGTCGCCCCGCGTGGCGCCGTGGTCAGCCATGCACATCGGAACGCGTGCAGGCGCGCAGATGCCCCTGACCGCGGATCGGAAGGCCGGCGCGGTGCTGCTGATCGACGATGTGCCCAACGATGGAATCTACGCGTCGTTTGCGTTCGAGCTGGCCGATCCGCAGGGCAAGCTGTTCTGGTCTCAGACGGTGAAGGCCCCGGCCGCCGGGGACAGCGCCATCTCGCTGGCGATTCCCGGCGGGGGATTGCAGACGGGCGCGTACACGCTTACGATTGCGGGAATCACGCCGGAGGGCAGCCGGACGCAGCTGGACCGGCGAGTGCTGGATGTTCGCTTCGATGAGTAGCGCTCCGTCGCATTTGTCATCAGCGTCGTTCCAAATTCCCCGAAAGTGAGCACGCGCGACCATGGCTGATCCCACAAGCCCCAATACCCCACCCATCGAACACACCTATCACGCGGAGGCGTTCGCTCTGCAGGGCGATCTTGATCTGCCGCTGAAGACGCCGTTGAAACCCCAGGCCTATGTGAAGCTGGCCGAGAACGGCGGCTATCTCTCCGAACGCGCCCTCGATTACCGGCTGGAGGGAATCTTCTCGTTCCGCCACGCCTACACGCAGGTCTCCGGACACCGCGATCTGAAGCCGGGACACGGGTACGTGACGCTGGCAACCTCAGTGATCGAAGGCTTCAACGTTCTGGATGTGGTGACGGCGGACCGCATCGTGGCGCAGATTTCGACCGAGCATCCGCTCGATGGCTACGTGCCGGATGTGACGTTTCTGGGCACGCGCTTCGAGAACCTGCGGATCGCCGGCCATCCCGTGAACCTGGATCTGGATACGATGCTGTTTGGAGAAAAGCCCGCGAAGGACGCGGCGCATTCGCAGGGGGATTTCGGCGCCAACGCGGCAAAGCAGTGCAAAAAGCTGCTGGGCCTGGCGAAGCTTCCGCCGGAAGTGAGCCAACGGTACAATCAGGTACCGTCCAATTCCACACCGAACAGGTCGATTGAATGCTCGCTGGTGCACCAGGCCGAGGGTTCTTATCCTGGGCGTTCGTTTGGCCACGTGATCGACATTCCGCACTTCGGCAAGGTGTATCTGGCGACGGTGCGCGTGGAGGAGTCGGATCCCCACCCCAAGAAGGGCATGCCGATGCGGACGCTGATCAGGCTGACCATGGTCGAGCTGAAGATGGGGTGCATCGGGAGCGGCAGCGGCTCGGGGGGCAACACGATCGTCAACGGAAGAGGCGTGGGCGGATAGTCTGTAGCGTTCTTTGCTGCGGATTTCTTGCTTACTGCACGGGCGATAAACGCGTCTCGCCCGAGGAAGCGTACACCCGAGTAACAATCCTGTTTGAGCACGGGGAACTTGCCCACAGCCAGGATGCTGCGAAACACCTCGCGCGCCAATATGATGCCGCTGCCGGAGATTGGTCGGCCAAATTCCGAATCCTCGAGGCACAGGCAGCATTGTGGCGCGGGCACAACGGGGAAGTGTTGCAGTTGATGATGCCTGATCCCGCGGCATCCGGGGACCCTGATGTAGGCATTCGGCGGCTCACCCTCCTGGCAACTACGAACATTCATCTGCACCGTTACGATGCAGCAAAACAGAGTCTGGCCAGGGTTGACCAGCTTTGCGCGTCGCTGGACCGAGCCGTCTGCGGCAGCGCTTTGTTTGCGCATTGGTCTCTGGCGATCGACCATGGCGAAATCGGTGAGGCACTTCGCTTTGCGTCGCGAGAACTGGCATCGGCGCGCAGATTCGGCAATGCGTTTGAGGAAGCGTCCGCGCTCAATGACCTGGCCGCTACAGCCCTTCAGGCTGAACACTACGACGAGGCCATTGACTGGCTCAATCAATCGAACCGAGTTGCTGGCGCACTCGATGCGGAGGATATTCTCCTCACGAACACCGGCAATCTGGGCTGGGCCTACTACAGCCTCGGAGACAAAGAGCGCGCCTTCACGCTCTTTCAGGATGCGGAGCGGCGAGCTTCTGCCCTCGGCGACACACAGGGAACCATCCTTTGGCTCACAACTACCGGCTACGTTCTGCAAGACAGCGGCGAATGGGCTCGCGCCGAGGACTCGTATCGTCAGGCTCTGGTCCTCGCTCGCCAAATCAACAGCAGCGAAGACATCATCAACTCGCTCGAAAGCCTTGCCCACATCTCCATTGAACTGAATCGACTCGACGAAGCCGAAGGCTACCTGAAGCAGTTGGACCCGCTGATTCAGAGGTCCGGCAATCGCCTCGATGCCCTCGATGTGTTGCTGGCGCGCGGCCGGATCGCAGCGACGCGACGTCAGGATCAACAGGCTGAGACGCTGTTTCGTCAGGTCGAGGGTGATCCGGCCAGTCAGATCACCATGCGCCTCGGCGCAGAGCATGCACTGGCGCGGCTCTTCGAAGCCGAGGGCCACGCGGAAGATGCGGGCAGCGAATACGTCACCGCACTCGGCACCTTTGAGTCGGCACGGGCTGCGATTAAAAACGAGGCGTCGAAGCTGCCCTACTTCGCGAATGCCACGCCGATCTATGACGACTACATCCGGCTGCTGATCTCACAAGGGAAGAGCGAAGAGGCGCTGGCGGCAGCCGATCAGAGCCGGGCGCGCACGCTGGAGCAGGGACTGGGGATCGAGAGCAGCAGAGCCGATCTGCAGGACGCGGCGCTTCGGACAGACTCCTCGAAGTTCGGAGCGCTTGCAGCGAAGACCGGCGCAACGCTGCTCTTCTACTGGCTGGGAGAAAAGCAGTCGTGGCTCTGGACGATCACGCCGCACAGGACCGCCGTCTTTGCGCTGCCGGCGCAGCGCACGATTGCGGACAAGGTCGAGCACTACCGGCAGGATTTGCTGGGGCCCGAGGATCCACTGCGGACGAAGAATGCCGATGGCCTCGCCCTTTACCAGATGCTGGTGGCGCCGGCGAAGGAGCTGTTGTCGCCAGGGGGTAAGGTCGTCGTCCTGTGCGACGGGGCGCTGAGCGAGCTGAACTTCGAGACCCTCCTCGTGGCCGGGCCGCATCCGGGCGATCCGCCGCATTACTGGATCGATGATGCGGATGTGGTGTCGGCGCCGTCGCTGCGGATGCTGGCGCACGCGAAGCGCGCTGCCCAAAGCACCCGGAGTCTGCTCCTCGTCGGTGATGCGGTGTCGCCAGGCTCGGATTATCCGGAGCTGCCCAATGCGCCGCTGGAGATGCATGCGATCGAAAAGCATTTCCGCCCCCAGCAGGCCACGGTCTTCGCGCGCGGCCAGGCGAACGCAGCCGCCTATCTGGCGAGCGAGCCGCAGCGCTTCGCGTACATCGACTTTGTAGCGCACGGCGTGGCGAGCCGGACCGATCCGCTGGACTCGGCCATCATCCTGTCGCGCACGCAGGCGGAAACCCAGGGCGGGGAAGACTCCTTCAAACTCTACGCGCGCGAGATCATGCAGCATCCCATCGATGCGCGGCTGGTCACGATCGCGGCCTGCTACGGTGGCGGGACGCGCTCCTATGCAGGCGAAGGATTGGTAGGGTTGTCCTGGGCCTTCCTCCGTGCCGGAGCCCACAACGTGATCGGCGCCTTGTGGGAGGTGAGCGACGCCTCAGCACCCCAGCTCATGGACGTCCTCTATCAGGGAATGCAGGATGGCATGCCGCCCAGCGCGGCGCTCCGCGCGGCCAAGCTGAAGCTCCTGCACGGAAGCGGCGATTTTCAGCGGCCCTTCTTCTGGGGATCGTTCCAGATCTACAGCGTCCAGTAAGCTGCGTGCAGAATCCGCCCATTCGAAGCTGCCAACAAGCCTGATACGAAGCTCTGCTGCCGGACACTACTCCGCAAGCTGACCGGAGCGGCTTGTCCTCACATCCCGCTCGGTTCGACGCGGAGGAGACGATTGAAACGAGCAAAGAAACCGGCGCCCTCGATGAGGCCGGAACCACCTGAGTCCCCACGACCAAGGCCCGATGATCCGCACGCATGGACGCTGGTCGACTATCTGTTTCCCACGGAGCGCGCGCCGATCTGGTGCGGATCGGTGAACGACGCAAGTCGACCGATTCTGGCAAAGACGGCATGACTCTTTGGAGTTGTGAGCTCAAACGCATTGCGGCGGAGGCTGAACCATGAAGGTTTTCGAATTTCTCTTCGGATGCCGGCACGGAGAACTAAGCCGGGTGTTCACGATCGGTGGGCAAACGTACTGCGTGTGCTGGACCTGCGGCGCCCGCTTCCGTTACTCGCTCGCGAACATGCGCATGGGACGCCGTTGGATCGAGATACCGGCAGTGCGGCCGGTCAGCGCGGCGTCATCAACGACCCTCCTGCGGCCGTTTGCATAAGAATGTATGAATTTTGCGCGGTACCTGGAGGATGGTTCCTGCGGTGGCTGGTTTCGCGTTACCAAGATGTAGGCGGTAAGTGGCTAAAGGGGAAGTGACGGAAGCGTACAGGGCGCGAATCATAGAGACAGCTGTGCGGATGATCTGATGACACGGTCTGGGCTCTATCGGTACCCCTTCGATAAAGATGGCGATCCGGTACTCACGTTTGGTGAGGCCATCGCGGCGGCTCGAAATCTGGAAGCGCAGCTGAATGGCATGCTGAAGCGCTGGACGTGGCCGGATGTGACGCTGACCATCTTCGAGAGGCGTCCCGGTTATGTGCGCTACGAAGTCAAGCGGCACGGTGAGTATGTGGGCATCGCCACCGTGATGCCGTTCATCACCGACCCGGAAAAGATCGAGCCCGAGCGAGCGCCCGACGGCAAGATTCGCAAGGCAAGCGGAACCAGCGGAGACTAAAACAGGGCAGACGCGAACGCCTGCCCTGGGTAATTGCTTTCGTGAATCCGCCGTTACGGCTGCGTCGTGATCTCCAGCGGCCGTGCGTCGGACTCCGCTGCGGTCTTGTGCAGCTGGTGGTGCAGGCAATAGAGCGCAAGCTCAAGGCGATCGGAGACGCCCAGCTTGTCGTAGATCTTGCGCAGATAATTCTTGACAACCTGCTCCGTGGTGCCGAGCTGATACGCAATTTCCTTGTTGCGCTTGCCTTGCGTAATCCCCGCAATAATGAGCATCTCCTTCTGATTCAGGCGAGGCTGATTGCGCGGATTATTCATGTTGCCGGCCTGCGAGCGATACGCTTCGATCACCCAGGTGACCGACTGATTGTCGATCCAGGTCTCCCCGGCCGCGATCTTGCGCACGCACTTCACCAGCAGATCGGGCGAGATCGACCGAGGGATGATGCCCCGCACCCCGCGCCGGTAAAGATCGACCGTGTGCGATTCATCGGTGGAAGCTGCCTGGACGATGATCTTGAGATCAGGAGCGAGGCGAACGAGGGCTGGAACCGCATTGGCGGTCCCGGTGATCATCGCTCCTTCAAGAAGGAGCACATCGGCCGGAACCCGCTGCACCGTTTCCTGGAGACCCTGAAGATTGTCGGCTTCAGCCACGACCGCGACGCCGGAATCGGGTCCGAAGACCTTGCGCATGCCGACGCGGTAAATCGCCTGCGAGTCTGCAAGGATGACTCGAACCTCAGGGGAGGGCTGCGCCGCCTGGGGGGCTATTCCATTGCCATTGCCGTTGCCATTGATATGCGTCATAAGTGTTGTCCGACTACTGGAACTTGTACTCGTCGATTACAGCAGCGGCGAAGGGCTGGCCATTATTCCAATAAGAACGGACAATTCTTCCAGAGCAGTGCACCGCCGCAGTCACAGAGAAATCCAGCGTGCCCGCCGGAATCTCCACAAGAAAATCAATTTGCTGCCCTTCCCGAAGTGGCTCCCGCAGTCGCAATAAACAGCCGCTCGCGGAGAGATCTTCGGTGAGCGCTTCGTATTCGTGGCCTTCGGCAAGCACGGTTACCCTAAGTTGAACCGGGTAGCGTGCGGCGCCGCGGTAATGGTGCCAGGGGTTAGTTCCGGAGGACGAACAGACGGCAGATTCCATGACGGCACCCTGCAATTGTCAATCCCTACAGTACCTTCACCCGTAGGCCCTATCCAATTACCAAAGTTTACATCTTCGTTTCCATTTGTAAACGACCAATTGGGGGGTGGCAATGACCAAAATGGGGCAGCAGCCGGCTGCGACTGTGGGAAAGTAGTCTCTCTGTGGATTTTGCAGGCTAAATTACTTTGGGGTAAGCGCTTAGGCCGGGAAAAACGCCGCCGAAGCCCCGACCCACGCCTGTCCCCGGTTGTGATCCACCCCCATCATCGCCCCGCGGCCGAGCCGGACCAGCGACGTCAGGGGGGTCAGCGTAGCCCGGTCGGGCCACACGTACAGAATCCGAATTTCCGCCTGGGTGGGTCCGAAGGGTGTCTCGATCACGGGTACGAAGGTGACCCTCTCCTGCAGGAGCCACGCCGACCGCTCCGCCGGGGGGATCGCGGCCAAATCCTCATCCGATGGGGCAAACCGAATCCCCTGGCCGGCAAAAGAGAAGAGCGGCTTGAGGATCCAGCCGGCGCGGTTGGCCTGGAAGCGCTCGCGAAGCCCGGCATCGCTCTCGAGTTCGCTGAGGAAGAAAGCGCGTGGCACCGCGGGATGATTCAGGAACGGAATCGAAAATTTGCTGATGTGGAAGTACCAGTTGGGATGCCCCGCCCACTCAACATCGAACGACTCCCGGTAGTCGAACTGGAGCGCGGCCTGTTTGCGAACAATCTCGTCAACGATGGCGCGGTTGTAGATCCGGCGAATGGGAATGAGTCGCGAGCCCTTGCGATACCCGAGACGCCGCATTTGTCCCGGCGATTTTGAAGCGGCATCCATCGGCTCAATCGACGCCACATCGACAATGGGGATGCCAAGCCGATCGGCGGTGATGTGGAAGTCGGGCAGTGTTTTCTGGTGCACTGGATCGACATCGACAAGCACGGCGGTCTCCGGATCGTGATCGGCCACGATGGTGCGTGAGAGCAGCTTCCAGTAAGCCGCTTCATCCAGCCTGCCGAAAAGATAGCGCAGCGATGAGTCGAGGCCGAACGCGGCGCGATACTCTTCGCTGACGGCAAACTGAAACCCGAACACAGAAGGAAAGGCCTGCATCTCGACCAGCCGTGGAGCGAGCGCCCCGTCTTCGTTACGAATCAGCCCAAAGTCGGCGGTGAGAAAGTGCGGGTGCGCATTCTGGTCGGCGCAGCGCCAGCGTTCGGGAATAGCGGCAACGGAGCGCGCAAGGTAAGCGGGATCGTCGACGAGACGCAGCGTCAGGTCGGCGCCGATGCGGGCCATCTCCTCCAGCAGAGGTTGCGGCAGGAAGCAGGGAGTCTCCGCCACCGGAAAGGCGATATGCGTCCGCGCAATGGCGTCCAGCGAATGCAGAAGGTTCCGGTATGCTTCCGGACGGAAGCGCGCATTGAAGTCGCTGCGGAGCGAGGGAATCACGCCATACAGCGTACCGCGTGCAGGGCACGGGGTGAAGCACCCAATTCATGGCACCCAATTCCAGGGAAGCGGGTGTCGCCGACGAGTGATACAGTGATCGTTTCATTCCCAATCCCCGGACATTCAACATTTCGTGACCGGCCGTTGCGGCTCCACGAAGCGAAAGGCGCTGGTTCTCATGCTCTCTGTCCCTGGTCCTCTCCGCGCTGCAATAGTTCTGGCGCTTGGCTCGCTGTGCGCTGTTGTCCTTCATGCGAGCGAGGCTTCCACCGGTCGCGCCGGCTATTATCGCGAGCCGGCTCTGCATGGCGACACCATCGTCTTCACCTCGGAGGGCGACCTGTGGACGGTCAATGTCCGTGGGGGCACAGCGCACCGGCTGACATCGGCCGCCGGCCAGGAGCGCATGGCGACGATCTCTCCCGATGGAAAGACGGTCGCGTTCTACGCACAGTATGAAGGCCCCGGCGACGTCTACACCATGCCGATTACCGGCGGCTTGCCGATGCGGCAGACGTGGGACAGCGGCGCGGCGCCGGTGGGCTGGAATCCCGATGGCCGGCTGCTGATCGAAACCCGCCGCTACACGACGTTGCCGGATCCAAGCCTCGTGCTCATCGGCAGCCATGGCGAGCGCGAGAGGCTGGCGCTGGCGACGGGTTCGGAGGCCTGCTATTCGACCGATGGCCGGATGCTGTTCTTCACCCGATTCGACAAGCAGTGGAGCAACACCAAGCGGTACAAGGGCGGATTCATCCAGCACCTCTGGCGGTACGACGGCAAGGGCGAAGCCGTCCCGCTGACCGACGACTTTGCAGGAACTTCCCGCGATCCGATGTTCTGGAATGGGCGCGTGTATTTTCTCTCCGACCGCGATGGCGTGATGAACGTGTGGTCGATGGATTCGGAGGGCCATGCGCTGAAGCAGGAGAGTCATCAGAAAATCTTCGACGTGGAGAGCGCCTCGCTGTCGGACGGGCAGATCGTTTACGCCAGCGGGGCCGATCTCTGGTCGCTGGATCTGAAGACGGATCAGGAGGCAGCTATCCCCATCACGCTGCAGTCGGACTTCGATCAGCTGCAGCAGCACTGGGTGACGAAGCCGCTGACGTATCTCACAGACACGCATCTGTCGCCCGACGGCAGCCGTGTCGTTTTCACGGCGCGCGGCGAGATCTACTCGCTGCCTGCGAAAACCGGGCGCATCATTCGCGTGGCGGGCAGCGACTCCGGGGTGCGCTATCGGGCAGCGCGTTTCATGCCGGATGGCAAGAGCATCGTGGCGCTCTCGACGAAGACCGGCGAGACGGAGTTCTGGAAGTTCCCGGCGAACGGCGAAGGCGCTCCGGAGCAATGGACCAGCGATGCGAAGGTGCTGCGGTGGGACGGGATTCCTTCACCGGACGGCCACTGGCTGGCGCACTACGACAAGGACCAGCAACTGTGGCTTTACGACACAAAGACGAAGGAGAACAAGCGCATCGCCATGTCGATGAATGGCGGCTTTGAGGGCCTCAACTGGTCGCCGGACAGCCAGTGGCTGGCCTATGTGGAGGAGGCCGACAATCATTTCTCGCAATTGCATGTGCTGAATGTGAACTCAGGCAAGATCGAGACGCTCACCTCGGATCGCTATAACAGCGAGAATCCGGCGTGGAGTTCGGATGGCAAGTGGCTGTACTTCCTCTCCGACCGCGCCCTGAACACGACCGTGCCGTCGCCGTGGGGAACGCGGCAGCCCGATCCGCACTTCAATCATCAGGAGAAGATCTACGAGATCGCGCTGGTGCCGGGCCTGCGGTCGCCGTTCCTGACCGCCGATGAGCTGCACCCGGAGTCCCCGGAGAAGAAGGAGCCGAAGAAGGAGCCTGAACCGGAAGCGGGAAGCTCGGAGGCGAAAGACAAGGCCGGAAGCGCGAGCGCCGCGGATCAGGGTTCCAGTAAAGACGCGACGAAGAGCGCCGACGAGAAGAAAGTCCCCGAAGTGAGGATCGACTTTACCGGGATCGCCGATCGGCTGACGGACGTTCCGGTTCCTCCGGGGAACTACGAAAATCTGCAGGCCACGGCGAAGCGTCTCTGCTGGCTGAATGCCAGCGACGAGGTTCGTCCGAAGATGGCTCTGCAGTGCCTGAGCATCGACAACAAGGGGGATGCACCGGACACCGTGATGGCGGACGTCCGAGGCTTCGAAATTTCTCTCGACCGCAAAAAGATGCTGATTCACAAAGAGAATGACTTCTACGTCTTCGATTCCGACGTGAAGGGCTCGGCAACCGGCGACGTCAAAACAGCGGGCAAAGCCAGGGTCGATCTTTCCCACTGGGCGATCGATACGACGCCGCGCGACGAGTTCCACGGCTTCTTCCTCGATGCCTGGCGTCTCGAGCGCGACTACTTCTACGACCGCCACATGCAGGGAGTGAACTGGGTGGCGATGCGCGAGCGATATCTGCCTCTGGTGGATCGTGTCTCAGATCGCGACGAGCTGAACGATGTGATCGCGCAGATGGTAAGTGAGCTGTCGGCCCTGCACACGTTCGTGCGCGGCGGCGACGAGCGCAAGCCGGAGTACGACATCAATGTGGCCACGCTCGGAGCGCGGCTGCGGCGCGATGAGAAGGCCGGCGGGTTTGTCGTGGAGCACATCTACGCGCACGATTCCGATCTGCCGGACCTGGCGCCTCCGCTGGCGCGGCCCGATTCGCTGGTCAAGGAAGGCGAGGTGATCACCAGCATCGACGGCACCGACGCGCTGAGCGTGCGCGATGAGCGCGAACTGCTGCAGGGCAAGGCCGGCCAGCAGGTGATGCTGCAGGTGAAGTCCGCCGCCGGTGAAACGTGCGACGTGCTGGTGAAACCGATCACCGAGCAGGAGGATGCCAATCTCCGCTACACGGAGTGGGAGTACACGCGCCGTCTCCAGGTCGACAAAGAATCGACCGACAAGATCGGCTACATCCACCTCCGCGCCATGGGGCCCAACGACATCGATCAGTGGGAGCGCGACTACTATCCGGTCTACGACCGCCAGGGCCTGATCATCGACGTTCGCCACAATCAGGGCGGCAACATCGACTCCTGGTTGCTGGGCAAGCTCTTGCGCAGGGCGTGGTTCTACTTCCAGCCGCGCATCGGCAATCCGACATGGAATATGCAGGAGGCCTTCCGCGGCCACATCGTCGTGCTGTGCGATCAGGAGACGGCCTCCGACGGTGAGGCCTTCAGCGAGGGATTCAAGCGCTTCAAGATGGGCCAGCTGATCGGCATGCGCACCTGGGGCGGCGAGATCTGGCTCAGCGGAAACAATCGTCAGGCCGATGGAGCCGTCGCCACCGCGGCCGAGACCGGCGTCTACGGCCCGGAAGGGAAGTGGCTGATCGAAGGGCATGGCGTCGATCCCGATATCATCGTCGACAACCTGCCGCATGCAACCTATGACGGCAACGATGCGGAGTTGCAGGCCGCCATCGATTTGCTGAAGAAGGAAATCCAGCAGGACCCGCGTCCGGTGCCCCCGCATCCGCCGTATCCGGATAAGTCGTTCAAGTATCAATGAAGCGGGTTGGCTCCAGTGGGATCGCCGCCCGGCGGTCCCGCGACGACTGCGCGAGGATTATTTCGCAATCCTGAAACGCCTCTGCGCACGCCATCACTAACCTGCTAATCGGCGCTGCGTCCTGCCCCAGCAGGGTCTCGGGAAGGTCGCCTCCCCCTGGCGGCCGGGGAAAAGGTCGCACGCCTCCTGATCCCGGAAGGAGCAAAACAATGGCAGGAACATGGAATCCACTGGGGCATCAACCGCCGGTGCGAATCGATACGATGCTGCTGCTGACCGACGGCAGCGTGATGTGTCACGAGTACGAAGACGGAACCGGCGCCATCACGCCAAACTGGTGGCGCCTCGTTCCCGATGCGTTCATGAACTATGCAAACGGCAGCTGGCACAACACCACGCCGATGCCCGCCAACGCTCCTCTGGGGCAGAATGGGCCGGTCAATGCGCCGCTCTATTTCGCGTCCGCCGTGCTGAAAGACGGCCGCGTCTTTGTCGCGGGCGGCGAGTACAACGTGAGCGGTGCCGCGAGTGTCGATCTGCTCGCGTGCTCGATCTACGATCCCGTCGCGGATTCGTGGAAGAGCGTGCCGACGCCTCCGGGACTCGGCAACATCGGCGATGCGCCGACCTGCGTCCTGCCCGACGGGCGCGTGCTCATGGGCGACATCAACTCCGTGCACACGGCAATTTTCGATCCGGTCTCGGAGACGTGGACGCCGGGCGGCGACAAGCACGACAACAGCTCGGAGGAGAGCTGGACGCTGCTCGGGGACGGAACGATCATCGTGGCCGAGGTCGACGCTCATCCCCAGGCGGAGAAGTATCTGATCGCCAATAACCAGTGGATTAAGGCGGGATCGACGCCGCCAGGGCATGACCTGGTCCTGAACGAGCCCGGCATCTCGATCGAGATTGGTCCAGCGATTCTCATGCCGGACGGCCGTGTGTTCTGCGCGGGTGCGACGGGGCACACGGCGATTTATCAGCCGCCCATGAACCCGACCCATCCGGGGACCTGGATCGCCGGACCCGACTTCCCGATGTCGGGCGGAAAATTGATGCGCGCCTTCGATGCTCCCGCCTGCCTGTTGCCGAACGGTCACGTTCTGGTGGCAGTCGGTCCGCTGAAGGCCGGATGGTCCGGTCCGCCGACCGAGTTCTTCGAGTTCGACGGTGCCGCACTGCATGCGCAGGCGAACCCCGCGAGCGCAGCGGGTCAGGAGACGTTCAACGCGCGTTTGCTGCTGCTGCCCAGCGGCGAAGTGCTCTATTCGAACACCACGAGCACGATCGAGATGTACACGCCCTCCGGCGCGCCGCATTCTTCATGGCGGCCGCATATCACGGAGGTGCCGCGGCATCTGCATCCCGGCGAGACGTTCGTCCTGCGCGGGCAGCAGTTGAACGGCCTTTCGCAGGCCAACGCGTATGGCGACGATGCGCAGATGGCCACCAACTACCCGCTGGTGCAGCTGCGCGGTGCAGGCGGCCTGGGGATGATCTTCTGCCGGACCTTCGATCACTCCACCATGGCTGTGGCCACCGGCAGCTCGATCCATCACACGCATTTCAGAGTGCCTGCGCATCTGCCGCACGGGCGCTACGAACTGGTGGTGATTGCCAATGGCATCGAGTCCGAGCCGGTGGAGGTGCACGTGGGTAAGAAGGAAGAAGAACACGAGCACGAGCACCACAACGGCTGGGCGAAGAAACACGAGGTCGTCCACGACGAAGAGGGAACTCTGAAGCTGGAACTGAAGTTGCCGCTGACCGGCGTCCACAACTGAAGAGCACGCACGGGGATTTCGCGGTTTCGATGCGAGGTCCCCGACTCCTGTCGGTTTTTTTTTTTGCAGTGTCTGGATCGCCTCACGTTGCTGGCCTCGATCGGAGAATCTTCCGCCGCTCGCGATCATCCTAAGAAGATCACGGGAGGACGAGCGAATGGCGGCCTTTTGCGCGTGCTGCGGCGCAGAGATCACAGAGAAAAGGGAGCCCTGCGTGGTTTGCGGGACACCGAGGCATGGGATGCTGCGCGCGGATCGAACCGCTGTCGGGCTCTACGGTGAAAGCGGAAGGGATGAGATTTCCGGAGCCGAGACGGCCGGCGATAGTTGCGCCGCCGAATAGCTTCGGCGCCGGCCGGTCCCGGAAAAAAGCTCATCGAGAGCCGCGGCGGGCTCTCGATCTTCACGGAGCGTAATCTGAATTTTTAGCGGGCCGACTTGGCGGACTTCTTCGCTGCCGGAGCCTTCGCGGTTGCTGTCGCGGGGGCGACCACTACGGCCTTCACGCGCGCATTCAGGCGGCTCTTGTACCGGGAAGCAGTATTGGCGTGGATGACGCCCTTCTGCACGCTCTTGTCGATAACGGAGACAGTCTTGCGGAACTCAGTGTTCACCGTTTCGGCGTCGCCCTTCTGGATCGCTTCTCGCAGGGCGCGCAGCGTGCCACGGAAATGGGTCTTATTGGCGCGGTTCACCGCGGTCTTCTTGGTGGTCTGACGGGCGCGCTTGAGCGCAGAAACGTGGTTCGCCATGTGTGAATCGAATCTCGCTTTCGGAATGGATGCAGGCGGAAGACACGCGTGGGCGCACATCGCTGCAAAGATGTAGTTTACGAGTTCCGCTGAGCCCGGTCAATACAGCAAACGCCTGCGGAACTCCCACCCCGGCAAAAACAACGCTGGCGGAACGAGAAATCCGCGTCCGAGCTCAATGAAGCACGTCGTCAAAGAAGCGGCGCAGCGTCGCCGTGAGGGTGGATTCGGGTGCAGCCCGAAGGTCGAAGTACTGCTTCGGATCCGAGGATGCGCTGAAAAGGGCGCGCGTGCGCGCCGAATCCCCACGCACGTCGAGGAAGAGTCGAGGAATGTGCCCCTCGGCCAGATCGGCGGTCGGGTCCAGCTTCTCCTTTTGTAGCAGCCACAGTGGCAGCATGCGCGCGCGGGCGTCGGTGAGGAAGACCTGGCGCGCGGAGAGATTCGGATCCTCGAGGATGACGCCCGCGGGGGCAAAACGTGTCTCCAGATGCGCGGCAAACGTGGCGCCCATCCCGTCTCCGAAGACGATCAGATTGCCTGCCGGGAGATGACGAAGGTCCGTGAGGTAGATCCACGCCGCGGCCGAATCGGCGGTAGCCACGCGTTCGGTGGGATGGGCGCCTGCGGATCTGCCGAAGCCCCGATAGTCAAAGGCAAACACGTTGATGCCGAGGGAGTGCAGCATCGTCAGCGCGGGGATGCAATCCGAGAGCGACCCGCGCGCGTCGTGCAGGTAGAGCACCGTATCGGCGGCATAGCGTGCGTCCGGCGCGGCGGGGATCCACCAGCCGTCGAGTTGCGCTTTGCCGGTGTCGGTGACATCGAAACGAACTTCGCTGAAATCCAGACCGGCGCTGGCCGGTGTGGCCGCCACAGTCCGCGAAGGATGGAACAGCAGCTGCCACTGCCCCTGATAGAAGAGCAGGCACAGGGCGCCGTATCCGCAGACCGCCGCCACCACAATGGTCAGCACGAACGCGCCCGCCAGCCAGCGCGGGCTGACCAGCATCGGTTCGGCAGATGGGCTTGGCCGTGCCTCGCGCGATTTGCTAGCCAAACGCGAGCTCGTCCGGGGATTCAAGAGGGGTGCCGCAGACGCGGCAGATCACTGCGGAGCAGTCGCCGCAGACCAGAGGATCGTCGGTGGAGCGCGCACACACGGGACACCACAGCTTCACCGGCTGCGGCGCCGGAGGAGTTTGCGGTGGGTTCGATGAGGGCGAGGACATCCTGATTTGAGCCTAGCACCGTCGAACCCGGCCCGATGAAGTTGCGGGCGAGCCGGGTTGCCGCTCGACCGACGGAATGAGCGATTAATTGTCCTGGTTCGTACCAACTTATGTACACGAGCGAAAATTCGCGTGGGCCGGGCTCCCGAACGCGGTTTACTGAGACTAAAGAAGGGGCAAAGTGCAGGAGCGGGGCGCAGCGCCAACGCTCTTTCCCGCGGGAGGAAGCAAGAGATGGCGACAGCAGGCCTGAACCGAATGATGCTGTGGGGCGACTACGAGGGTCGCAGGATTGCAGACCGTTGGCTCCTCGGACGTCTGTTGCGTCCCGAAGGACGCCGTGCGTGGTTTGAAGCCATCGGGCCGGATGGTTTGCCGGTCATGCTCAGCATCACCGAAGCGCTCAACGATGAAGACGAGTTGGTGGACCGCCTGCGCGCCGCCGCTCAGATTCACCACCCCAACGTCGTCGAGATCCGCGAAGTGGCCATCTCCCATCTGGACGACGTGCCGGTTGTCGTGGCGGAAATGGAAGTGACCGACGAGAATCTGGCCGATGTGTTGCGCGATCGCGTTCTCACTCCAGCCGAAGGTCGTCAGGTTCTGGACGCGGTGCTCGCGGCCTTAGGCGCGATGCACGCGCATGGCCTGGTCCATAAACACGTGGAAGCGGTCAGCGTGGTCGCCATCGGCGAGACCATCAAACTTCGCAGCGATTGTGTCCAGACCGCTGGCTCCGCATTCGGTGCCGCGGCTGCTGAGGATGTCCGGTGGGCCGCGCGGATGGTAGCCCATGCTGTGACCGGGCGCTTTCCGGCAAGCGAGAATGATCCGGTGCTGCAGATGCTGCCGGAGTCCATGGCGCGTGCCGTGCGACGGGCTCTCAGTGGGATCGCTGGGGCAACGGAAGTGGCGGCGCTGGTCGGTACGCGGCTCGAGATTGCGCGGGATGCGACCCGGGTCGAGCCCCTCTCGAAGAGGACGAAAACAGTAGTATCTCCAACGGACACCCCGGCCCCGAAGACAGAGATTCCCGTCGCTGCGGTCGTGGCGGAGACGCCGGCTTCCACGCCTGCGAAACCGAAGGGCGAATCGAAGACGGCAGCTGAAGCTCCGCCGGCACGGACGATGCGCTCGGCCTCCTCCGTGACGTCGCCGGAGCCTGCAGCGGCTGTGCGCGCGCCGCGTGTCGTGCCGATGCGGCCCATCCCGGCCCAGGGCGCGCTCTTCGACGATCCATTGATCCTGCCCGAGGAAGAAGTCGCCGGCAATCTGCTTGAGGACGACGAGCCCACCGGGTTGTCCCGCTGGCCGAAGGCTCCCTATGTCATCGCGGCAGCGATTGCGGTGGTTCTCGTCACCGTCTTTACACTGTATGGACTCCTCCATGATCCAAACTCCCAGCAGGTCCCCAGCGCCCCGGCAACAGCGGCGACCATGACGACTCCGCGGTAGTGAACTGTTGGAGCCTCCGTGATGATCGCCGTGCAGGGTGTGTACGCCGACCGCGTTGCCGCACAAGCTTGCAATCCAGAAACGCCCAAGTGCTGCATCCTTCGGCTGAAGGCCGATCTGTGCCGGAGCCAGAACCGGCCACGCTCCCAGAGTTGAAAGAGGCGCGTCTCCCTCTTGTCCCCGCGCGAGCCGAAGCATCTCGGATGCCATACATTCCCGCCTTGGCGATATGATTTTCTGGAGATTCAGCGCAACTGGTAATGGCGGATTGAGCATCAAGCCCAATTCAGCCAGTACCAGGTCGTAACTCCCATCCATTACTTAAGTTTGCCTTCTTAACCATCCTTTTATGAAAAGGATGGTTCCGCTCGCCGCCGTTGAGCCGTTCTGGCTCCGCTGAATCGCTTCACCAGAGGCGAGTGTGGATGGGGAATTGCCCTTTAGCACCGCACAATCCCGGCACTTTTCATGGAGCTTTTGCAGGACTCGGGGCGAGGAGTTTTCAACGTCTTTCTCGGCCCTTCACTCGCGGAGTTTTTAACCAAGGATCAAGGGACCTCTTATGAAAAAGCTGCACTTTTGGCAACAGATTGGCCTCTTTACCGGTTTGGCTGCTGTCTGGCTGGTACTGGCTACGGTTCTTTTATGTGCCGCGCCCGCTGCTTCTGGGCAGGCGATCTCGGTGAACGGGGGCTCGATTCAGGGAACCATCACCGATACCTCGGGCGCCGTGATCTCAGGCGCATCCGTGCGCATCGCTGCCATCGATACCGGCGCCGTCGTAACCGTTAAGACGGATGCCAGCGGCTTTTACACCGTCGGCCCCCTCAATCCCGGCAATTACCGTGTCACCATCTCGGCCGCCGGATTTGAGACGCTGATCGTCAACACGATCATTCGCACGGCCACGGCGACGCCTGGGACCTTCCAGCTGAAAGTAGGCTCGCAAACCCAGACCGTCGAGGTGACCGCCGGCGCGGTGCAACTGAACACCGACCAGTCCAGCGTCACCGGCGTGATCAGCAGTCAGCAGCTTCAGTCCCTCCCCGTCAATGGTCGCAACATCCTCGACTTTGCGCAGCTCCAGCCCGGCGTTCAGCTCCAGGCCGGCGGCAGCAACGACGGCGGTTTTGACCCAACCAAGGCGGGCTACTCCGCTGTCTCCTTCAGCGGTATCTCCGGCCGCACCACCCGCATCCTCCTCGACGGCCAGGACATCACCGACGAAACCGTCGGCACAACGATCTTCAATGTTTCGCAGGGCTCCATCGGCGAAGTGCAGGTTACCCGCGCCACAGCCGATCCCTCCACCGAGGTCACATCCCAGGGCTCTGTCCTGCTCGCCACGAAGTCAGGTACCAACAGCTTCCACGGCGAAGCCTTCGAATACTTCCAGGATCAGCGCGCTGGCGCCGCTACCTACGAAGGAACTTCGGATCCCTTCCAGCGCAATCAGTTCGGCGGTAGCGTCGGCGGTCCCATCCTCCGCGACCGGCTCTTCTTCTTCGCCAATTCCGAACGACTGAAGCAGGATCAGTCGGCGCCCATCGCACTGGGCCCCAATTTCACCGCGATTCAGACGGCGTATCCCAACGTCGGCAGCCCCGACCGCGATACCTACTCCGATGCCCGTCTGGACTGGAACGGCCCTCACGGGGTCCGTTTCTTTGCCCGCGGCAATTACGAACGCAACTCCTTTGCCACGGGTTCCGGCTACTCCACCTACAACAACGGCGATAACGCCTGGGGCATCGCCGGCGGTGCCGACTTCGGCACCTCCCGCTTCACGAACAGCTTCCGCGGCAGCTACGAGAAATTCCACAACCAAATCGGCGATACCACCAACGGCGCGACCGGCATCTACAATCCCATTCCAGGCTTCAGCATCAACTACACCGCCCAGGGCCTGCACACCGGCCCGAACGACAACGCCCCGCAGCAGACCTACCAGTCCGACAAGCAGATCCGCTATGACGGCGGCTGGACCAAGAGCTCTCACAACCTCCGCTATGGCTTCAGCCTCGACCGCATCCAGGGCGGCGGACTTGCAGCATTCTTCGGCTTTGGACCCTATGCATCCATCAATTCCACGACCATCATCGGAGACAAGCACGATCCGTTGAATGGCTACAGGCCCTATTACGTCTATATCTCGAACGATCTCGGCTACGCCTCCGAAAAACCCGCATTTGGCCTGCCGGGCGGCGGCCAGAGCGACTGGCGCACCGGCCTGTATGCTGTCGACGCCTGGAAGATCACCCCTCGCATCACCTTTACCTATGGCCTGCGCTGGGATCGCGATACCGGCCGTTCGAACAATGACCTCGCGCCGGTTCCGTGCTCCAACATCGTCACTGGAAACTTCGGCTTTGGAGGTGGCAGCTCCGGCCTGCCCTGTTCCGGCACCTCGTACCTGTTCGACCAGTGGGGCACCGGCCTCGGCAAGCGCGTCGCTCAGCCCAACTGGGACTTCGGCCCCAACCTCGGCCTCGCGTACAATCCTGCGTTCTCGCCGAAGACCGTCCTCCGGGCCGGCTTCGGGATCTACTACGACAGCAACGTCTTCAACAACGTTCAGTTCGACCGCTCCTCCCGCCTGCAGACGGGCAAGTTCGCCGTCTACACGCCGGTCTGTTACGGAGGCAACTACTCCCTCGGCAACCTGACGCAGACCAGCACCGGCATTCCCATCTCCACTTTGTGCAACGAGTCCGTGGCTGCCGGCGCTCCTGGCTGGCTGCAGCTCCAGAAGGACTACCGGGCTGAGGTAAGCTCTGGCGGTCTCAACGGGGGATCGGCGGCGTATAACCTCGCCATTCAGAACGGCGCGATTGCCTTCGCTCCGGACTTCAAGTTCCCCTATTCCATCAACCTCAGCGTCGGTGTCCAGCGCGAGCTCTTCTCCGGAGCCGTCGTCTCAGCCGATTACGTGAGGCTTGAAACCATGCGTCTGGGCCAGACGATCGACGCCAACCACGTCGGCGACTCCCGTTACTTCAACCTCGCGTCCGCTCAGGCAGCCGTCGCCGCCACCAACACCAGCTTCGGCTGCGCCGCTACGGACACGGACTGCGCGATTGGGAACGGCGCTACCATCGCCGACTATGCTGGCAACGGCCTCGACTCCGGGACCGCACTCTATGGCGGCTATCCGGCGTCAGCCTACGGCGCTCCCATCGCTGCTTTCCCGGGCGTCAACTCCAACGTCGGAGTCGGCACATTCCAGTTTCCTGTGGGCCGCGCTTCCTACGACGGCCTCCAGGTCAATTTCATGGAGCAGGTCTCTCATCCGCTGCCTGGCATTCAGCAGAGCAACCTCCAGATCTCCTACGCCTTCTCCCGCCTGCTGTCGACCGCCGGCAACAATGGCATTTCCGCGGGCTCCGATCCCTTCTTCACCTCGCCCTCCTACAACAACCGCGCCACGAACGCCGACTTCGGCTGGGGCGGTCTCGATCGCAGCCACATCTTCTCCTTCGGAGGATCGGCGACCTTCAAATATGGCCCGCAGATCTCCATCATTGGCCACATCAACAGTGCGTTTCCGACCGACCTCTCCATCGATGACCAGGGCAACGGGCCGGGCGAAATCTTCCACTCCGATTTCAACGGCGACGGTCAGGTGGGCGATCTGATGCCGACCACCAAACCCGGAGCCTACATGCGCCAGTACGGCCCCAACAGCCTCAATAAGCTCATCAATAACTACAACTCCACCTACGCCGGCAAGCCCACGCCTGCGGGCCAGACCCTCGTCACGAACAACATCTTCACCGGAACGCAGCTGGCGGCCCTGGGCGCCGTCATGCCCAAACTGGATTCGGCGCCATCCCATGCTTATCCCAACAGTCCACTGCGCGCGATGGATGCCAGCCTCCGCTATCCCATCCATCTCAAGTGGATGCCGGAGAGCGTCAACGTCACGCCCGCGGTCAGCATGTACAACGTCCTGAACCTCGGCAACTTCGGCGGTCCTGCGGGGGCCGTTCTCACACCCGGCGATAACGGGCCGGGCACGACCAACGTCAACAGCCCCTATGGGACCGGCGCTTCGGCATTCGCCATCAAGAACACCGAGCGCACTCCACGCCGCACCGGCACATTCGATCAGGGGGCCCCACGTGAAACGGAGTTCCAGCTGCTGATCAACTTCTGATCGCTCGTCTCGGAACCGGCTCTGACACGTCGGTTCCGACGCACAACTCAACCATCGCAGGCGGAGGCCCATCGGGTTTCCGCCTGTTCTCTTATCGCTTCAACTCAACCGTGGAGGAATTGCGAACCGGCCAGCGAGGTCGCCTCAGAGGGTCATTTCTTTGAGGTCGGAACTCACGATCAGCTGCGGCTGCGTCACCTGCTGCACCTCTTCAACCGTCAGTCCGGGGGCGATCTCTTCCAGCACCAGTCCCGCGGAGGTCACGCGAATCCAGGCCAGATCCGTCGCGATGGTTTCCACCACGCGAACACCCGTGAGTGGCAGCGTGCACTGCTTCAGAATCTTCGGACTCCCGTCTTTTGTGCAATGCTCCATGGCGACGATCACCCGCCGTGCGCTGGCCACCAAATCCATGGCTCCCCCCATGCCTTTGACCATCTTGCCGGGGATCATCCAGTTGGCAAGCGTCCCTTCTTCGTCCACCTCCATCGCGCCCAGGATGGACAGGTCAATGTGGCCGCCCCGAATCATGGCGAAGGAATCGGCGGAAGAGAAGTAGACCGAGCCGGGCAGCGCGGTCACCGTTTCCTTTCCAGCGTTGATCAGGTCGGGATCCTCCGTGCCTGCCAGCGGGTATGGGCCCACGCCCAGCATGCCGTTCTCCGACTGCAGGACAACCTCGATCCCGGGCGGTACGTGATTGGCGACCAGAGTGGGCAAACCGATGCCGAGGTTGACGTAGAAACCGTCGCGCAACTCCTCGGCGACGCGGCGGACGATCCGTTCCCGGCGCAGGGTGGCGGGCACGGAGGCGATGGAGTTCGGTAGACTCGTCATTTGGGCGATGCGGTATGCCGTCTTCAATATACGAGCAAGATCGCTGGTTCGGGGAACAGTCCTGGCGCTGGGCAGTGTCGTGCTGGCCTTCCTGCTGGGTGGGTTCCCGAACGTGCACGGCTCAGCCTTTATGATCGTGCCCGTGCTGCTGGCGGGGTGGGGAACCTGGGAGACCACCCGCTGCCTCCAGCGCCGCTGGAATTTCTACCACGGCGGAGTGCTCCTGCTGCTCTATACCGATGTGCTGGTCCTGGCGCTCGTGGTTTTCCTGATGCTCTATCCCTATGCGAAGTGGCTGCAGGGAATGTGAGGCCGCAGCGCCGGCCTAAGCGGTACCGGCCGCCGATTGTCGGCCCATCAGATGGCCGTAGCTGTTTCGACTTCGCGCAGCGAATCGGCAAACGGCGGCCGCAGCACGCCCCGCTCTGTAATGATCGCTGTTACATATTGGGCGGGCGTGACGTCGAAAGCCGGATTCTCGATTCCCACCCCGTTCGGCGTGAGCTGTTTCCCGGCATGGTGGGTCACTTCGACGGCCGGGCGCTGCTCAATGGGAATCGCATCGCCATTCGGCGTCTTCAGATCGATCGTCGACCACGGGGCTGCAACATAGAAGGGAATGCCGTGCTCGCGAGCAAGGATGGCCACGTTATAGGTGCCGATCTTGTTGGCCACATCGCCATTGGCGGCGATGCGGTCCGCGCCTACAACGACGGCATTGATCCGTCCCTTGCGCATCAGGCTCGCCGCCATGTTGTCGCAGATCACGCTGGTGGGAATGTGGTCGTGCATCAGCTCCCATGCCGTGAGGCGGGCACCCTGGAGAAAGGGGCGCGTCTCGTCGGCGAAGACGTGGATCTCGCTGCCCTGTTCGACGGCGGACCGGATCACGCCGAGAGCCGTGCCGTAGCCGCAGGTAGCCAGAGCGCCGGCGTTGCAGTGGGTCAACACACCGCCGGATTTGGGAAGCAGCGGTGCGCCATGCGCTCCCATGCGGCGGCAGGCGGCGATGTCCTCGTCGTACATGCGCTGCGCTTCAGCGATCAGGCCGGTGCGGATGCTCGCCGTGGTCGCGCCCGTGCGTGCCGCGAGTGCCGAGAAGCGCTGCTTCATGCGCTCGATCGCCCAGAAGAGATTCACCGCCGTCGGCCGCGTGGCAGCCAGCGTGGCGCACATCGATTCGAAATCGGCGCCGAGTTCCGGGATCGTGGTGGAAGGGCTGTTTCTCACTCCCAAAGCCAGCCCCATGGCGGCGGAGACCCCAATGGCAGGGGCGCCGCGTACAACCATGGTGGTGATGATGTCCGCCACCTGCTGATGGGTGGTGGCGAGCACATAAACTTCTTCCAGCGGAAGCTTCGTTTGGTCGAGAAAGCGGACCCCTTCAGAGGTCCATTCCAGCGTAGGGATCATCGCTTTTAGTGTAACTGCACGGCACTTTTGGAGGACGAAGCGGTGCCGTCTTTCGTAACACGGTTAACAGGAGAGATTCTCTCGGTAACTATTTCCACGCGGTAAACTGATACTCTTCTGCTGCATAACTTTTTTGAAACAATGCACGTCCCAACGGGCCCCGGTGATTTGCTCAGCAACTGAAGCCACCGATGCGAGCGGTCACGCACCATACCCTGTAAGAGGAACTCAGTTGACACCGCCTGGCTACCTTGGACGACGAACAAAAACGAAACTCCAGTGCCCTCGATGTGGGCAAAACGAGATGGCTCGCATCGCACGACGCGGATTCCTGCAGGAGCGCGTCTTTCCGCTCTTCGGGAGGTATCCCTGGCAGTGTGCCATTTGCGGCGCGCAGCGGCTGCTCCGCCGCAGAGGCGCGACGATTCGCAGGACGGATTCGCGCAGCGAGCAGCGGGAGCCAGGAAGCGACGGCGAGCGCAATTCCGGATACCCGGAACGCCGTTCCGACGATCGCCTTCGCGCCTGATCCGTTGGCGCAGTTACTGCAGTAAATGGGAGTAGCGTTGTTCAATCTCGGCGGCCGCCGCGCGCAGCCTGTCGAGTCGATGCAGCGCCGGAAGTTCTGCCCCAAGCCGCTGGAGTTCAGCAACGGCCATCTCCGTCGCGATATTGCCGACCAGGGTGTCCTGCGCAAAAGGGCACCCACCAAATCCACCCAGAGCCGTGTCGAAGCGCCGGCAACCGGCATGATAAGCGGCAGCCACCTTCGCAGGCGCGTCCTCAGGGCGCGCGTGGAGATGCACGCCGACCTCCGTGGACGGATCGACAGAATCGAGCACCGCCGCCACTAACCGCGAAACCTGTTGCGGCGTCGCAATCCCCACGGTGTCCGCCAGCGAAATCTGCCGGAAGCCGGAGTCGGTCAGCAGATCGCACGCCGCAATGACTTCGTCGAGGCTCCACGGATCGTCGTAAGGATTGCCAAAGGCCATCGAGATATAAACGACCACCGAGAGCCCCGCCTGAAACGCCGCCTGCCCCACCGCCTCGAGCGACTCCAGCGATTCCTCCGGCGACTGATTCTGATTACGGCGAAGAAACTCCGGCGAGATCGAATAGGGAAAACCTAAGGTGGAGATCGCGTTGGTCGCGATCGCGCGCTCCGCCCCTTTCGCATTCACAACAATGCCGATCACCTCGATCTCATCCGGAGGGTCGAGGAATGCGACCGTCTGTTCCGAATCCGCCATCTGCGGAACCGCTTTCGGTGACACGAAAGAGACCGCGTCGATGTGTTTGAATCCGGCGGCAATCAGAGCGCGGAGGTAGTCGGCTTTCACTTCGGCAGGAATCGATTTCGGCAGAGCCTGCCAGGCATCGCGGGGGCACTCAATGATTTTGACGATGGACATTGGCGGAGATGGAAACCAAAAAGCGACCAGCGAAAAGCCTATAGCAAAACGCGGCTCACAGGAAATAGGTGCGCGTTTCCCGGCTCACCGCCAGTGCAGCGTGAAGTCCGCGCAGAGCAGCAGCGCGTACGGAATCACCGCCAGGGTCAGGTAATGGCGCCAGCGCGGCAGCAGCAGCGTGGTCACGAACAGAGCCGTCGCCGCTAACGTGGCGGCCGAATTCCACCGCGAGACGAATGCGTAAGCGTACAGTTCAAGGGCCAGGAGATGATCCCACCCGGTTTGTGCCGGCAGGTGGAATTCCACCGCAGCGTCCGGAAGTACGTGGAAGCGAAGAGCGACCGCCAGAGCACAGAACAGCAGCGACGGCAACGACACCACCGCCAGAGGCGTCAGCAGCAGGAGAAAGATGCGGCCAGGGCGGGAGCGCTCCATGCCGCCGTGATCCGGCGGGGGAACCGGATCCGGGGCAGACGATGGAAGAACATCTCTAAACATGGCTGTCGATGCGTTGGATGCTCAACTCGCGAGCGAGTGGCGGGCTTAGCAGCAGGTAGAAAACATCGCGTGTGGAACGGTTATCGTCCCGCCAGTCCGAGTAGTAAAGGCGCAGTCCAACCGTGGTCTCCTCACAAGGCGGCCGCTCGTAGCGCTCCTGAAACTGGCGCTGCCGAACACCCAGAGCCACCATCTCATGCGTGACCGGGAAGGAGCGCAGTTCATTCGGAGGTACGACAAACCCCGAAAGCGGACGCTCAACAGCGAGGTGCTCCTCGTCGCGGACCCACAGCCGATAACCGGACAGGCGAAAGGAACGCTCGGCGTCGTTCCAGACGTCGACCACAATCTGCGGCCAGGTGACCGTGTCGTAGTAGAACTGCCCGTTGTCGGCACGATCCCGGCGGTATGTGATGGTGATCGGACGGTGCGCGAACCGCTCGGTCGACTCCGAATAGATCCCCATCCAGAAACGCGGCTGCACTGTCAGGCGCGCCTCCCACTGCTCACGCTGCAGAGCCGTGGCGGCTTCGGCCGCAGCCAGCGAGCGTCGAGAGACGTGAAGATACGTCAGCGTGACAGCCGCGGTAATCACGGAAGCAAAAAAGCTGAAGAGCGCCCCAAGCACGAGCGCGTAAGAATTGCCGTAGCGATGCCAGTCGATAAGAAAGAGCAGCGTGAGCGCGGCACAGAGGAGGATCAGAGCCACAAAAGCGATCATGAAGCGCAGCCGTAGCTGCGTGAGAATCATCCGCGTGAGCATCCGGTGACGCTTCATGGCCCCGTTCGTTCTCCGGCACGGATCATTGCGGCATCTGTCCCAGATACGCCAGAATCACCACCAGCAGAAGGCCCGTGAAATGCGCCAGCAGCCCGATGATCACCGCCCGCAGATGGCGCCCGGCCCGAAAGGTGAAAGTCATCAGCAGACCGTACAGGGGAAACTGCAGATACAGCATGGTCTCGTACGAGCGGCCGACCAGGTCGGCAGGCGAATGCAGCACCCGGCTCCGGAGTACGTCGAACCACGGATAAAGAAGAGCGAACGCCTTCGGCCCTTCCAGCGCCAGAATGCCCGCCAGCCGCACCGTGAAAGGCGTGATGGCAATGCCGATCAGCAGCGGCCAAAAGGCTTTCCACCAGCCGCGAGCGAGAGGCTTCCGGGCACCGCGTTTCCGGCGCGGTGACGCAGCCGAGGATGAAGGCATGGTTTGAGAATACTCCCCATCTGCGCGAAAACAGGCCGATACCCGTAACTCAGAGGTTACGTCTGTCAGGTTTGCCTCTCAGAAATGCACCGAACAGGCCGAACCTGGCCGCGGGAATTCCCGCGCAAGACCCGGATAGCCGCGAAAGTCAGCCTCTCGCATTCTGGATCTGGAGGAAACGCATGCTTCGCACGATTGACCCAGGAATCCTGTATTTCGGAACGCCCGTAGTCCTGGTGAGTTCGCTCAATGAAGACGGTTCGCCCAATCTGGCGCCGATGTCCTCGGTGTGGTGGCTGGGGAGGCGTTGCCTCCTCGGTTTCGGGGCCCGATCGAAGACGCCGCAAAACATCATCCGGACCGGGGAGTGCGTCCTGAACCTCCCATCGCCCGCTCAAGTGGATAGGGTCGACCGCATCGCCCTCACAACCGGTTCGAACCCAATGCCGGAGCACAAGGTGAATTGGGGCTACCGCTATGAGCCGGACAAGTTCGGGACTGCCGGGATGACGCCGGTCGACTCCACTCTGGTCCACCCGCCGCGTGCTCTCGAGTGCCCGGTGCATCTGGAAGCGACGCTGCGCGCCGTGCACCGAATCGGCGAGGAAGATGACGCTTTGCGGGGCAGGCTGGTGGCTCTGGAAGTGCACATCGAGCGAGTCCACGTCCACGAAGGCCTGCTCGCTTCCGGCAAGCAGGATCACATCGACCCGGACAAATGGAGTCCACTGATCATGAGCTTCCAGCACTTCTACGGACTGGGGCGGCGGCTGCAGGAGTCGCGGCTCGCGAGCATCCCCGAGTCGAACTACCGCATGGCCGCCGCCGTGAAGCCACCGCTCACCGGGAACGTGCGACCGGCATAACCACCGCTACTCGGTTCGCAGGGCCTCCATGGGCTCGATGGAGGCCGCGCGCTGCATGGGCAGGATCGCTGCGAGGAATCCGGCGGCTGCCAGCACAAGCATGAGCAGCACCAGCAAACCCGCCTGCTGGGCCACGTGAATCGCAACCACCGACGCGATCAGCCGCTGCGCCGCCAGCGTGAGAACGAAACCCGCCGCCATGCCTGTGCCCAGAAGAAGCGCGACCCGCCGCAGAATGTGGGTGAACACCCCGCTCCGTGTAGCGCCCAGAGCCATCCGGATGCCAATATCGCGCGTGCCGATCGCCACTTCGTGGCTGATCAGGCCGTAGAGGCCCACCACCGCCAGCAGCACGGCGAGCGAAGCGAAAATCCCGAAGAGCCAGGTCTCCATGCGCTGCATCACGAGTTGTTCGGCGACAATCTCGTCCATCGTTTCCGGCGCGCGGAAGGGCAGCGTCGGATCGATCTGCCGAAAGACCTCACGCAGTGCGGGGATCACCACCTTCGGATCGCCCACCGTCCGCACGATCAGGTTGGATTGCATCAGCATCAAGCCGTACTTCTCCGGCACCGCGGAATAGAGGTAGTCAATTTCCGGCATCGGTGCCTGCATCAGATCCTGGCGGACACTCGTGACCTCTCCCGCGATCTGCGTCTTTTCGTCGGCTTTGTCGCTGTCGTCCAGGTGCTGGCCGATCGGGTTCAGTCCGGCAGGCATGAACTTCTTCACGAAGGCCTGATTGACCACGACGCTGGCCGCTTTGCTGGTCGGCAGGTCCACGCTCGGCGATAGCTGGCGTCCCTGAAGAAGGCGAATGTCCAGCGCGTCGAAATAGCCCGGCGAGACATAGCGATCCTCGGCCAGCGTGACCTCATTTGCCGGGGTGGGGGGCTGACCGCTGATGTGGATCTCCGAGTTCCAGCCCGACGCCTGGATCGGTACGAGGTTGATCACCCCTGCGGCCCGCACGCCAGGCAGATGGCTCACGCGATCCAGCATGGGCTGGTAAAAGTCCGTCCACACATTGCGGTTCTGATAGCGGCCTGGCGAAAGATCAACCTCCGCAGCCAGAATGTGCCGCGCGTCGAACCCAAGGTCGGTTCTCTGGTAGCCCGCTACCTCCCGCAGCAGCACCCCGGCGACGACGAGCAAAACGAGCGACAAGGCCACCTGCGAAATGATGAAGACCGAGCGCAGCCGATGGTGGGCGCGCGACGTTCCGGCCGTCCCGCCACTGCGCAGCGCCCGGCTCGGCTCAGCGCCGGCAAGGTGCAGCGATGGATACAAAGCGGCTGCCACTGTGGCCCCGATCGACAACGCCAGAGCCACCAGCAGGACCGGAACATCCACGTGCACATCCGCGCCGCGCGAAAGCGCATGGATCAGGAAGGCCCGCAAAGCCGTCAGCAGCAGCCACGACAGAAACACGCCTCCCGCCGCGCCCAGTGCGGCGAGCAGCAGGCTCTCCGTCAGGACCTGGCGGAGGAGTCGTGCGCGGTTGGCGCCGATCGCGGCGCGCAGAGCAATCTCGCGCTCGCGCTTCACGCCCCGCGCCAGCAGCAGGCCGGCCACATTGACGCACGCGATCAGTAGAACGGCGAGCACGGCGCCGCAGAGCACCCACAGCGCTCCCGTAACATCTCCCTCGACGCGATCCATCAGGCTGATGACCTGCACGTGCCGTCCCGCGTCGGTGTCGGGAAATGCGCGGCCGATATTCGCGAGTACCGTGCTCAGGTCGGCCTGTGCCTGCTGTCGCGTCACTCCCGGCTTCAGCCGGCCGATGGCAGGCAGCCAGTGGTCCCCCCGGTTATCGATCAGCAGCGGGTCCGGATGCAGCGGTGTGTAAATGGCGTGCTCACGGTTCAGCGGATAACGAAAGCCCGCCGGCATCACGCCGATGCAGACGTAAGGGTGGCCGTTCAGTTCAAGGGTGCGCCCGATGACGCTGCGGTCGCCGCCGAAGTTGGTCTGCCAGACGTCGTAGCTGAGGACCGCGACGTCGTTCTTGCCCGGCTGGTCTTCGCCCGGACGATAGGTCCGCCCGAGGATCGGCGCCACGCCGAAGATGTCAAAGAAGTCATCCGATCCCTGAACCCACCCGAGCGCCACCGGACCCGAAGGGGTTTCCAGGTTGACGCCCTGATACGCCGAAACCGCCGCTAGGGCGGAAAAGACGTGATTCTGCGCGCGGAAATCACGGAAGCTGGGCAGAGAAAATGGTTGCAGGTAGCCCTGGCCGGACAGCGTTTGCGGAACATAGATGCGATCCGGCTGGTTGTACGGCAGCGGGCGCAGAATCACCGCATCGACCACGCTGAAGATCGCCGTCGCCGCTCCCACCCCAAGCGACAGAGTGACAACGGCGATGAGGGCGAAGCCCGGGGACTTCTGCAACTGGCGAAGCGCGTAACGGATGTCCTGCAGGATCGTTTCCATGAAGTTCTCCGGAGAAGAAACACCGAGCAGCACGAAAGGGGCCGCTCTGGAGGAGGACCATCTGCGCTCATGCGGCGGAATTTATGCGCTGCACCTGCTCGTTGCGAAGGGCTCACATGTTCGCAGGCGGGCACGACTGTTCGAAATCGAACAGCTGCTCACGTACCCAGGCCACACCTACGTCTGCAGAATCCCCGGATTGAACTTCGGCACCTCAGGATTCAGGGCAACCGCTTCGAGCGCGGTAAGCAGAGCCTCGCGCGTCTGCGCCGGTGCGATGATCGCATCCACCCAAAGGCGGGCGGCGGCGTAGCGGCAATCGGTCTGCGCTTCGTAGGTCGCTTTGATCGACGCGATCAGTTCCTGCTTCTCCTGCTCGCTGAGCTGCCGCCCGCCGCGCTCGAGCTGGCGGATACGGATTTCAACCAGAGTGTTCGCCGCGGAGTCGCCGCTCATCACCGCGTAGCGCGCCGTCGGCCACGCGAAGATAAAGCGCGGATCATAGGCTTTGCCGCACATCGCGTAGTTCCCGGCGCCGAACGATCCGCCCACGATCACGGAGATCTTCGGCACCACCGAGTTCGAAACGGCGGTGACCATCTTCGCCCCGGACCGAATAATCCCGGACCACTCCGCATCGCGCCCCACCATGAAGCCGTTCACGTCGTGGAGAAACAGCAGCGGGATGAGGTTCTGATTGCAGTCCATGATAAAGCGCGCGGCCTTGTCCGCAGATTCCGCATAGATCACGCCGCCAAACTCGACGCGCTTCTCTCCGGACTGGCTGGTCTGCGGCTGCGGGAGCTTTTGATTCGCGACGATGCCCACGGCGTAGCCGCCAATGCGCGCATAACCACACAACAGCGTACGGCCGTAAGCCGGCCGATACTCATCGAACTCGGAGCGATCCACAATGCGTGCGATCACCTCGTGCATGTCGTAGCTGTTGGGTTTGCCCGGGGCGGAATCAAGCAGTGCATCCAGATCCGCGGCCGAATAGCGCGGCCCATCGTGAACAGGATCGTAGGCGGCGCGATCGAAGGGCGCGCGCGGCGTGTGGCCCCACTTCGAGACCAGCGAGCGCAGCCGCGCGATGCACAGGTGGTCGTTCGGTTCCTTGAAATCGACCGTGCCCGAAATCTCGGCATGCATCGTCGCGCCGCCCAGCTCTTCGGCGGAGTACTTCTGCCCGATGGCCGCCTGAACCAGCGCAGGCCCGGCAAGGAACAGACCGCTGCCTTCCGTCATCAGCACCTGATCGGTCATCACCGGCAGATACGCGCCGCCGGCCACACACATGCCCATAATCGCCGTGATCTGCGGAATCCCCGCTGCCGACATCACCGCATTGTTGCGGAAGATGCGGCCGAAGTCGTCCTGATCCGGAAAGACATCCTCCTGGAGCGGCAGAAAGATCCCCGCCGAGTCAACGAGGTAGAGCGTTGGGATGCGGTTCTCCATCGCGATGTGCTGCGCACGCAGAACCTTCTTGGCCGTCATCGGGAAGAACGCGCCGGCCTTCACCGTGGCGTCGTTGGCCACAATCATGCACCGCCGCCCGGAAACCATGCCGAGGCCCGTAACCACGCCCGCCGAGGGCGCGCCGCCCCATTCCTCATACATGCCGAACGCCGCAAAGAGTCCCAGTTCGAAGAATGGCGTGCCGGGATCGAGCAGCAGATGCAGGCGCTCGCGCGCCGTGAGCCGCTGCTTTGCATGCTGCGCATCGATGGATTTGGCGCCGCCGCCCTGGCGGATCTCCTCTTCCTGCTGGCGAATCTGTGCCAGCGTGGCAGCCATCCTGGCAGCATTCGCGCGAGCGCGCGGCGAGGCGGCGTCGAGTTTCGAAGCAAGCTGAATCTGCAGTTTGGCGGGAGCGGCGCTTTTCGTGTCGGTCATGAGGAAAGCCGGGGAGAAGACTCGACAGATTAGCAGGAAAGAGCGATTGCGCGCAGGCGGCATGGCCAGGCCCACAGGGAATTCGCGGCCTGACCGAGCTCGATCATCGAACTCACACTAATGCGTGGCCGCGATACTGCTGGCCTGTGTCGGGTCCGATCCGGTTTTTGCCGTTGCAAACGAAGTCAGCGCACCCGGCGTGGTGGTGCTGATCGTGAACACCTGGAGGTCCGACGAGCCGCCGGAATTGATCACTGCGATATAGGCATTCGTCTTGTCTTCCACCAGCGCGACAGGCAGCGAGCCGGTCGTGAACGGCGAACCCGATACCGCGGTCAGCGCCCCGGTATTCGTCAGAAGAAATGCGCTGATCGTTCCGACGGTGCGGTTGGCGACGTATACGTAGCTGCCGGTCGAATCGACTAGAACGTCCCAGGCCCCTGTGTTCGTCGAGTAGGGCGAGCCGCTGGCCTCCTTCAGCACTCCGTTCGTGCCGATGGAGAAGACCCGCACACCGCCGGTCACGGTCTCCGCAGCAAACAGGAAATTGCCCGAGGGTGCGACAGCCAGCCCGTTATCGGCAGCGTTGGTCACCTTTGGGTTCAGCACGCCATTGATCTGCGTCAGCGCGCCCGTTCCGTTGTTGAAGGACATTTCATAGATGCCACCGATACCGCAGGAGACGAAGACCAGGCTGTCATTCGGGGCGATTTCAAGATCGGTGGCCGGATCGTTGGAATTCAGCGTGACGACCGAGGAACTGATCGCCGTCAGGCTGCCACCGCTGCCGATCGCATACACGTAGGCCTGCCCGGCGAACGCCGAGGCGCCGAGCAGCCATTTCCCCGTGCTGTCGACTCGCAGCACCGAGGGCGAGACCCCGGTCGCTACCGGGCCGCCGTTATTCCCCAGAGTGATCGCCCCGTTGGAACCGATGGAGTAGACGTAGATGCCGCCTGCAGCGCTGCCAACGAACAGGAGAGAGTCGTCCGGTGTCACGGCAAGTGCCGTCGGTTCAAGACTGACGGCCCAGTTCGATCCGGAGATGGCGCTGACCGAACTGGTGCCGATCGTGAATCCCGCGATGCTGGGCGGATTCGTCCCCAGGTTCCCCACGTACAGATAGTTGCCGGATGAGGTACCCCCACCCCCCCCACCCCCGCCGCCACTGCCAAGCGGAGGAAAGAACTGACCGCAGCCGGTGAGAGCCAGAAGAGCCGCCGCCGCTACACCTGCGCCGATGCGAAGAAACTGAGACTTACAGGAAAGCATTCCCACCTCAGGGATTATCGTAGCGCCGGTCGTGCATGGCATCCAGAGAGACGCAGCAGGAGCCGAATGCGCTCCGGACAGCAGGAAAGAGCGGAGCCCAGGCGCCGGACACGGTTGCAGCCCAGGCGAAGGAATCGTGCGAATTGAGCTTTTCGCGTTCCGTCCAGCGTGCATCTCAAACCGAGGCAGCCAGGCGGATCGGTTTCCGCCACGGCACGCCAACCGTACAGGAGGAACGCCTTGAAAGCAGCGACGATTGTAGGAGTACTTCTGATTGTTCTGGGAATCATCGGATTTGTGGCCGGAGGCTTCAGCTTCACGCACGAGAAGAAAGACATCGATATGGGACCGATTCAGGTGCAGCACAAGCAGACGAAAACCGTTCCCATTTCGCCGATCCTCAGCGGAATCGCCCTCGTGGGCGGGATAGGATTGGTGGTCGTGGGCTCGCGGGGCAGAGCCTAGGGCGAGCCCAAAAAACGTTCCGGAACGCTCGCTTCTTCCCTGGTCCCCGTTCGCGCCGGCACCCCGCGTCAGCACTCCCAGCGAAGCAGAGCCGCCCCTACCGTGAAGCCTGCGCCGACGCTTGCGATCAGCACAAAGTCGCCTTTCTTCAGCTTGCCCTCTTCGCGCGCCGTTTGCATGGCCAGCGGAATCGTCCCGGAGGTGGTGTTGCCGAAGCGATCGATGTTGATGATCACCTTTTCCTCGGGCAGGCCTAGCCGCTCCGAGGTCCCCAGGATGATGCGCTTGTTCGCCTGATGAGCGATAAAGCATCCCAGATCGGCGCCCGTGACGCCGTTGCGCTCCAGCACCGTCGTCGTGGCTTCGACCATCTTGCGCACCGCGAATTTATAAACCGCCTGCCCGTCCTGGTGGACATAGTGCATCTTCTTGTCGATCGTCTCGTGCGTCGAGGGATGCAGGCTGCCGCCGGCCGGCATGTAGAGCGCGCACGCTCCCGAACCGTCGATCTCGTGGTGGAAATCGATCATCCCGTACTCGCCCTCCGCTGCCGGTTCAATGAGCACCGCCCCCGCGCCATCGCCAAAAAGCACGCACGTCGCGCGATCGGTGTAGTCGATGATCGACGACATCGTGTCCGCTCCGATCACCAGCACCTTCTTATGTGCGCCCGATTCCACCAGCTTGCAGCCCATCTGCAGCGAGTAAACAAACCCGGAGCACGCGGCGGAAAGATCGAATCCCCACGCGCCCTTCGCTCCCAGCTTGTCCTGTACCAGGCAGGCCGTGGAGGGGAAAAACATATCCGGCGTCACGGTGCCAACGATGATCACCTCAACGTCCGTGGCATCCACGCCCCGCTCTGCCAGCGCGCGCTTCGCCGCTTCCACCCCCATATGGCTGGTGGCCATCCCCGGCTCCACAATGTGGCGCTCCTTGATGCCGACCCGCGAGGTGATCCACTCATCGGACGTCTCGACCATCTTTTCCAGATCGGCATTCGTCAGCAGCCGCGGAGGCGTCCAGGTTCCAAGAGCGCTGATTTTGGCACGAACGGGCACACGAGCACGAAGAGAAAGATTCAAATGAAGGCTCCTGAAAGCAAAGGATCATTCTAGCGGACCCAAACCGGAAGAACGAGCAGAACGGCGAGCCCAGCCGGCGAGCCGATGAGCGAAAACGACACGCGCCAATCCCCGCATTGCCGCCTGGCGGGGGCGCCGGCCGAAGGTCGGTCCGCCTCCTTTTTGCAAGCAAAGCGGGATGTCCCCGTCGGACCCGTGAGTCCGCAGGGGAAGCGATGGAAATTTTCTGAGGAGGGAGAATGAATTAGTGCACCGGGTG
>JBKICP010000096.1:0-7106 GCA_046567085.1 Acidobacteriota bacterium
TACCATCCGGTAAAAGCCGCAAATTCAGAAATCCCCGAAGCCGACCAGCTTCACGGGCGCTCCCTTGGGAAAGGTGGCAAAGATGGTCAGCTCTCCGCCCATGGCTTCAACCGTTCGACGCAGAGTCGAAATATGGAGATCGGTGCGCTGCTCGATACGAGAAACCTGCTCCTGTCCAACGCGCAGGCTCTGCGCCAGCTTTGTCTGCGTAAGGCTCCGGGCTTTCCGCAGCTCCCGCAGGGTCATTTCCTCTCGAACCAGTTGCTGGGTGCGCGCCTCGATCTTCCTGCGGCGGGCCGAGGGGAGGGTTTTGATCTTGTCCTGAAGAGTTTTCATTTTTATCCTTCTGCATCCGACTATACCCTCGGGCGCATATGCGTGCGACAGCATAGTTATCAGGATATCTCGACCCTGCGAAAAAGGGGGCGGGGCCCCGGTTCGATCCCACGCGTGCGCCTCTCGGGGCGGGCGCATCGCGTGGGATCGAACGCGGAGGGCGCTTCGCGCCGACTGGTTTTGGCACGGCTGGAAGCCGTGCCCTGATACAAGCCACCAAGGCCCGAGTTCATGCTTTCCCGTATATGCCAACACCAGACTGAAGTAGGCCAATGGGCAGCCTCGCCGACTCTTCTCCGGCGCTTTTGAGTCAAAGTTATTGACCTGGATTGGGAAGCTTCAGATCAGTGATGATTTCTCCGTTTGCGCGCTCATACGCAGCGATCGCATCAGAAAGGTTATTAAGCATTATTTTAGCTCCCCGCCAAGTGACCGTTATAGCGGCCTTTTCCTGTGCAATCGCAATTAAGTCACCGCCTGGGTTCGGAGTATCCGGACTGTTGATCATCTGTGCGAGGCGCACGCGCACATCGTCAAGAGACCATTGGATGGTAGCCATATTGGCATAGATCTCTATGACGCCTCCAGGAGCTGGCATCCACTGAATTGGAGATTTCTCTTTTGTCACCATCGACTATGCTCCCCTCGCGAGTTGCTGAGATTCCGGAGTCTTAAACGATTCATAGGACGCCATTCCTTGAATCTTCATGCCACCTGTTTCATTTGAATGAGTGTCCCGGAGACCAGCGATCTGCGGGTGTGATGTCGCCGCATCCAGTGAGTGCCCAAGAAACTGACGGTCCAGTCCCAGTGGAGTGACGCTAAAGGTGTCCTGTGAATAGCGAGACTCCCAACGCAACATCTCGCTCATCGAAACGAACTGAACCTTCAGGCCGACCTTGAATGTTGCGGCTAATCGCGCCAAGGTTTCCAATGTCATGTTGGCTGCGCCTGGTGTCTCGAACGTCGAAATGCGGGACTGGTGTAAGCCGGCCGCGTGCGCTAAATCGGCTTGGCGCGGCATTTGCGACCGTAGCCGGAGTGCCCGTATCTGAGAGGGTACCAGGACGCCGAGTTTCGACTTGATGTATGCAGTTCTCGTATCAACGCTTCCCGATAGTTTAGATATCAGTTCTGATTTGTCGCTCATGTAATTGAGCCCTTCCTTCACCAAGTGCTTTTGCGCGTAGCCTTGCAGTCTCTAGCGCGGAAGATGGTGTGTAGTTATCTCCTTTGTGGTAGCAGCCAAGGATCAAGACTGCACTTTTACGCCCTTGCCCGAAGACACCTAAAACTCGATGTTGCCGTTTGTCGGCAATGAAATCTAATTGCCAGATCCGTTCCTCTTTCAGCTTCCCCTTCAGGAACTTGAATCCGGGCCACTGGAGTTGGGAATCGATTTTCTGGAGGGTTTTGAGTAAGGAGCTAAAGGTAAAGCTCGCCTCGTCCGAGAGTTTTCGATACCACTCCTCGATCACGTTTTTGCCGCCCAGCACACAATCGTAAAACTGCCATATCGGCTGACCAGAGCAGAATATCACTTTTGTGTGATTTTTCAGGGGGGGGAGCCTCTGCATTCACTGGTATCAGCTTTATATGATACACGATTGGGCGGAATGAGCAACGGCTGCAATGAACAGCGACGGGCTTCCCTTTCGGGAAGCCCGTTCTTCTTGCTAGCCGGTTTTCAGCTAACCGGGTCATCGCTGACCGCTTCTTAGCTGTCTTTCCGCTCGCCTTGCGGCTCGCTTAGTACATGCCTTCCATGCCGCCGCCGTGGCCGCCCGCGGGGGCTGCCGCCTTGGGCTCGGGGATTTCCGAGACCATGGCTTCGGTGGTCAGCATGAGGCCTGCGATCGAGGCTGCGTTCTGCAGCGCCGTGCGCGTGACCTTGGTCGGGTCGATGACGCCCGCCTTCACCAGGTCTTCGAAGACCCCGGTCTGGGCGTTGTAGCCGTAGTGCGCGTCCTTGCCTTCGAGGATCTTGCCCACCACCACGGCGCCTTCTTCGCCGGCGTTGCCGACGATCTGACGCAGAGGCTCCTCGAGAGCGCGACGCACGATCTGGGCGCCGATCTTCTCATCGCCTTCCAGCTTGCCGATGAGCTCCTCGACGTCCTTGGCGCAGCGCACGAGGGCGACGCCGCCGCCGGGAACGATCCCCTCTTCGACCGCCGCTCGCGTCGCGTGCATCGCGTCCTCGACGCGAGCCTTCTTCTCCTTCATCTCGGTCTCGGTCGCCGCGCCCACCTTGATCACCGCCACGCCGCCGACCAGCTTCGCGAGGCGCTCCTGGAGCTTCTCGCGGTCGTAGTCGGAGGTGGTCTTCTCGACTTGGTTGCGGATTTCCTTCACGCGGCCTTCGATCGCCTTGGACTCGCCACGGCCTTCAACGATGGTCGTGTTGTCCTTGTCGATGGTGATGCGCTTGGCCTTGCCCAGGTCCTCGATCTTGATGTTCTCCAGCTTGATGCCCAGGTCTTCGGTGACGGCCTTGCCACCGGTGAGGATAGCGATGTCGCCCAGCATGGCCTTGCGGCGATCGCCGAAGCCAGGAGCCTTGACGGCCGCGACGTTGAGGGTGCCGCGCAGCTTGTTGACGACCAGGGTGGCGAGGGCTTCGCCGTCCACGTCCTCAGCGATGATGACGAGCGGCTTGCCGTTGCGGGCCACCTGCTCGAGCAGGGGCAGCAGATCCTTCATCGAGCTGATCTTCTTCTCGTAGATCAGGATGTAGGGATCTTCGAGCACGGCTTCCATGCGGTCCGGATCGGTGACGAAGTAGGGCGAGAGGTAGCCGCGGTCGAACTGCATGCCTTCGACGACTTCGAGCTGGGTTTCGAGGGTCTTGGACTCTTCGACGGTGATGACGCCGTCCTTGCCGACCTTCTTCATGGCCTCGGCAATGATGTTGCCGATGGTGGAGTCGCCGTTCGCGGAGACGGTGCCGACCTGAGCGATCATGTCCCCGGAGACGGGCTTGGAGAACTTGGAGAGCGCTCCGCCCTTGACCACGCCCTGCTCGTCACGCTTGCCGACGATGGCTTCGACAGCCTTCTCGATGCCGCGCTTGAGGGCCATGGGGTTGGCGCCGGCGGCAACGGTCTTGACGCCTTCGCGATAGATGCCCTGGGCGAGGACGGTGGCGGTGGTGGTGCCGTCACCGGCGACGTCGGAGGTCTTGGAAGCGACTTCGCGGACCATCTGAGCGCCCATGTTCTCGAGAGAATCCTTCAGCTCGATTTCCTTGGCGACGGTGACGCCGTCCTTGGTGATGGTGGGGGCGCCGAATTTCTTTTCGATGACGACGTTGCGGCCCTTGGGGCCGAGGGTCACCTTCACCGCGTCGGCCAGAACATTCACGCCGCGCAGGATGGCCTGGCGGGAATCTTCTCCGTGCAGAATTTGCTTTGCCATTGCTTATCTCCTTGGAACTTTGGGGGCGTCCGGTTGGAGCCTGTAGCCCGTAGCCGGTAGCCGGTAGCTTCTTCTTCAGCGGCGCAAGCCGCGGCTGCCTGGATGGCGAGTTTACTTCTTGAGGATGCCGAGGACTTCTTCTTCGCGCATGATGAGGAACTCTTCGCCATCGATGCGGATCTCGGTGCCGGAGTACTTGCCGAAGAGGATGCGGTCGCCCTTCTTGACGTCGAGCGGGAAGACTTTGCCTTCGTCGTTGGACTTGCCCTTGCCGACGGAGATGACTTCGCCTTCCTGGGGCTTTTCCTTGGCGGTGTCGGGGATGATGATCCCGCCGCGCACGGTGTCGCTTTCCTCGACCCGGCGGACGAGGATGCGATCGTGCAGCGGAGTAAACGTAGCCGTTGCGGTAGCAGTTGCCATTGCGATGCTTCTCCTTCGAGAGTTCGTGGAGCACGCGTCGAAACGCGATGACTCCGCGTGGAGTTTTTCGCAGCCGAGATGCTGCGAAAGAGAACAGAAACTTTAAGGCCTTGCTGGCTTTGGTTGAGGCGACCGCCGGACCCTTCGTCTGCCGGTCCGGAACGGCGGAGCGGAAGCTCGGCCGTCGTTTAGCACTTTCGCCCTATGAGTGCTAAGGTAGCCACCCGACGCTGTGAATGTCAAGGGGGAATGGTTAAAAGTGAGCGAAACTGACTCATATTTTCCGACACGGCACGCTGAAGACGCCGACTAGCGATTGGCGGACGAGTGCTGGATTCGGCAGGCGGCTGATTTTGCTGGATTTAACGGATGGGGCGGTTGGGGCGCTGAACGCTGCCGCGTTCGGGTATGATCGTGCGCATGACGAAGAAGGTCCGCTGGGGCGTCCTGTCTACGGCCAATATTGGCGTGAAAAAAGTGCTGCCTGCAATGCAGCGCGGCCAGCTTTCGACGGTGGCTGCGATTGCTTCGCGCGATCCGGATCGGGCGAGGGCTGTGGGCCAGGCGCTGGGGATTCCGACGGCATACGGGTCGTATGAGGAGCTGCTGGCCGATCCGAATATCGACGCTGTCTATAATCCTTTGCCCAACCAGCTGCATGTTCCGTGGACGGTGAAGGCCGCCGAGGCGGGCAAGCATGTGCTGTGCGAGAAGCCGCTGGCGATGAGCCGCGCCGAGGCGGAGACGCTGATCGCGGTGCGGGAGCGGACGGGCGTGCTGATCGGCGAGGCGTTCATGATCCGGTCGCACCCGCAGTGGCTGCGCGTGCGCGCGCTGATCGATGAAGGGCGGATCGGGACGCTGCGGTCGGTGGCGGCGTTCTTCAGCTACTACAATGCCGATCCGGCAAATATCCGGAACAAGCCGGAGACGGGCGGGGGCGCGCTCTACGATATTGGGTGCTACTGCATCCAGTCGGCGCGGTACGCGTTCGGCGCGGAGCCGGCGCGGGTGTGCGGGCTGATCGATCGCGATCCGAAGATGGGCACGGACCGGCTGACGTCGGCGGTGCTGGACTTCCCTGCCGGCCACGCGGTGTTCACGTGTTCGACCCAGATGGTGCCGTACCAGCGCGTGCATTTCTTCGGAACGCAGGGGCGGATCGAGATCGAGATTCCGTTCAATGCGCCGCCGGACCGGGAGACGCGGATCTTCGTGGCAAAGGGGGATCTGTTCGGGGCGGATCTGATGACGGAGACGTTCCCGGTGGTGGATCAGTACACGCTGCAGGGGGATGATTTTTCGCGGGCGATTCTGGAGGGGACGCCGCTGCCGGTGTCTCTCGAAGAGGGGATGGCGAACATGGCGGTGATCGACGCAATCTTTGCGTCGGCGAAGGCGGGGGCGTGGGAGCGGGTGGGGGATCAAAGGTAAGTAAGGCCGACCAATTTCGCTGCTGCAACACCGGCATACCGGACGTTTCGGGCCGAGGCTAAAGCCAGCGAGATTTGGCCGCTGATTTCCCCGGCCTGAAGGCCGGGGCTTTTACCGTCGTGCTGCTGCGCAGCACCCCAGGCACAGAAAGCGCTATCCGAGTTGCTGCTGGATCACCGGCTATAGAGAAGTTGACCTCGGACAAGGGTCCAGGGGCTGAGGGGCGGTTGCTCTTAGCGCGGACAAGGCCACCCCGGCGAAACGATGTTTCGCCAGGACCCCGGCTGCCCGCCCTCACGCCCTGGCGATTCCTCGCTTGCGAGGAAGCGCCACCGGGTTTTGAGGAATGGCGTTGATCGACACGGCTCAAGCTATGCCCCTTCACGTTTTCGGGCCTTGTTCCAAGAAGCACGGCTGTTGAGGCTGAAACACCGGCACCCCGCAAATTTGGCTCGGGCCAGGATAAAGAAGCAACCGCGGATCCTTCACTCCGCTTGCCGAATTCCGGGGAGCGGAAGCGGGCCCCTGCTGCGCTCCGTTCAAGATGACACTCGTGGTGGGCGGAGAGGTTTGTGGGCGGAGCACCGGTTTCCCGAAAGTTTCGAGCCGAAACGGATCGGGGCGAGGACACGGCGCTCCCAGCGAAACGCTCCCGTCCGGATGAGTGTAGCGTCCGACGGAGTGTTACCGCCGCGCCGCTCAGGCAGCGCTGCAGATAAGCCCATTTAACTGGCGGGTTGTCCGGGCACGCTGATTCCTCGTACACTCGGCGACGGCAACCACAATGATCGACCAGCCACCCCTTACGCGACTCCACTACGAACTGATCTCCGGCGTCCTGCAGGAGGGCGCCTGTCCCACCAACACCGAACTTGCGCTGCGTTTTGGCAGGGCGCCGGCAGAGATCGACGAACTGCTGCGCGCGCTTGCCGATCAGCATGGCGTGGTGCTGCATCCGCATCGGACAGCGCCGTGGATTCTGCATCCCTTCTCTCTGACGCCAACGATCAACTGGATCGAGGGGCGAAGCCGCAGCTGGTGGGCACCGTGCATCTGGTGCGCATTGGGCGTGGCCACGCTGGCGGGCGGCGAGGTTCGCGTGCACTCCCGTTACGGCGCCGAATGCGATCCGATTATCGTTCCGGTGCGCGACGGCCATCCGGTGGGGTTTGAGAGTGTGATGGTGCACTTCGCCATCCGGCCGGCGCGTGCGTGGGACAACGTGCACGAGCACTGCTCCATGGTGCTGCCCTTCCGCAATGCCGAGGAGATCGCGCGCTGGTCCGCGCGCCACAGCCTGCCACGCGGAGAGGCGGTCCCTCTGCATCAGGTGGCTGCTCTGGCACGGGTATGGTACGGGTCGCATGCCAGACCCGACTGGCACAAATGGAGCATCACCGAGGCCCAGGAGATCTTCCGCGGCGCAGGACTGACGTCGACCTTCTGGAATCTCGAAAGCAAAGACGGGAGATTTTAGAGGGGAGGCGGCAGCGGAA
>JBKICP010000097.1:0-3387 GCA_046567085.1 Acidobacteriota bacterium
TTCTCAGCCCATCAGGGCGGTGGTTGCGATCCCGGTAAGGACGCCCGTGCCGGCGTCATGGCCGCTGGTATGGCCGCTGAAGATCGTGGCCGTCATCGCCGGAATTTTGAGCAGGATAAAGCCGTTTACAAGTACGAGAAGGATCAGCAATGGCAAGTTCTGAAACATCTTGGCGGGATCGACGAATCCGCTCATCGAGGCGTAGTAATGACCTAACAATTGAGCCAGAACACTGAGGGTGGCAGCCGCGATGACCTTGTAGAAGGTGAATCCGAGGAAGGCGCGTAGCCAGCCCCAGAACAGAAACTCCAGCTTGTCGAAAACCAGAAACGGAATGAAAATCGGTCCGAGCAAGCCGACCACGGTGCTGGCGATAGCGCCGTAGGCGATGATGACGCTGATCAGAGCCGAAAGGGCGGCGATCAGTACCTGAATCACCGCGAAAATAATGGCGTTATAAGGACTCATGAGCGCCGCCATCATGCCCGGTCCCTCCTGCGATTCGGCCAGTCTGAGTGTGTTGAGAATATTGATGGCGCTATCCGTTCCAATTTGTGCGACGAGATACTGCGCGCCGCCATTGATGAAGCCCCGGAGCGAATATCCGATACCGGGGATCGCGGAGTCGTAGAACCGGACCATCACATAAGCGAAGGTGATCAGCATGAAGAAGTTCAGGAACTTCCCCATGCTGAAACCGGGTCCTCCCTGAGCAGAGGAGAGCGCTTCCTGCACGCCGAACCAGACGAGCATGATGGTAGCGAGTGCGATGCAGATTCGCAGTCCAATCGCATCTACTGACGGTGAAATTGTGCTCGTAAGGGACGTGCAGCCCTGTGTAATCCAGTTCAGAAGATCCATAATCAGCCTCGCACCGGCAGAAGGGGTTAGTAGCTCATTGCCGCAGCTGCACCCGCGTAGGATGGAGCAGCAGCGTTATATCCGGCCTGGAATTGACTCGCCTGCTGGAAAGTGGTCTTCAGCGTGTCCTGTTGCTGCTTTTGGCCCACGATCTGCTGGAGAGCGTACGCTTGGCTGATCTGATTAGCCTCTTGCTGCCCCAGAAGCTGGAGCACGAGGGCTTCATTGATCCGCTGAAGTGTCGCAATCTCGGTGTGTTGGGCAGGATCTGTTGATTGCGTGGCGGCTTCGAGGGCGGTAATGTCGGCCTGCCGCCGTTCCGAATCTGCGCGGATGGTTCCCAGCGTTTGAATATTGGCTGTAGTGACAGAATCACCGAGGTCTGCAGTGGCTCCCTGCGCCGCGATTTGCTGTTGAGCAGCCGCGCTCAGATTTCCGTACCCATTCAGTTCCGGTGTGTGCGGGACCGAAGCCTGCTGATAGGCATTGGCCGCGTTGACCCCGGTATTTGCCGAATTCGTCCACGCCTGCGAATTGCCATAGGTGTTTGCTGCCTGATTTACCGCCAGCCAATACGCGGAAGGGGATAGGAACGGCTGATAGAGAGTCTGCGGGGCCAGCGACATCTCGTGCGCAAGGTTGTAGGTGGCGATTGCGTTGTCAGCGAGCTTCACGGAGTTCGTAAAGATGTTCTGTCCCTGCTGAATCTGCTGGATCGCGTGGGCCGACTGCGTCGGATCAAAAACGATTCCCGATCCAAACTGCGCCTGCGCTGCGAGCGGCATAGCAGATGCGGCAAGAAGGGCCATTTTGAGAAAAGAAGTCTTCATTGCTCTGCCTCCTGGTGGCTGAGGTGGGGTAAAAGCGCTGATTCTCTTGAGAGCGGGCTATTTTGAGAGGCTGAAGACCTGCTTCTGAAGGTCACCCACACGCGCAGATTCCTGATCACATTTCCGGTTGTGCGCGGCCTCTTGCTGCGGTGAAACCGGCTTCGGCTTCTCTCCTTTGAAATAGGCGTCCGTTCCATTCTGGTTCGGCGCTATGCAGTCGTTAAAATACTGCTGATTAGCAGTACTGAATTCAGCTCTGAGCCGGTCGAGCTTGTGCTGCTTACTCTCACAACCGGCAACAGCAATACTGGCGATGAACAGGACGATGAACGCTCTGCGCATTGGAGCCTCTTCAGAAACTCTGCGGGATAGTGTGGTTGTTGTACGCAGGCAGGAGCATATCCTGCGTGAAGTAAACCTTTATGCGGTGGCCTTCGCGGATCGTGATGGTCGGCGGAATCTGCATAAATCGGTCGAGGACGCTGGTGGCTGATTGCGACACGTTGGCGGAGGCGCCGGTGGCGAACGCCTGAGACCCACTGGTTGTGATGGTTCCCCCGCCTTCCTCGATTTCGCTCGCCCCGGAAATTACGCCGAGAGCAATGGAGGTTCCGAAGATCTGGATGTAATGGTTGTTGACCTTGTCTTTCAGTCCTTCTGAGCCGCTCTGGTTCAGGCCCTGGAATTGATCAAGATCGACGGAGTAGCCGTCGGGCATGATCATGCGGTGAAAGGTGACGGCGAGGCGTCGCTGCTGGCCGAAGCCGGCCGAACCGATCTTCTTCGCCTCGCCCAGCACGATAGTTCCGTCCGGAATCAGGACGTGCTGGTAGTCGTGCGAATAGAGCGGCGTCGAAACCAGCACCTTAACCGGACCGGGCGCATCGCCATCAAGGCGGTTCATCAGGACGCAATCGAGCATGGTTCCCTCGTAAACCACGAACGGCTGCCCGGTAGCGGAGTCGATGTTGACCTCGGCAGGGCCTTTCGTGGTTGACTGCGAAATGCTGGGCTGCTGGGGCGCGATCAGGCTGCTGACATCGGAATTTGCGGGCTGGCTGCCTGTCCGAATCTGGGCCGGCGGCGAGCTTGCGGGTCGCGAATAGGCGATATTGGACGAAAATCGCGCTTCATAATCCCGCTCCCGCTCCTGCGCCGCAAGCTGCTGCTCCTCCTGCCGCGCCGGGGAGAGCTGGCCGGAACCGCCCGCCTGCTGGGAGTACCCGGCGTACGGGCAGGGCTGACCCGGTATACAACCGACCGGCAATCCCGCGGGTGAATACCCCGCCGCGATGGCCCGCTGAGCCGGGGTCGCATTCGCGAGCGCGGGATCGGCTGCCGCCGTGGCAGCAAGCGCGTCCTGTTGCTGCTTCTGCTGCTCGGCAGCGACCTGATCTTTCAGGTCCGCCACATTGCTCGCGGTGTTATCGAGCACCACGGGCTGCGGCGGCTGGCTCTTCGTTGCCGTCTGCGCCGCCGACTTCTTGCCTCCGGCGCTGAAGATCGCGGCGACAATCACCAGAAGCGAAGCGCCGAGGAAAACAAAGACTTTCATGTTCTTCTGGAGAACGCCTTTGGGTTCTGTCACCAGTTTCTTCAGCCCCGGTCCGATCTGAGTCGCGTCTGCCATGGCCGTTATCCTTTCCGAGTGAAGTCCATCTTCTTCTTGCCGAGCTGGACGTAGCCCGAATCCATC
>JBKICP010000098.1:0-23752 GCA_046567085.1 Acidobacteriota bacterium
GCCCAGTGCGCTGCTGCGCGACCCGGTGTGTGCGCTGCAATGAAGCGCCGCATCGCCGTCGTGACGACCTCGCGCGCCGATTACAGTCATCTGTACTGGCCGCTGAAGCTGCTCTCCGAGCAGCCCGATGTGGATCTGCGGCTGATCGCCATGGCGTCGCATCTTTCGCCGGAGTTTGGCGCGACTGTGCGAGAGATCGAGAAGGACGGCTTTGCCCTTGCGGCCCGCATCGAGACGCTGCTGAGTTCGGACACCGATGTGGGGATGGCGAAGAGCATCGGCGTGGCGGTGCTCTCGCTGGCGGACACGCTGGGCGCCATGCGGCCGGACCTGCTGCTGCTGATCGCGGATCGGTACGAGATGCTGGCGCCGGCGGCGGTGGCATTGTCGCTGCGGATCCCGATGGCGCACATCGAAGGCGGCGAGATCAGCGAGGGCGCGATCGACGATGCCGTACGCAATGCGCTCACGAAGATGAGCCACATCCACTTCACCTCGACGGAAGGCGCGCGGGCGCGGGTGATTGCCATGGGCGAGGAGCCGTGGCGGGTGCATTGCGCGGGCGCGCCATCGCTCGATCATCTGCGGCGGAGCCGGTTGCTGACCCGTGAGGAAGTCGAAGCGGCGTGCGGGCTGGACCTGCGCGTGTCACCGCTACTGGTGGCGTATCACCCGGTGACGCTGGAGCGCGACACGACGTGCGAGGCGGATGCGCTGTTCGCGGCGCTGGAGGAGCTTGCAGCGCAGGGAACGATGCAAATCCTGTTCTGCTATCCGAATGCAGATGCGGGGAGCCGGTCGCTGATGGAGCGGAGCCGGGCTTTTGCGGCGCGGTATCAGGCGGTGAAGATCTTCGTGAATCTGGATGCGGTGACCTACTGGAGCCTGCTGCGCTGCGTTCAGGTGATGGTGGGCAACTCGTCGAGCGGCATCATGGAGACAGCGTCGTTTTCTCTGCCGACGGTCAACGTGGGACTGCGGCAGAGGGGACGTGAGCGGGCGAGGAATGTGCTGGACGCTGCGGCGAGTCGCGAGGCAATTCTGGCGCAAATCGCAGAAGCCCGGAGTGCGCAGTTGAGTGAGAGGCTCGCAGGGATGAGGAATCCGTATGGCGACGGGCAGGCGGCGGAGCGGATCGTGCAGGTGCTGACCACGTGTCCGCTGGGGCAGGAATTACTGGTGAAGAAGAGCAGGGAACTGGGAGCAGAGAACGGGAGTGAGTGAGGAGAGCATCCCGCTGTCGGCGCCGGATGTGACGGAGACGGAGATTGCAGCCGTGGTCGATGTGTTGCGCACGCCGCGGCTGAGCCTGGGGCCGAAGCTGCGTGAATTTGAAACCGCAATGGCTGCGTATTTGGGCACACCGCACGCGGTCGCGGTGAGTTCGGGTACGGCGGGGCTGCATCTGGCGCTGCTGGCGCTGGGAGTGGGCGCGGGCGATGAGGTGATCGTTCCGTCGTTTACGTTTGTGGCGGTGGCCAATGCGGTGCGGTACGTGGGGGCTACCCCGGTTTTTGCGGATATTGATGCCGAGACGCTGAACCTTGATCCGAGAGGCGTCGAAAGCGCGATCACGTCGCGAACGCGGGCGATGATCGTGGTGCACACGTTCGGGCGGCCAGCGGACCTGTCGGCTCTGATGGAGATCGCGGAGCGGTATCGGCTGGTGTTGATCGAGGATGCGTGCGAGGCGATCGGGGCGGAGATCGACGGCCGGCGCGCGGGCAGTTTCGGCGATGTTGGGGTGTTCGCGTTTTATCCCAACAAGCAGATCACAACGGGCGAAGGCGGCATGGTGGTGACGGGGCGGAAGGACGTGGCGCGGCGCATGGTGGCTTTGCGTAACCACGGCCGTTACGAATCTTCTCCGTTGGGATCCGAAGAAAGTCCGGAATCCTCAGATACGTGGTTCGAGCATGCGGAGCTGGGGTTCAACTACCGGTTGCCGGAGGCGCAGTGTGCGCTGGGCTTGGCACAGTTCGAACGGATCGACACGATTCTCGAGCGACGGGCGGAGGTCGCGCACCGCTACTGTGAGCTGCTCGGCGGATGTTCGGCACTGGAACTTCCGGCGATCGAGCTTCCGGGGCAGCGCGTGAGCTGGTTCGTCTTTGTGGTGCGACTGGCGCGCCGGTTCGCGCAGGCGGATCGAGATCGTGTGCGACGCGAACTGGCGGCGGACGGAATTGCCACGGGACGGTACTTTGCGCCGATTCACCTGCAGCCGGCGTATGCGGCCTGGCGGCACTGTGCGACGCTGCCGGTGACGGAATCCGTTGCGGCGCGCGCTCTTGCGTTGCCGTTCTTCAATCGCATCGCCGATCGGCAGATCGAGCGCGTGTGCATCGCACTGAGACGCGCCCTGCTGCCCACGGGTTGACGCCGAACTGATTCGCGGAATCTCTTTCATCATCACCAAAACGAGTCATCGCCGTTTCACGGCCGAATGCTAGGATGAGGCCATGCCCGCGAGCCGGAAATCTGCAGCGAAACGGCGTCGTTCCGCTCCCCAGAAGACGCGCACCCGCGCGCCCGGCAGTCCTCGCGAACTGGTGGTTCTGACCGGGCTTTCGGGCTCGGGCAAGGCGTCGGCGCTGAAGGCGTTCGAAGACCTCGGTTTCTATGCCGTGGACAATATGCCGGTGATGCTGGTGCCGCCGTTTGCGGAACTGGTGGCCCATTCCCGCGATATCCGGCGCGCCGCGCTGGTGGTGGATGTGCGCGAGGGGCAGAGCCTGGAAAAATTTCCAGCGATCCTGCGCGAGATTCGGCGGACGCTCCCGACGACAGTGGTGTTTCTTGAAGCGTCCAAGGCGGCGCTGCTGGCTCGCTATTCCGAGACGCGACGGCCGCATCCGCTGGGACGCGAAGAGCGTGTGACGCGCGCGCTGAACGAGGAGCGCAAGCTGCTGGAGCCGATCCGCAATGTCGCCGATGTGGTCATCGACACCACGAAGTTCAACGTCCACGAACTGCGCGCTTACATTCAGAACAAATTTATTCTCGAAGGCGAGGCGAAGAACCTGCTGATCTCGTCGATCAGCTTCGGTTACAAAAAAGGCGTACCGCTGGATGCCGACCTGGTGTTTGATGTGCGGTTCCTGCCCAATCCGCACTTTGTGCCGGAGTTCCGGAACCTCACCGGCAAAGATCCGAAGGTCGAAAACTACATCGTCAGCTTTCCGCAGACGCGGGAGTTCCTGGACCGCGTGACGGAGATGCTGTTATTTCTGCTGCCGCATTACATCAACGAGGGCAAGAGCTATTTGACGATGGCCTTCGGATGCACGGGCGGGCAGCATCGGTCCGTGATGATCGCCGAGGAAGTTGCGCGCCGCCTGGCGCGTCACGGCTACGGGGTGAAGACGGCGCACCGGGATATACCGAGATAGAGTACTCCGAGCGGGCTGGCCCGAGCCTGGAGCCGGTGACTCAGGAAGCGTGTTGGGAGATGGACAGCACGTTGCCGTCGGGATCCTTGAACCAGGCGACCTTGTCACCGTTGGGGAAGGTGCAGATGCCATCGGCATCCTGGCCCATGTTGGGGTAGTGCTCGAAGAGCACGCCCTGCTGCACGAGATCCTTCAGCGTTGCAGCGATATTGCGCGCCTCCCAGCCGAGGACGGTGTTTTGCGCCGGCGTGAAATTCGGTACTTTGGCGATGCGCAGCATGACGCCGTTCAGGTCGAAGACCAGCGCGAATCCATCGTCGCGCACGAATCTGAGGCCGAGCCGGTCGCGGTAGAAAGCGAGGGCGGCGTCGGGATTCTGCGTCAGGAGAAAGGTCACTACGCTGTCCATGGAATCCTCCGGGCGGGACCATGGTACACGGGCCGGCCTGTAACCGGAGCCTGACACGAATTCTGCAACCGGCGCGATCAGAAGGAGACACCGGAGTTTTGTCCCGTCTTTTCCTCACTGCAGTCGGGCGATCCCCGGCCGAGCGCGGTTGACCGTCGACCTAAAATAGAAGGAAGACCATGTCAGAATTTACCCACCTGCATCTGCATACGGACTACTCGCTGCTGGACGGCGCATGCGACGTGGAGAAGCTCGTCCAGCGCGTGGCAAGCATTGGGCAGAAGTCCGTCGCGATCACGGATCACGGCAACATCTACGGGGCGGTGCACTTTTTCGAGGCAGCGAAGAAGCATAACGTGCACCCGATCCTCGGTTGCGAACTATACATCTGCAAGAAGGATGACCATCGCGAGGATCCGCAGGGCGACGACTACAACCATCTGCTGGTGCTGGCGGAAAACGAGGAGGGATATCGCAACCTCGTCCGCATTACGTCGGAGGCGTCGCTGCATGGGTTCTACCGCAAGCCACGCATCAGCAAGAAGTATCTGGCCGAGCATGCCCAGGGGCTGATCGGGTTTTCCGGCTGCCTGGCGGGTGAGCTCTGCGAAAACCTGATGGCGGAGAAGTACGACGCTGCGAAAGCGACGGCGGCGCAGTATCAGGACATTTTCGGCAAGGGGAATTTCTTCCTCGAGATTCAGGATCAGGGACTGGAACTGGAGAAGAAGATCCACTCGGATCTGTTCAGGCTGGAAAAGGAACTCGGGATCCCGATGGTAGCCACCAACGACAGCCACTATCTGTGCGAGGACGACGCGCACGCGCACGAGGTGCTGCTGTGCGTGCAGACACTGTCGTCGATCAACGATCCAAAGCGCTTCAAGTTTGATTCCGATCAGTTCTATGTGAAGACAGCCGCGGAGATGGAGCGGCTGTTCAAGCACGCGCCGGAAGTGGTCAAGCGCACGATGGAGTTTGCCGAGCGCTGCCATCTCAAGCTCAACAAAGTAGACAATCCGTTTCCGGAGTTCGCGGTTCCGCCTGGACACACGATCGACAGCTACTTCGAAGAAGTTTGCCGGGAGGGATTCAAAAAGCGGCTCGATACGGCGATCCGGCATTTGCAGGAGCGCGGGCTGCTGCGGTCGCCAATTTCGGATTACGAAGCGCGGCTGGAGCGCGAGATCGCCATCATCCGCCAGATGAAGTTTTCCGGATACTTCCTGATCGTGTGGGACTTCATCCGCTATGCGAAGGAGCACGATATCCCGGTCGGACCGGGACGCGGTTCCGCGGCCGGATCGCTGGCGACGTACTGCATGGAGATCACCGACATCGATCCGCTGCAGAACGCGCTGCTGTTCGAGCGCTTCCTCAATCCGGAGCGCGTGTCGATGCCCGATATCGACATCGACTTCTGCATGAATCGGCGCGGCGAGGTGATCGAGTACGTCACGCGGAAGTACGGGCGCGAGCAGGTTGCCCAGATCATTACCTTCAACACCATGGCGGCGAAGGCGGCGATCAAGGACGTGGGGCGCGCGCTGGATATGCCGTACGGGGACGTGGACCGCATCGCCAAGCTGGTGCCGGCGACGATCGGCGTGACGATCGATCAGGCGCTCAAGGATTCGCCGCCGCTGCAGGAAGCCTACGAGAGCACGCCGCAGATCAAAGAGCTGATCGACACCGCGAAGAAGCTCGAAGGTCTGGTGCGCGGGGCGGGGATGCACGCCGCGGGCGTGGTGATCGCGCCGCGGCCGCTTACGGATCTGGTGCCGGTCAGCCGCACCAAGAACGACGAAATCGTAACCGCGTACGACATGAAAGCCGTCGAAAAGATGGGCCTGCTGAAGATGGACTTCCTGGGCCTGACCACATTGACGGTGATCAACGACTGCCTGAAGCTGATCGCGCGCAATCGCGGCGATCGGATCGATATGGCGACGATCCCGCTGGACGATCAGAAGACATACGAGCAGGTCTTCCATCGGGCGCTGACTTCGGGGGTTTTTCAGTTTGAGTCGGGGGGAATGCGCGATGTGCTGCGCCGGTATAAGCCAACCTCGGTGGAGGACCTGACCGCTCTCAATGCGCTCTATCGGCCGGGGCCGATCCAGGGCGGCATGATCGACGACTTCATCGAGCGCAAGTGGGGAAGGCGCAAGGTCGAGTATCTGCTGCCGCCGATGGAGCCGATCCTGAAGGAGACGCTGGGGGTCATCGTCTACCAGGAGCAGGTGATGCAGATCGCGAACGTGCTGGCGGGCTACTCGCTGGGCGAAGCCGATCTGCTGCGGCGCGCGATGGGCAAGAAGAATCCCGAGGAGATGGCGAAGCAGCGCGACCGCTTTGTTTCCGGTGCGCTGGAGCGCAATCATCCGAAAGACACGGTGGCGCAGATTTTCGATCTGATGGAACAGTTCGCGGGATACGGCTTCAACAAGTCGCACTCCGCAGCGTACGCGCTGTTGGCCTATCACACGGCCTATCTGAAGACACACTATCCGGTGGAGTTCATGTCGGCATTGCTGACGTCGGAAATTTCGAAGCCGGACAACGTGGTGAAGTACATCAAGGAATGCCGTGAGATGGAGATAGCGGTGGAACCGCCGGACGTGCGGTACTCGGACGCGGATTTCACGCCGCATGGAGACAAGATCCGGTTTGGGCTGACGGCGATCAAGAACGTCGGCCGGAATGCGATCGACTCCATCCTGACCGTGCGCGATGAGCTGACCGGGGAAGGGAAGAGCTTCGCGGGATTCCAGGAGTTCTGCGAGAAGATCGACCTGCGGCTGTTGAACAAGCGCGTGATCGAATCGCTGATCAAGGCGGGGGCGCTGGATTCGTTTGGGAGCCGCGCCCGGCTGCTGGCCGGCGTGGACAAGACGATGGAGCGCGCGCAGAAAGCTCAGCGCGACCGCGAGGCCGGGCAGGCGGGGTTGTTCGGAATCTTCAATGCGCCGGTGGCGGGTGAGGCGCACGACGATCTGCCCAACGTGCCGGACATGGAGGAGAGCCAGCGGCTGGCGGCGGAGAAAGAAGTGCTGGGCTTCTTCGTCTCCGGACATCCGCTGGACAAGTACGCGGAGAAGCTGCGCAATCTGCCGGGCGTTGTGGATGTGGCTACAGCCCTGGAGATGAAACCGCCGCCGCCCACGGGGCGCCGCGGGCAGCAGGCTCCGGAGAACGAGATTGCGATCGCGGGCGTAATGATCGGGCTGAAGGTGGCCAAGTCGAAGCGATCGGGCGAGCTCTACGCGCAGGCAGGGCTGGAAGATGCCAGCGGCAAGATCGACCTGATCTGTTTCCCGAAGGATTACGAGCGGCTCGCAGAGTCGCTGCGAATCGAAGCGCCGGTGCTGATTCGGGGCCAGCTCCGCGCGGAAGAGGAAGCGGCGCCGAAGCTGGCGGTCTCGGCGATTCAGGCGCTGGAAGATGTGAAGGTACGTCTGCCGCTGAATGTACGCATTCGCATCCAGCTGGATCGCGTGAGCGAGACGACGCTGGAAGAACTGCGCGACCTGGTGGCGTCGGCACCCGGGCCCGCGCGGTTGATGCTGAACGTGGAGCAGAAGGGGCAGTACTGCGTGGTGATGGAGCCCGAGGGCCTGAAGGTGGCGGCAGACCGAGCGTTCATCGACAAGGCCGAACTGCTGCTGGGGCGGGGGATGGTGCAGGCGGTGGATTGAGGGAGAGCCGAGTCGGTCGCCAGAGCCAGAGCCAGCTTGGGCCTCATCCGAGGCGGTTTCGTCGACTCTTCCTTCTACAATGCCTAAGACCACATGAGTGAGCTGGCTCCAATGGCATCGGCGCAGGCTCCGCACCGCCGCTGGCGCATTGCGTTGCTGCTCGGCGTTGGGGTGCTGGTCAATTTCTTTGACCGCGTGAACATCTCAGTTGCCTTCGCCGCCCTGCATACGAGCTGGGGCATCACGGCGGTCACGTTCGGCTATCTCGCGAGCGCCTATAGCTGGAGCTATGCCGCGCTGCAGATGCCGGTCGGCGTGATGCTCGACCGGTTGGGCGTGCGGCGCATTGGACGCGTCGCGACGCTGCTGTGGAGTGTGGCATCGGTGGCATCGGGACTGGCAACGGGGGTGTACAGCTTTTTCGCGGCGCGGCTGCTGCTGGGCATCGGCGAGGCTCCAACGTTTCCTGCCAATGCCAAGGCGATCGGCTATTGGTTTCCGGAACGGGAGCGCAGTTTCGCAACGTCCATCAACGACGCGGCAGCGAAGTTCGCTTCCGCAATCGGCGTGCCCATTCTCGGGATCTTTGTCATCCGCCTGGGCTGGCGCTGGAGCTTCATCTTCACTGGCTTCGTCAGCTTCCTCTACTTCCTGCTGTTCTGGGGCGTGTATCGCAATCCGAGTGAAGATCCGCGGCTGGGTGCGGCGGAGAAGCAATTGCTGGCCGAGGGCAACGCGCAGCCGGAAGCAACTCCGGAGCATCGTGCGCATGGTTCTCCTCTGCTCTACCTGTTGCGGCAGCCGCAGGTGATGGGAGCCACGATTGGCTTCGCCGCGTACAACTACGTTTTCTATCTGGTGTTGACGTGGCTGCCGAATTATCTGTCGATGAGCCTGCATGTGGATCTCCTGCACTCGGCACTGGACACGAGCATTCCGTGGCTGGTGGCGACGTTGACGGATCTGGCGATCGGGGGATGGATGGTGGACGCGCTGGTGCGACGCGGCGTGCGGCCATGGCTGGTGCGGCAAACGGTGCTGGTTGGGGGCCTCGCGTTCGGCATGGGCATCTATGGCGCGCGGTTCGCGCATACTCCCGCGGTTGCCCTGGTCTGGATCAGCGTGTGCATGGCGGGTCTTGGGGCAATGGCGCCGGTTGGATGGTCCATCCCGACGTTCATCGCCCCGCGGGCCAGCGTAGGCCGTGTCGGTGGCATCATGAATTTCGCAACGACGATTGCAGCCATCTCGGCGCCAGTGATCACCGGGTATTTTGCGCGGGCGCATAACTTTGGAGGATCGTTCGCGCTGGCCGCCGTGGTGCTCGCCATCGGGATCGCGGGATATGTGCTGGGGCTCGGGAAACTCAGGGCGGTTCCGGAGCCGGTCTAGCGCGCGACCCGCGGGATCAGGGCGCCGGGTTCAGAGAGAAGCGGGCGCGCACTTCGTAGCGTGAGCCTTCCGAGCCGGGAAAAGATTCGTACAGGAGGAATTCCTCCGCGGTGCATTCGGCGCGCAGCTGCGTCTTGTGTTGTGCGACAGCCCTCTTCAGTGGAGCGAGGGCTTTTGCAACGGTGCGGCCTTTGGCCCGCGCCAGCGTGATGTGCGGACTGTAAGGGCGGTCCTCGGGAAGGAAGCCGCACTGCCGCATCGAGGCGGTCACGATCTGCTGGAGCGCGAGGAGTTCGGGAGTGATCGAAACGCCTGCCCAGAAGACACCTGCGCGCTCAAAGAATCCAACGCCCTCGATGCGGACGGGAACCGGCACAGCGCGGATCGACTTGAGTTGTTGCAGGACGCATGCGGCCTGATCGTCGTTGACGCGGCCAAGGAACTGCACGGTGATGTGCCAGCCTTCGGGTGCGGACCAGCGCAGATCGGGTCCCGACGCGGGCGCCAATTTTTCCCGAATGCGCGCGATGACCGCGGAGACTTCCGACGACAGCCCAATCCCGATAAAGAGACGCATCGACGACAGAGTACCGCTTCGCACGTGGCTGCGCGCCGGGGTAATCGGGGCCGGAGGTGAGAGTCGCGAGGACAGGGTGCGCGCAAGGGACGCAGCGATTCTGCCAAAAAAATGAACCTCGAAACGCTGAGAAAATTGAACTTCGCCAGGCATCCAAAAGAAGCGGGAGCGTCTCCTAAATGAACGTGATCGGCCGAAGTTGACCGCGCTGGATAACGACTGGAGCATGCGATGAGTCTGGCAACGGTTATCCCTCAGTCTGGATTGCGGGATGAGAATTCAAGCTATCGAGCTTTTCCTCACACAGGCGGCGGCGTTTCCGTTCTGACTTCCTGGAAGGATATTGCGCGATACCTGGGTAAAGGCGTGCGGACCGTGCAGCGATGGGAAAGGGATTTCGGTTTGCCGGTGCGGCGTCCTCTGGGCTCGAACAAGAAGGCGGTCCTGGCTCGGCCGCACGATCTGGATGCATGGGTGGCCATGCGCTGTTCCAGCCGCGCCGAACGCGCCGCAACGCCGGTGGACAAGGCGAACCTTTCGATCGACTCGCTGGCGCTGTTAGCGTGCGGAATCGAAACGGCCCGCGTGCTGCGGAGCTGCAATCAGGCACTCCTGAACGAACTGACCGAGTCGCTCGATGCGTTGCGCGCGGCGGTTGTGGCGTTTCCACGGATGGATAACTGAGACCTTCCGCCAGCCGCAGGCGAACTCGCTGGCTCACGGTTGCGGGCTATAATTTCGGCAGAATCGGGACCCGGGCCGTGAAAACAGAATGCCTGTGTTCTCTGCGTGCCGGTTCCTCCTCTCGTCAGAGTTTCCCAGGCAGAACCTGCGAGAACCAGCATGAGCGGCACGAAGCCAGATGGAAATGCCCCGGTCGATCCCCCGATCGGCGACGGCGATGGAAGCGCACATTCAGAATCTCTCGGCGTCGGCCTGCGATCGGCCTCGGTCGATTTCGATCCGGAGCGCGAAGCACTGCAACGCGAGATCGGCGAATTGCAACATGGGCTTCTCTCGGCGATGGAGAAGCTGGAGCCGGTTTTGCGCCTCCGGGGTCCGGCGGGAGGACTGGAATCGGTGCACCGCGAGATTCAGGCGTCCAACGAGCAACTGCAGCTGAATAACGAGCAGTTGCAGGCCTCCCGCGAGATTATGGACTCGGTGCGGGAGTTACTGCGTTCAGCGAACGAGCAGATGCAGCAACGCGGCGAACTGCTGAAGCGGCTGAACGACGACGTCACGAACCTGCTGAATCATGTGGAGCGGCCGCTGGTGGTGCTGGGCGCCGATGCGGCGGTGCGCCACTATACGCCCGAGGCCGCGGCCATTCTGGGTCTGACGGCCGGCAGCATCGGCCGCGCGTTCCCACGGCTGAAGCTGAAGCTGGAGATGGGTGACCTCGAAGAGTCGTTGCGGGACGTGATGGCGCACGGCCAGACGCGAGAGATTTGGGCGCGCACTGCCGACGGACAGCGCCTCAGCCTGCGTCTCGCTGCCTATCGAACGATCGATCGGCGCATCGATGGTGTGGTGCTGAGGGTTCTGGACCGGGACGTGGCATCGCCATCGGGAGCGACCCTCGCAGCAGCGGCCGCGAGGGGTGTTGGGCGCAAGTAGTGCCATGTATCGTTCGGATGAAGAATTGTTCATCCTGTGCGCCGGGTCTGTCCTTGAGCCGCATTGGCGGAGCATCGTAGGAGCAGGTATTCGTTCGGCGGGACTCCCGGGAGCTGGATTCCATTGAGAGGAATTGCCGCAGGAAGAATTGTCGCCGCCTGGGCGTGTCTGGTGCTGCTTCCCATGATGACCCTGGCGCAATCGTCCGGTCACTCGGACGAGATTGCCGATGCCACGCTCAGCGCTGAGCCCCCCAGTGCATCGGCCATTCCGGCTGTAGCTCCGGATTTGCCCGACGCGCCTGCGCCGGCCCAGCAGCAGACTTCCGCGCCGCAGGATCAGAATCCCGCTCCAGCAAAGCCCGCGCAGCAGGCGCCCAATCAGCAGCCATCGAGTACCGCGCCCACGCTGGGCGATCTGGGCTTTACTCCGCAGCAGAGCATGGCGAACGCCGAGATGCAGAGGAAGCTGAACCGGCGGACCCACGATCTGAAGGTGCACCAGACGCTGGGACTGATCACGGCGGTGCCCATGTGCGCGACGCTGATCGTGGCAGGTGGTGCAAAGGCGAAGAAAAACCGCAACGATCCGGGCGCTCCCCTCATTCAGCCGAGTTCAGCGTCGGTCGATCTGCATGCGGCGCTTGGCGCAAGCACAGCGGTTCTGTACGGATTCACGGCTTACTACGCCATCATCGCGCCGAAGATCCAGGGCGTGAAGCCGAAAGGGGCGATTCGCTGGCATCGCGATCTGGTGTGGATCCACGCGCCGGGGATGATTCTCACGCCGATCCTGGGCGGGATGGCCCTCAGCCAGGAGAACCAGGGCCAGAAGGTGCACGGAATCGCTTCGGCGCATTCCTATGTAGCGTGGACGACGGCGGCGGCGTACGGAGCGTCGATCATCGCGGTCTCGTGGCCGATCCACCTCAAATTCTGGGAGAAGGAATGAAGCTTGCCGCTCTGTTTTTGCTGGCCGCTTTCGCTTCGGTCGGGCTCCATGCGCAGAATCAGTGGGTGCTCACGCAATCGAGTCTCATCTGGCACGTCGTGCATCCGATGCACGAGGTCGATGGAACGAGTCATGCGGCGAAGGGCAAGGGCAACTGCAGCGGTGGCTTCTGCGATTTTCTGATCGCTGTGCCCGTGAACACGTTCAGTTCAGGCGACAGCAACCGCGATCTGCACATGATCGAGACGGTTCGGGGCGCACAGTATCCCATGGTGATCGTGCGCGCACACTTGCCGCAGACAGCGCTGAACGGGCCGACAATCGAGGCGGATCTGGAAGTGCAGTTTGCCGGACAGACGGCGCACTACAGCCACGTGCCGTTGCACCGCACCAATCACGGCAGCGATGTGGAGATTACGGGCACGATTCCGGCCACCTGCTCGGATTTCAAAATCGACCGGCCGTCGTTTCTGACAGTGCCCATCCACAACGAGATTCCGGTCACGGTGGACACCACCTGGATGCCGCAGTGACGACCGGCCGGCTGAGCCGGTTTACTGACCGTGATGGTCCAGGTGGTGCCTGGCCGCGTGTTCGGCGTGCTCGGTCGCATGAACGTGGTGAGCATGGGCCAGGTGAGCGTGGTGAGCGGCCTGCTGATGGTCGCCCGCATCGTGATGCTTCGCCGCTTCAGCATGGTGGTGGGCGGCCATCCCGTGATGATGAGCCGCCGTACGATGCTCGTGCGCTGCCTGCTCTGACATCGGACTCCTCCTTCGGCCCACAGCGTCAAGCGCTTCACCTGCGAGCCCCTCTGCATCATCGGTTTCTCACGCATGGCGCTGGGTTACGCCGCCTTGAATAAAGAGTCAATATGCGGCGAACTTGTCCACCTGCTTGCCAGCCTCGCGTGCATCCAGCCTGGTGGCGTCACCGGCTGGCGGGGCGTATGGTGGGAGGAAGTGATCGGGGAGTGCGCGGATTTCCACCTGAAGCTGCGATTTTCGGTTGGAATTCCGAGCCCCGAGACAACAACGGGCCTGGATCATCCTTCCAACAAAGGATATGGACTGCAGGCGCGATCCTGGAAATCCCCACAGCGGGTTGGGCGGGAAAATTCCAGCCTCGCTCTCCGACACGATCGGCGGCGCTCCTGCACCATGCACGAGAGGAGTTCCCGGATGAGCTTTTCTGCGGTCCCACTGGGGCACAAGTTCACAGCAGTTTTGCTGGCAGCTGCCGTAGGCGGGGGTGTTTACACCTGGTTTCGGCGCGATGCCGTGCAGAAGGCATCGACCTCCGAACTGTCGTTCGACATGCATGCGGCACGGAGAATCGATGCGGGTCTGGTGCAGGCCCCGGAGCCGGCCGTGGTCTTCGCGCAGTCGGTCCTGACGGATCAGAAGCTGGCCGAGCTTTCGAAGACCGCCTACCTGTCCACGTCTGGGATGATGAGCCGGGTTGGCGAGTTTCGCTCGCGCCTGGAATTGACGCAGCCGTCAGCGCAGGTTCTGGATGTGCGGTTTCGCGATCCGGACCCGGGAAAAGCCGTGGCCACGGCGAATGCCGTTGCGAATGCACTGACGAGCTGGGCGCCGTCGCCGGATGGACCGGCGCAGTTGAATGTGCCTGCGGAACCGGTGGCGCCTGCTGCTGCCCCCCCTGCCCCGGCGGCGCATCCTGCACCCGCGAAGCAGCCTGCCAAAGCCGCTGCTCCTGCTCCGGCGCAAAAGCCGGTCGTGCGGCATGAGGACGCGGCGAATCCGGGTCTGGCATCGGGGCTGAACGATTTGCAGGCGCAGTTAACGTCGACCAACGCGAAGCTGGAGCAACTGGCGCGCGGAGAGGGCTCCCGCGGCCATGCGTACGCCGAGTCGGAACAGCAGCAGCTACTGCGAGCGCAGGTGCGGGAAGCGGAGCAGAAGGCCGCCAGTCTGCGTGCGCAGGCAACCGGCGATGATCGCGGCCGGATCGGCGCGATCCAGCAGGCGCTTGCCGGAATTATGGGCGGCGGCGGAATTGGGGTGAGCGCCAGCCGAATCCGGCGGGAGCGAGATGCGCTGACGCAGGCGATTGCGGTGGTGGAGAGGCAGCGGCAGGCGTTGCAGAAGGACGAGAGCTCCGCGACGGGTTCTGCGGACAACGCGGCGGAAACACCGCCTCCGTCCACGCCGTCAGACAACAGCACTGCGCCGACAGCTGCCGCGGCACCAGCTTCCGGTGCGATCAGCGAGAGCAATCTTTCTGCTTCGGGGGCGTCGGGAAATGGGGCGAGTGGGGCAGAATCGAGCGCAGCAGCGAATGAGCCGCAGCCGGCTCCCATAGCCGACGGACCGGATGCGGCGATGCTGAATCCGCTTCACGTCACGAAGGAGGCCGGAGTGGCGGCGCAGCCGATCTGGTGGCCTGCGGCCGCCGCGGGTGTTTTGTGCGGCCTGCTTTATTGGTTGATTGCGGCTGCGGCCGCACGTCCGGTGGAGTACGCGGACGATACCTCCGACTCGGGTCCCGCTTACGGCAGATTCATCACGCCGGACGCGCCTCTTCCACCGAGCCCACCCCCGGCCGCTCCTCCGCCCGCGGCAGCGCCAGAGCCTGCCTATGAGCGGGGCGGCGGCTCGTATCGGCGTGCCTCGTTCACCTATGAATCCACGCCGGAAGGGCGGGGGATGCTGGTTGAGGACGTTCCTGCTGCGGCTGCGCCGAGGGCGGCCGAACCGGAACCGGCTGCTGTTCCCGACGTGCAGGCCACGGCGATGTTCGAGGAGAAGGTCGTCGAGATCGATCCCTGGATGGATCTGATGGAGAAAGCGCTCTCGGAGACCGAGATTGGACGCAGGTTTGAGAAACCGGCGGGGCGCGATGAGAGTGCCGCCAGGAAGCAAGACGATCCCCGCCGTCCTGGACGGCCGGATCGGCTCGCGGGGTGACGGTCAGAGCAGGCAATAGCCCATCACCTCGGCCTTGTTGACCGAGCGAAAGAGGTTGCCTCCGACTCTAGTCGCCTTGTTGGTTATGGCCCCGGCGGCGATAGCGCAGCCGGGAGTAGCCGACGCTGGCGGCGCCTACGATCAGGCCAAGAACGAGAGTCGGGTTTTCCGGGGAGTCGGCACAGCCATCGATGCCCTGGGCGTGCAGGCGGGCGGTCAAAATCAGCAGAACGATGGGGAGAATGAGGCGGCTCTTCTTCAAGGGTATCCTCTGCGTTCGGGATTGGGTTTTGTTCATCGAGCGAGGTTGGGGTTCCTCGCCTTTCCTGGTCTGCTCTTATCAGGGCCGCTGGCCCAACTGGTTGTTCGAAACGGCCTGAACCACGGGGGTGACGACGGGTGCGGCAGCTCCGACGAATTCGGTGAGGCCATTGCCGGCCCCGTTGTTGTAGTCAGTGACCCAGACGTTGCCGGAGGGATCGATGGCAAGTTGCTCGGGGCCGTTCAAGCCCGCCTTGAAACCGTTGGAGCCGGACAAGGCCCCGCCCCCGGAGTTGAATTCGCTCACGGTGCTGTTGTAGGAATTCGCGACCCAGACATTGCCAAGGCCGTCGATAGCGATGTCGGTCGGATAGCTGAGCCCGCTTCCAGAGGCGCTGGCGTTGGAAGAGCCGGAGGACGTGCATTCTGTCAGCGTGTTCACGCCGCCGCCGTTGGCAACCCAAATTCCATTCTGTGCGACGGCCACGGCTCTGCCGAGCTGCACGCCGCAGAACTGATAGCCGGTACTGCTCACCGGGGTGCCATTGGAGACGTTGAATTCGCTGAGGACGTTCGCATTGGCATTCGTAATCCACGCATGTCCGGAAGCGTCGATGGCGATGCCGGACGAGCCGTTGAGGCCGCCACCACCGTAGCTGGTTCCTGAACTACCGACGAATTCGGTAACGCTGTTGGCTCCGTACCCTCCATTCGGGATCCATGCGTGGCCGCTGGCATCGAAGGCGATCCCGGTGGAGGAGTTCACATTCCCGCTGGTGTAGTTTCCCGTGTAGGACAGGGTGCTTTCGAAGCCGAGTCCCGGGGCGAAGTCGAGTTCCGTTGCGGAGTTGTAATTGGCCAGCCAGATGTTGCCGGAAGGCGCGAAGGCGATGTAGTACGGCTGGGCGAAGGTTCCGTTCTCGCCGGTTCCGCAGTTGGTCGGATCGACGCCGTTGCCGGTGAAACCATCTTCGGGGCCGGGGGCGCCGTTGGGCTGGAACTGGCTGATGCAGAAGGCGCCGCTGTTAGCGACCCAGATATAACCGGCGCTGTCGATAGCAAGGCCGAGGGGACCGTGCAGGGAGCCTCCGCTGTAGTTGATGGCGATGGTCCAGTCGTTGGCGGAGCTGAGGATGTTCTGAAACGGGGAAGTAGGCGTTGCGAGTGTTAGCAGGTCGGCGACATGCACGGTGGGGTTGTGGGCGATGTTAATCGCGGCGGTCGCTGTATCGGAGGGCTGCGTCCCGCCAGGGGTTCCGTCGGCGGTGGCGTCGGAGGCAAGCGTGCTGCAGGCACTGCTGTTATGGTTGGGCGAGCCATAGGTGGAGTCGCTCACATTGACGCAGGCGGCCAGGATGTCGGCGAGAGTGTTGATTTCATCTTGCGGCAGCGTCGCGTTGCCGTTGCTGGGCAACTTGGCAGGTGCCTGGCCTGACTGCAGAGGCACGAGATTCAGCGCGGTGGCGACGGCATTATCGAGTCCGAGCTTGGCCTGCGTCGATGAGCCCGTGGAGATGTGCGTGGCATCTCCGGCGAACGGTGCCAGGGCCCAGGCGGCAGCCACGGTGGTTTCCTCGTTCATCTGGATGGTCGAGGGCAGATTGCCGAGGTTGGCGCAGTCTCCCAGAACGGCAAGCAGGCCCGCGTAGGGATTGTTTGAGTTGGAGGAGCCGGGACTTCCGCCCACGGAGTAGAGGTAGAGCTGGTCACCGGCGTTGCAGGTGAAGCTGCCGCTGGCGATCGCGAAGTGGCCGTCGGAGCCGGTAATCGCAGGGGAGGCGAGCAGGGAACTCGAAGCGGATTGATAACCGCCCGTGCCCATTTTGTAGAGGTAGACCTGCGCCCCGACCAGGGCCTGCTGGCCGCCGTGAAGGAGGCCCTTGAGCGACTGTGCAGCGACGGCCGGACCGGGCGAAGAGGTGGTGGGAACGATTTTGTTGACGGAGCAACCGGTGAGCACAGCTGTAGCGAGGGCAAGCGAAGTCCACACAAAACGCAAGGCATCTTCTCCAACGTTGTGGACTGCCTGGACCCAGGAGCCCGAATTTTCACAGCCAGGGGAACGTGCAGCTGGGGCGCTGCGAGCAGACAGGCAGACTAGCACAGATTTGCAGCAGCGCCAAAATCGCGGGTGGCCGGAATTGAACTAAACTGGGAGGTCATGGCTACCGTCGAGAATCCCACCGTTATCCTGCCGCGCAAACCGCAGGGCGCGTTTCGCAATGAGCCCTTTACCGACTTTTCTCAGCACGAGAACGCCCGCGCGATGCGTGGCGCCCTGGAACGTGTCGGGGACGAACTGGGCCACGAATATCCGCTCATCATCGGGGGCGAACGGATTCGCACCAGCGCGAAGATCGAGTCGGTGAATCCGGCGCGACCGGCGCAGATTGTCGGCGTGCATCAGAAGGCAGGCGCCGAGCACGCGGCCCAGGCGGTCGAGGCGGCGCTGAAAGCCTTCGAGACCTGGCGCTTTGCCTCGGCCGAGGAGCGCGCATCGCTGTTGCTGGGCGCGGCGGCGATCATCCGCGAGCGCAAGTTCGAGTTCTGCGCGTGGCTGACGTATGAAGTCGGCAAGAACTGGGCCGAGGCCGACGCGGACGTCGGCGAGACGATCGATTTTCTGGAGTTCTACGCACGCGAGGCGCTGCGGCTGGCCGCGGCGACGCCGCCGATCCAGTTTCCGGGAGAGAAGAACGAATTGCTCTACATTCCGCTGGGCGTGGGCGCGGTGATCTCGCCGTGGAATTTCCCCTTCGCGATTATGGCGGGGATGACATCGGCGGCCATTGTGAGCGGCAACACCGTCATCATGAAGCCGTCGAGCGATTCGCCAACCATCGCGGCGCGCTTCATGGAGGTTCTGGAAGAGGCCGGGCTGCCGCCGGGCGTGGTGAACTTCTGCCCGGGATCCGGCGCGACGTTCGGCAACGCTGTGGTAGAGCATCCGAAGACGCGGTTCATCGCCTTCACCGGCTCGAAGGAAGTCGGGCTCGACATCCACGAGCGCGCGGCGAAGACGCAGGCGGGGCAGATCTGGATCAAGCGGACGATCCTCGAGATGGGTGGCAAGGACTCGATCCTCGTTGCGGCGGATGCGAACTTCGATGCGGCGGTAGCCGGCGTTGTGGCTTCAGCCTTCGGCTTCAGCGGGCAGAAGTGCTCGGCGTGCTCGCGGGTGATTGTAGAGGCTCCGATCTACGATGCCTTTGTCGAACGGCTGCGCGAGAGCGTGGAGAAGCTGACGGTTGGGGATCCCACCGGCAATCCGAACATGGGGCCTGTGGTGAGCGAGGGCGCGATGAAGACGATCCTCGGCTACATCGAGATCGGGAAGAAGGAAGGGCGCCTGTTGACCGGCGGCAACGTCGTTGAGACACCGGAGAAGGGCTACTACATCCAGCCGACGGTGATTGCCGATGTGGCGCCGAAGGCGCGGATTGCCCAGGAAGAGATCTTCGGGCCGGTGCTGGCCGTGATCAAAGCCAGGGACTTCGAGGATGCGCTGGAGATCGCGAACAACACGGAGTTCGGGCTGACGGGATCGATCTACTCGACCGATCGGGTCAAGCTGGACCGGGCGCGGCAGGAGTTCCATGTCGGGAACCTGTACTTCAACCGCAAGAGCACCGGCGCGATGGTCGGGGCGCATCCCTTTGGCGGCTTCAACATGTCGGGGACGGACTCGAAGGCAGGCGGCCCGGATTATCTGTACCTGTTCACCCAGGCGAAGTCGGTCGGGGAAAAGCTTTAGAGGCGGCCGGTAGCCTGTTGCCGGTAGCCTGGAGCCCGAGCCGGTGGCTCGGACTGGAGGGGTTCGGTCTTTCGGCTTGGGGGGGGTGCAGCCCCCTCTAAACCTCTGATTCTATTAATCCGGTTGTTCGCGGAAGCCCTCTTTGTTGGCAAGTTAGTGAACTGCCTGTGCAAGGCTGAATCTTCATGATGCTCTGAATTCGTGTCGTGGCGGGCTGGTCGAGGGGAGGCGCTGTGCACGATTCGCGGCAGCGCCTCTGGAGCACAACGGTCCGGCCGGAAGAGGCCGGGTTTCCGGGCGCGGTCTAGACGCCCTGCAGCATCTGGTCGCCGACGGCCTGGGCGGCTTCGGCAAGGATGCGGTGGTGGATGGTGAAGAGCGCCAGTTCGAGACGGTCCGAGACGCCGGTCTTGTCGTAGATGCTGCGCAGGTAGTTCTTGATGACCTGTTCGGTCGTGATGAGCCGGACGGCGATCTCTTTGTTTTTGCAGCCCTGGACGATCAACGCGACGATCTTCAGCTCCTTGGGCGTGAGGCGATCGCGAACGCGGGAGCCCACGGCATCTTCTTCGGTTCCGGGCATCTCCACGCCGAGGGCGCGGACGTTGCGGTCGCCCTGGCCGACGTGGCGGACGCAGTCGATGAGGGCCGGGCCGGTCACGTTACGGTGAGCGGCGCCGTGAACGCCGGCGCTGAACCAGGGCTGCACGGCCTCGCCGTTTTCGGCGACGACGATGCTGCGGCTGCCCGCGGCGGCGAGGCGGGGAACCAGGACCTGTGGGTCGAGCCTCATTGCGGAGGCGAAAACAAGGATCGCACCGCGGAAGGTATCGATGGCGGGATAGAGGCGGTCAGCCTCGGCGCACTGGGCAATGATGCGAAAGTCGTCTTCCATCGCCAGGATTTTGGCGGTTCCGGCTCTGTAGATGGCCTGGTTATCGGCAAGGATGAGCTTGTTCATGGGTCGGCGTCCTCAAAGGTGCGTCGACGGGAATGGCCCGAAGACGGTGGATGCGCGCACGTTCCAAAACAAGAACGTGCGAAAAATGGTCATCGTTCCGAGGAACAGGTCCGCTCGTGCGTTTCTTCACGAACGCATCGAGTGCCACTCCGGGCGTCGGTTGAACGATGGAGCTCTCGCGGCCGTGGGAGCCGGAAAGGAGTTCATCGATGACCAGGGTGCTGCCATCATTCAGGAAAAAAGTAACCCGCGGGATGCCAAAGGTCCTGTGACGTACGTCACGCCTGTAGTAACCGTTTCTCCAGCAGGGACAGGGCTTTTGCCATGGGTTCCGCTCTCTGGGTGAGAGGGATTTCCAATTTGGGGCCGCCGGGGCGTCTTCGCGGGAAAGGGGGCAGGCCTGTAACGTAGTAGGAGAGCTTCAGAAGTAAGGGAGTGGGGGAATGGCCAGGCCGATCATCCTCGCCGTGGACGACGACGCCAGCGTGCTGGAAGCCGTAGTGCAGGACCTGCGCCGCAAATACGGGCAGACGTACCGGATCGTGCGCGCAGCCTCCGGGCAGGCGGCGCTGGATACGTGCGCCCAGCTGAAGGACCGCGGCGATGTGGTGGCGCTGATCGTGAGCGACCAGCGGATGCCGGGAATGGCCGGGGTGGAACTGCTGGAGCGGGTGCAGGAGCAGTATCCGCAGGCACGCCGGGTGCTGCTGACGGCCTATGCAGACACCGAGGCGGCGATCCGCGCGATCAACATGGCCCGCATTCACTACTACCTGACCAAGCCCTGGGATCCGCCGGAGGAGCGGCTGTATCCGGTGCTGGACGACCTGCTGGAGGACTGGAACGAAGGATTCAAGCCGCCGTTCGAGGGGATTCGCGTGGTCGGGCCGCGCTACGGGCTGCAGGACTACCGGGTGCGCAATTTCCTCTCGCGTAACCAGGTGCCGTACGTGTGGCTGGATCCGGAGCGAGACGACCAGGCGGTGGATCTGCTGCAGAAGTTTGGGGTGAGCGACAGCAAGCTGCCGGTGGTGCTCTTTCAGGATGGGACGTCGCTGGTGCAGCCGAAGGAGGAGGAGCTGGCGCAGCGGGTGGGCCTTCGCACCCAGGCGAAGCAGGATTTCTACGACCTGGTGGTGGTGGGAGCGGGGATGGCGGGGCTCGCGGCCGCGGTGTATGGCGCTTCAGAGGGATTGAAAACGCTGGTGCTGGAGCCTGAAGCTCCTGGAGGGCAGGCCGGGAGCAGCTCGAAGATCGAGAACTATCTGGGCTTCCCGACGGGCGTGACCGGCGAGCGGCTGGCGCGGGCGGCCTACGACCAGGCGCGGCGGTTCGGCGCCGAATTTGTGACACAGCGGGCGACGGGGATCGCCGCCGATGGGCAGTATCGCCAGGTGCGGCTGGGGAACGGCGCGGAGGTTTCGTGCCGGGTGAGCCTGATTGCGGCCGGGGTCTGCTACCGGCGGATGGAAGTGGCCGGGGTCGAGCGGCTGACGGGCTCGGGGGTTTACTATGGCGCTTCACTGGCGGAGGCGCGGTCGTGCCAGGACGAAGTGGTTTTCGTGGTGGGCGGGGCGAACTCCGCAGGGCAGGCGGCGATGCACTTTTCCCGCGTCGCCAGGCAGGTAACGATGCTGGTGCGCGGGGATGGACTCGAAAAGAGCATGTCGAAATATCTCATCGATCAGATCGCCGGCACATCGAATATTCAGGTGGAGACGCAGAGCGAGGTCGTGGAAGCGATGGGGAACAGTCATCTGGAGTGCCTGAAGATCCGGACCCCAAAGGGCGAAGAAGTGCGGCCGGCATCGTCTCTGTTCCTGTTCATCGGTGCGGCTCCGCAGACCGACTGGCTGCCGGAGAGCATCATGCGCGACCCGAACGGGTTTGTGCTGGCGGGGCGCGATCTGCGCGTGGAAGGCCAGCTGCCGAAGACATGGAAGGAAGACCGCGAGCCGTACCTGCTGGAGACGTCGATGCCGGGAGTTTTCGTGGCCGGCGATGTGCGGCATGGATCGGTGAAGCGGGCGGCCTCGGCCGTAGGTGAGGGCTCGATTGCGGTGCAGTTCATGCACCAGTACCTGGCGCAGTTCTGAGATTTTGTTTGGCAACGTTCTGATGTTGACTCTGGCGCAGTTCTAAAGGATCAAGGAGAAGATGGACGGCACGGCGGCGGATACGCAGGTAAGAGCAAGGGCAGTCGAACAACCGGAGCTGTCGCAGCTCGTTCGCCGCATTCCCATTCTCAGCCGCCTGAAGGACGAAGACCTCGGTTGTTTGGGCGAGGTGCAGATGCTGGAGGCGCCCGCCGGAGCGGTGCTGGTGCAGCAGGGGCAGACGGTGCCGGGGTTCTGCATGATTCTCGAAGGCGAGGTGCGCGCGGTCCGGCTGGAAGTGAACGGAAGCGAAACGCCGCTGGCCATGTACCAGGATGGCGATGCTTTCGGCGAAGCGCCGCTGCTGCTGGGTCATCGAAAAGCCGGCGTGCAATGCCTGGTGACGCGCGACCTGCGCATGATGGTCGTGAACGAAGAAGGTTTTTGGCGTCTGATGGCCACCTGCCCCACGGTGCGGCAGAACGTGCTTTCGACGGCAGCGCAGCGGGTGCATGCTTTCCAGGCGACGACGCTGCACAAAGAAAAGCTCATCTCGCTGGGGACGCTGGCGGCCGGGTTGATGCACGAGCTGAACAATCCAGGCTCGGCGGCGAAGCGTTCGGCGGCGCAGCTGCGCGAGAACCTGACGCGCCTGCAGGATCTGAGCATGCGCTTCTGCCGCTCCCCGCTGACGTCGGAACAGGCGACGTGCCTGATGGACATGCAGCGCGAGGTGCTGGAGCTGGAGAAGCCCAAGCCGCTGAGCAGCATGGAAGAGGCCGACGCCGAAGAAGAAATGGGCGCGTGGCTGGAAAGCATCGGCGTCAACAACGCGTGGAAGCTGGCCCCGACGCTGGTGGCGGCCGGCTGGCGACGGAACGATGTGGCATGCGCACAGGAGGCGTTCCCGGGCGAAACGCTGCAGGTGGCGCTGAACTGGCTGGAATCGCTGATCTCCGCGATGCAGCAGCTGACCACCATCGAAGAGAGCCTCAGCCGCGTCACCGATCTGGTGATCGCAGTGAAGAAGTACGCCTACGAAGACAAGAGCGGCGAGCATCTGATTGACGTGCACGAGAGCATCATGAGCACGCTGACGATCCTGGGCCACAAATTCCGGCACAAGCAGCTGACGGTAGAGAAAACGTTTGCGGCGGATCTGCCGAAGATCAAGACCCGGGGCACGGGGCTAAGCCAGGTCTGGACGAATCTGCTGGACAACGCCACCGATGCGGCACCGGAAGGATCGAAGGTGCGCATCCGGACCTGGGCGGAAGACGGAAAGGTCTGCGTGGGGATCGGGGACGAGGGCGCAGGCATCGCTCCGGAGATTCGAGAGCAGATTTTCCAGCCCTTCTACACGACGAAGCCGCCGGGTGTGGGGACGGGGCTGGGGCTGGACATCGCCAAGCGCATCGTGACCGCGCAGTACAACGGGAGCATCGGGTTCACGTCAGAGCCGGGGCGAACCGAATTTGTCGTGGAGCTGCCGGCGAAGTCGTAGACGCAAAGCCCGTAGCCCGTCGCCCGTAACGTAACGAGAGATATATTTTTTGAATTGACAAAAGATATATCTCACGATACATTGTGGATAGAAGGGAAGTTCCTATGTATCAACAAAGCTTTGAAAGAAAAGAAGATCGGAGACACGAGCACCCCTGCGGAGGGTATGCGCATGGAGGCTGCCACGCGCTGCACCCACCGCACGGTG
>JBKICP010000099.1:0-13975 GCA_046567085.1 Acidobacteriota bacterium
CCACCGAGATCGACACGTACACCAGCGCGCCAGCGGCCACCAGCAGTCCCATCGCCGGCCAGCGCCAGCCGAGCAGGAGCGGGCAGCCGATGAGGACGAGCAGCGCCGGCAACAGCGCCAGCAGCAGCGTGTCGTCGAGCATGTCCACCGCCCAGATGCCCCGCGTAATTCTCCGCACGATCGAGCCGGCGAAGTTATTGGCGTGCCAGTCGGTTGAGAAGCGCTGCACCCGCCAGAACGCATCGCTGGCCATGCGTCGCATCAGCCGCGTGGTGAGGCGCACGATGCCCAGGAAGGCGAGATACCGCGCCGTCGCGAGCACCGCACCCAGCCCCGCCATCGCGAGAATCGCGTATCCCGCGGCACGCAACGCCACCAGCCGTGCCCCGCCGCGCGCGACCGCATCGACAAGATGGCCGGAATAGATCGGCAACAACAGATCGGCGCCCGTCGCGACGGCCATGCTTCCTGCCACGCCCGCCACACACCACGCCTCGCGTCGCCAGTGGCGCATCAGAAACGCGAGCACGTCGCGAACAACGTTTTGAGAAGTGCGTTTCACAGAACGGCTCATAGAGTCCTCGAAGGAGGCTGCAGCCGACGCAGCATCCTGGGTTGGGGAAAAAGCTGCTTTCTACCAAAAGAAAAAGGGCCGGCGCCTGAGACAAACTCTCCCGTGGAGGAGGTCGCCCTACGGCCGGCCTGTCAGATCCTGATTTTGCTCGGAACTACGAGATGCGAAGCCGAATCGGCTTTTCAGGATCGCTGACGAAAAAGGCACCGGGCCGCTGCGCTTTGGGGTCGCCGACCGAACGATTGATTCTCATGGACGCCTTCCTTTCGTCAGAAGTAATGACCTACTCTACCACGGTTTTCCTGTGAATCCGGTCACCAAACCGGAGCCATACTACCCCGCAGATGCGCAAGCTCGCCTCATCGCTAACAGATTCATCGCCAACGATCTCAGGGCTAACCGCTTCGCCGCTAACCGGACCTGGCGAACCGCTCCATCGCTAACCGCTTCTTAGCTCTCCCCGGCTGTCCTTTTCAGCTGTCCACAGGCCGCGTAGATGTCGCGCCCCCGCGGCCGCCGCACGAAGGCCGGTACTCCCTGGGCGCGCAGCCGCTCCTGAAACCGCGCCACGCTCTCGGCCGCCGGCATCGCAAACGGCACGCCCGGCCCCGGATTCCACGCAATCAGATTCACCTTCGCCGGAAACTGCGCGCGCCGCACCAGCTTCACCACCTCATCCGCATGCTCCGGCTTGTCGTTCACGCCCCCCAGCAGCACATACTCAAACGTCACGCGTTCCTTCTGTCGCAACGGAACCTGCCGCACTGCCTCGATCACTTCGCCAAGGCTCCACTTGCGCGTGATCGGCATGATCCCCTCGCGCACCACATCGTTCGATGCATTCAGCGAGATCGCCAGCCGCGGCCGCACCTTCTCCTGCGCGAACCGCAGGATGCCCGGCACAATCCCCGAGGTCGACACCGTCATCCGCGACTCCGGAATCTCCATCGGCCCGGCCAGCAGCCGCACCGCCGCCATAAAGGCGTCGTAATTCAGGAACGGCTCGCCCATCCCCATGAACACCAGGTTGATCCGATCGCGTCCCGGCTCCGCCCCCTGCCGCTTCAGCACCGCCGCCACCTGCCCGGCAATCTCTCCCGCAGTCAGATTCCGAATAATCCCCAGCTTCGCCGTCAGGCAGAACTGGCAATTCACTGCGCAGCCAATCTGGCTCGACACGCAGATCGTCGCTCGCGACCACGACTTCCCGGAGGACGGCCCGGGCGAAGCTTCCGCCGCGCTCTCCTCCGCTGCATCGCCGTCCTCGCCGCCATCGCCTTCCGGCATCCAGACCGCCTCGACCGTCTGCCCGTCGCGCCCCGCGATCAGGTAGCGCTCGGTTCCGTCCACGGAGCGGAAGGTCTCGACAATCTCCGGTAACCCCACGCGAAACCCGCCCGCGGCAACCCTTTCCCGCAGCTCTTTCGGCCAGGTCGTGACTTCCGGGATGTCCGCCACCTTCTGCCGGTAGAGGGCCGTTTCCAGCTGCCGGACGCGGTACCTCAGTAACCCAAATTCCCCCAGCGCCTCGCTAAGCTCCTCATTCGAAAGGCCAAAAAGCACCCGATCCGGAGCCGCACTTCGCGCGTCTAAAATGGTAGTTAGGGTTTGCCCGCCGTTCGTCATCTATCCACCCGAGCATAGCGCATCTAAACTCGGTCATAGAAACCGGCCCGGCACCCTCCGCCCCAAAAACGAATGACCAGCGAACGCAACATCCGCCGTACCGTCCTCCCCAGCGGCCTTATCGTCCTCACCGAGCGTATGGAGCACGTCCGCTCCGTCGCCATGGGCGTCTGGATGCGCGCTGGCTCGCGTCACGAGATCCCCGAGCTCAACGGCATCTCCCATTTTGTCGAGCACATGGTCTTCAAAGGGACCAAATCGCGCTCGGCCCAGCGCATCGCCCGCGAAGTCGACGCCATCGGCGGCAATCTCGACGCCTTTACCGGCAAAGAAACCGTCTGCTTCAACATCAAAGTCCTCGACGAGCACGTGCAGACCGCGCTCGACGTTCTCTCGGACCTCGTCCTGAATCCCGTTTTCGCGACGGAAGAGATCGCCCGTGAACGCGGCGTGATTCTTGAAGAGATCAAGATGGATGAGGACAATCCCGACACCCTCGTCCACGAAATCTTCATGCAGAATTTCTGGAAGGGCCACCCCCTCGGCAAGCCCATCCTCGGCACCCGCGAAACCGTCCGCAGCTTCGAGCAGAACACCCTGGTCCGCTTCTTCGAGCAGCGCTTCCAGGCCGGCAACATGGTTTTCTCCGCCGCCGGTAACATCCAGCACGACAGCTTCGTCGAGATGGTCGCCAGCCACTTCAGCTCCCTCGCGCCCGGCACCAGCCTGAACAGCGACTCGGCGCCGACCGTCACTCCGCGCATTCATCTGCGCAACAAGAAGTCTCTCGAGCAGGTCCAGCTCTGCCTCGGCGTCCCGGCGCCGCCCATCGCTGACGAGTCCCGCTACGCCACCCTGCTGCTCAACACCATCCTGGGCGGCGGCATGAGCTCCCGCCTCTTCCAGACCGTCCGCGAAGAGCGCGGCCTCGTCTACGCCATCTATTCCGACCTTGCTCCGTATCGCGACACGGGCTCGCTCTGCGTTTACGCCGGAACCTCGTCGGATCGCGCCGTGCAGGTCATCGATCTGATCATGGAGGAATTCCGCCGCCTCAAGACCGAGCCGCTCCAGCCCGGCGAACTGCGCCGTGCCCAGGACCAGCTCAAAGGCAACCTGCTCCTCTCGCTCGAAAGCTCCATGTCGCGCATGTCCAACCTCGCCCGCCAGCAGATGTACTTCGAGCGCTTCTTCGGTCTCGAAGAGATCATCGAGCGCGTCGACGCCGTCACCGAAGAAGAGGTCATGGCCATGGCCGGCCATCTCTTCCAGCCCGAGCGCGTGGCGCTGACTCTTCTGGGCCGTCTGGATGGCTTGCATTTGGGGCGTAATCAGCTGGTTTGCTGACGAAAGCAGGGGCAATTCCGATTCGTTCGACGAGCCGGCTCCCCTCTGCCTACTCCCGATTCCCTACTCCCTGCTCTCGGCTCTCGACCACTGCAGCAAAGAATCCGTCGCACGGATGGACCCTTGGCAGTGTCCGCAGAAAATCCCCGTCCGTCGCGCTGCGCAGTCGCTCGCGTCCCTCCGCGGTAATGACACCGGATTCCGCCAGCCGATCCAGAACCTCTCCGACCGGCACAACCCTGCACCCGGCTCCGAGCACCTCCGCCACCACCGCCTCGTTCTCCTCCGCCTCGAGCGAACACGTCGAATAAACGAGGCGCCCGCCCGGCTTCAATCCCCGCAGCCCGGCTCGCAGAATCGCAACCTGACGCGCATGCTGCCGCGCCAGATCCGCCTCCGTCAGGCGCAGACGGATCTCCGGATTGCGCGCCATCGTCCCCGTTCCACTGCACGGCACATCGCAGAGAATCAGATCCCACTCCGGCTGGAGTTCCAGCTTGGCGGCATCGGCGATCTCGAAGCGCGTGCGGGTGGCAAGCCCCTCCGGCAGGCGCCTCCGCATCGCATCCAGGCGCTTCCGGCTCACATCGACTGCTGTAATCTCGGCGTCGGGCAGACGTTCCGCCAGGATTGCCGTCTTCCCTCCCGGAGCCGCGCAAAGATCGAGAACCCGTCCGGCATCGCGGACTGCCGCAGCCGCCATCTCGCCCACCACCTGCGACGCCTCATCCTGAATGCGAATCCGCCCCTCGCGCAGAGCCGGGCTCTCTCTCAGGTCTCCGCGCACCACCCGCCACGCCGCCGCGAGAAAGGCTCCTGGCTCCGTTTCCATTCCCTCGATCTCACCGCTCCCCGCACCCACCCGCAACGCAATCCCCGCCGGCTCCTGATCCCACCGGCAGATCGCCTCCGCCGCCGCAGCTCCGTACCGCCGCACCCACCGCGCCACCATCCACGCCGGATGCGCCAGCATCGGTTCGTCTGAGCCCTGACCTCTGGACGCTATGACCTGGATTTTCCGCAGCACCGCATTCACCATCCCCGCGGCGCCGCGCTCCTTCCCTTGCTTCACCAGTTCCACGCTGTCGTGGAGGACGGCATGGGCCGGCACGCGATCCAGATGCAGTAGCTGAAAAGCACCCATCCGCAGCGCCGTCGCCGCCTCCACACTGAGCTTCGCTTCCGGCCGCGCCAGAAGTTCCCGAATCCGCGCATCGAGCGCCAGTTGCCAGCGCAGCGTTCCCAGCACCAGCGTCGTCGCCAGTGCCCGGTCCTGGACCGAGAGCGCATCGACCTCCGCCGCCTGCAGCAGTTCGTCGCTGTGCGCGTCTGACGTCGCAATTTGTAACAGGATGCGATACGCAATGCGCCGCGCCGGAGCGATCATGGACGCTACCCGAGCCGCAGGCCTGACTGCAGTGCGTGCCCGCGCAGAAATTCGCCGGCCATCATCTTTTTCTTCCCCTCTGCCTGGACTTCCACCAGTTCCAGGCAGGTTCCGTCGCCACACGCCACAAAGATCGTTCCCTGCTCCACCAGCAATTCACCTGCCGGACGCAATCGCGCCCCGCGCACCTCGGTCGGCAGCATTCGATGTACAGCGAACTTCTTCCCCTCCAGCGTGGTCCATGCGCCCGGCCACGGCTGAAAACCCCGCCAACGGTTATAAAGCGTCATCGCCGGCAGTGAGAAATCCATCCGCCCATCGTCCCGCGACAGAATCGGCGCCAGCGTTGCCCGCGCCTCATCCTGCTTCCGCGGCGTGATCGTCCCCGCTTCCAGCCCGCGCAGCGTCTCCATCATCAGATCCGCGCCCATCTCGGCCAGCAGGGGAAACACATCCACCGCCGTCATGCTCGGCGCCAGCGCCATCTCCCGCTGCAACAGGATGTCGCCCGTATCCAGCCCCTCATCGAGGCGCATCGTCGTCACGCCCGTCGCCCCTTCACCGTTCGCAATTGCCCACTGCACCGGGGCCGCACCCCGATACTTCGGCAACAGCGATCCGTGCAGATTCAGGTTTCCCAGTCGCGGCAGATCGAGCATCCACTTCGGAATGATCCGCCCGTACGCCACCACCAGAATGGCGTCCGGCTGGATTCGCTCGAGCTCGGCCCGAAACTCCGCGTTGTTCCTGATTTTTTCCGGTTGCGTGACGCGGATGCCCGCTTCCATCGCCGTCACTTTCACCGGAGGCGCCGTCAGCGCCTTCTCCCGCCCCACTGGCCGATCCGGCTGCGTCACCACCAGCGGCACATCGTATCCGGCGCGGAGCGCCACCTTCAGCGTGGGCACCGCAAACGTCGGCGTCCCGCAAAACACCAGCTTCATTTCCACTCGCCGGTCTTTTGCATCTTGCGAATCTTCCGCAGAATCAGATCCCGCTTCAGCGCGCTCACCCGCCACGGAAACAAAATCCCGTCCAGGTGATCGATCTCATGCTGGAAGGCCCGCGCCAGCAACTCCTCGCCCTCCATCTCGAACCACTTCCCCTCGAGATCCTGCGCCTTCACCTTGACCTTCATGGCGCGCGACACCTTGTCGCGAATCTCCGGCAGGCTCAGGCATCCTTCCTCTTCCACCTGCTTGCCCTCTTTGTGGACGATCTCCGGATTCACCAGCACGATCTTGTCCTTGGGATCCTTCTGGTTGCTCAGATCGATTACCGTGATGCGCTTCCCCACCCCGATCTGCGGCGCCGCCAGGCCAATCCCCACCGCCTTGTACATCGACTCGAACATGTCATCCGCCAGGGTGCGCAGTTCATCGTCGAACGCGGTGACCTTCTCGGTCGGTCGCTGCAAAATCGGGTCCGGATATTTAACAATCTCTCGAATCATTGCTGTATTTCGTGTCCCGTACTTCTGAATTCAGCAAACAGCTTTTAGCGACTGCTTTTAGCAAATTGCGTTTAGCGAACATCTTTTGGCCAACGGCATTTAGCTAACAGCTTCTCGCTAACAGATTTTCATCTTCCCGCTTCCAGCTAATACTTCCCCACCTGCTCCAGATATCCCTCGTAATTCCGCTTCATCTCCCGCAGCGAATCCCCGCCGAACTTCTCTATCGCCAGCTTCGCCATCGTCAGCGCGACCATCGCCTCCGCAGCCACCCCTGCCGCCGGGACCACACAGACGTCGCTGCGCTCGTACGCCGCTTTCGTCTCTTCTCGCGTATCGAACCGCACCGACTTCAGCGGCCGCCGCAGCGTCGAAATCGGCTTCAGATGCCCGCGCACGACGATGTCTTCGCCATTGGAGATCCCGCCCTCCACGCCGCCCGCATTGTTGTGCTCGCGCGTGAACCGCGTGTGCCTCCCATTCCGCGTCTCGGCATATCCGATCGCGTCGTGCACCTCTGAGCCCACGGATTCCGCTGCCGTCACGCCACGCCCAATCTCGACTGCCTTCACCGCCTGCAGTGACATCACCGCCTGCGCCAGCAATCCATCCAGGCGCTCATCCCAGTTCGCGCAGGTCCCAACGCCCGGCGGCACGCCGTGCACCACCACTTCGAACACTCCGCCCACCGTATCGCCGGTGCGCAGCACCGCGTCCACCTCTGCCTTCATGCGCTGCTCCGCTTCCGCGTCGACACAGTTCAGCAGGACTTCTTCCTTCGCCCGCAGCGCCGCAATCTCCTCCCACGCCGCATCGCGCTCCAGTTCCGCCGCGCCCACACGCGTCACGTGGCTCGCCACATCTATGCCCAGTTCCAGCAGCAGTTGCTTCGCCACCGCACCGGCGGCCACCCGCGACGTCGACTCCCGCGCCGACGCCCGTTCCAGCACATACCGCGCATCGGGAAAATCCCACTTCAGTGCGCCCGCGAGATCCGCATGGCCCGGCCGCGGCGATGCTACGGCTTTGTGTTTCTCCGGATCGCCTGCTCCCACCGGCAGCACCTCGGTCCAGTTCTTCCAGTCGCGGTTCTCAATCTCAATGGCGATCGGCGACCCGATGGTCTTGCCGTGACGCACGCCGCTCAGGAAATGCGCCGTGTCGGTTTCGATCCGCATCCGCCCGCCGCGTCCGTACCCCTGTTGACGCCGCCACAGCTCGCGGTTCACAAACGCTTCAACAACGGGAACGCCCGCAGGCATTCCTGAGAGCAGAGCCACAAGGCTCTCCCCGTGCGACTCTCCGGCAGTGGAAAAACGCAGCATCCTCAGCTAACTTCCCCATTCGATTGTAGATGAAGGAATCGTGAATCCGCCGCGTTGCTGCCGCGACGCCGGCGCGCCGTTCTACTCCCTGTTCTCTACTCCCTGTTCTCTACTCCCTGTTCTCTATTCCCTGTTCCCTGTCTCATTCCGCTATCCACGCGTACTGCTTCTCACTCAACGGCACCACCGACAATCGCCCCTGCCGCACCAGCAGCGAATCCGCAAAGTTGCTGTTCGCCTTGATCTCGGCCAGCGTCCGCGGCGTCTTCGTCTTCTTCAGAAACTTGATGCGCACTTGCGGATTCTTCGCATCGCTGGCATCGACCGACAGCACCTTGGCCAGTCCTACCGTGCGCTTCTCATCGCCGGTGTGATAGATCACCAGCATCTCGCCGCGCTGCATCCCCGCCAGATTCCGCACCGCCACCGGGTTCGACACGCCGTCCCATACCGTCTCGCCCTCGCGCTCCAGATCGTCCACCGAATACGTTCCCGGTTCAGTCTTCAAAAGGTAGGGCATATTTCCTCGTTCCCGGCCTTCACCCTTCGCGCTCTTCATGATTCCCGTTCAAGGGCGCGGTCGTCGGCTCGATCACCACCGATTCTGCCACACTTTCGCGAACCACCACCGTAGCCGGATCGAGCCGCCCCGGCCGCGGAACCGCCGACGCCCCAGCACTCGCGGCCAGATACGCCGGCGAGTTCAGCAGCGGACGTTCCAGCGCCCGGACCCAATCGGTTAGCTCATCGCCAGCGCGTCCCGCCGCCTCCGCACGAGCCAGCTCGCTGCGCACGGTCTGCATCTTCGCATCCAGATTGTCCAGGTAATGCAGCAGCACCGCCTCGGCCGTCATCGGCAGCTTTGGCGAACCATACTCATACTCGCCATGATGGCTCAGCACCAAGTGTTCCACCAGCAGGCGCTTCGCCGCCGGAAAATGCGGAATCCCGGCAATCTTCTGCTCGATCATCCCGATCCCGATCGTGATGTGCCCCAGCAGTTGCCCTTCCATCGTGTACTCGAAGCTCGTTCCCCAGCGCAATTCCCGCAACTTGCCGATATCGTGCAGCACCACGCCGGTCAGCAGCAGATCGCGGTTCACTTCGGGATAATGCTTTGCCGCCAGTTCGCTCATTCCCATCAGCGACAAAATATGCTCCAGCAGTCCGCCGATCCACGCATGATGCAGCCCCTTCGCCGCGGGAGCTTCGCGCAGCGCCCGCGCTATCTCCTCGTCGCTCAGGAATGCCTCGAGCAGCGCCTTCAGATCCGGATCGCGAAAGCTCGCCACCCAGTTCTGCAGTTCCGTCCACATCTCTCCGATGGCGCGCTGCGACTGCGGAACGAAGTCAGCCAGTTCGTATTCGCCCGGCGTGGCCCGGCGAATCTTCTCTACCTTGATCTGGAGCTTTTCGTTGAACCGGCACACTTCGCCGCGCACTTTCACCACGTCGCCGGCAGCGAATTCGCCGGCTTCGCCGATCTCCCACATCCGCCCATCGACTTGCCCGGTTCGGTCAGCCAGAATGAGGGCAAAGTAGCGGCCGCCATCGCGGCCCGTCCGCACCTGCCTCGACACCGCCGCAAAAAAACCGGTGATCTCCCGGTTTTCGCGACTCGCCAGGTCCCCCACCATGAGGTCTTTCATTGATCATCCTGTGCGTAGCGCCCTAAGGCGCGGAATCAAAGGATCTGCGGTCTCCACAGTCGTGGCCGGTGTGCCGACCACGCAACCCTGGGGCGGCTGTTTCTACTGCGGCTGGTTCGGCTGAGTACCCTGCGGCTGCGGCGTCTGCGTTCCGCCGCTGGACCCCGAATCCTGCTGCGCCTTCTTATCCTGACTGCTCAGCCGCCGCTTCGGTCCGGTTTTTGTCGGATTCACCTTCTTCTGCTTCGTGGTGTCTCCATTCAGTCCGACCGCTGCCTGCTGCTGCTTTTCCTCCGCCAGTTGTTGCGGAGTCATCTTCGGAGCCTCGAACTTCTCCTTCTTTTTCGCAGCCTTCTCCTGCACCTGCTTCTGCTTCGTTTCCTTCAACCGGTCCGCAAGCCGCGTCTTCTTTGGTTTCGCCGCGTCAGCATCGTTGTTGATGACGTCGCCTTCGGCGTTCGTCATCACTGTGTTCGGACCACCGCCACTGACCGCAACCTGCTGCGTCGAATCGTTCGCGGAAGAGGCTGCCGCTCCGGCATCCACCTGCCGCGTCGGCCCAGCCGGCAGCGTCTCCCGTGGCGCCTGGCCAAACCGGATCTTCTCCTTCTTCCCCGGCTTCTCTGTCTTCGACGACGCGACCTGCACCGGCGCGCCCTTCTGCGCGTTCACCTGATCCAGAGTGGGCACTCCCGCCGGCGGCGCGGCATTCGTCGTCGCCGTCTCCTTCTGCCGCCCTCGCTGCGGCAGCTGGCGGAAGCGCGCCCTCTCCGCATGCTTCTTCTTCTTCGGTTGTGGCGGCTGGTACGCACCCTCAATGAACTTAATCTCGTTCGGCGTCGCGCCCGAATCCGAATACGGCGCTCTCACCTGAATGGCCGCTTCGTCGCGCAGCTTCGCCAGATACGTGCGCATCGCCGGCTCCATCTTTTGCATCCCGATCTTTTCCTGGATCTCGTTCTGCACCTGATCCAGCGGCATCGTTCCGCCCTTGTTATGCTCGGTCACCTGCAGGATCAGCCACCCCTGCCGGGTCCGGATCGGCGCCGTGTATTGCCCCGGCTGCAGATTGAACGTCGCGTCCTCCATCACCTTCGGGAGATCGCCGCGTTTGTAGTCGCCCAGCCTTCCACCCTCGGCTGCGGTCGGCCCGTTGGAGTCCGCCTTGGCCAGCGTGGCGAAATCACCGCCCGACTTCAGCCGTGCCTCAATGTCGCTGGCTTTCTTTTCAGCAGTTGCAACCTGAGCCGCATCGTCCGGATTCGGGGTCGCGATCAGAATCTCATTCAGCTTCACCTGTTCCGGCCGCTGGAAATCCTGCAGGTGTGAGTTGTAGTACGCCCGGATCTCCGACGGCGCAACGTCAATCCGCCGGCCAACTTCCTGGCTGATCACATCCGACTGGATTACGCTCTCCCGAATCTGCTCTTTCAGATCCTCCCACGACACGCCCTGCGCCTCGGCTGCCTTCTGCAGATCCTCCATCGTGTCCATGTGGTACTGCTTGCGCATGTCGTCCAGCCGCTTCACCACCTCGGTTTCGCCGGTGATGCCCAGTTCTTTCCCCTTCGAGAGCAAAAGCTGCTTGTCGATCAGCGAGCGCAGCAGGTCGCGCCGCTGTTGCATCAGCTGCTGCGGCGTCCAGTTCTGCTGCTGCGCCTCCTGGTCCAGTTCGTGCTCGGCGCGCTCGTAATCCGACTTGCTGATCACGCGATCGTTGACGCGCGCCACAATCTCTTCCACCACCGTCCCCTGGTAGGGCGATTGCGTCGTGCGCGGCGTATCCACAAAGTTGGACCCGCGGCTCTGCGCGTGAGCGGAAGGAATCGTGCCGGCGGCGAAGGACAGGACCACGCTGGCGGCCAGCGCGGCAGAATAACGGGAAACTGAAAGCGTCATAGGGATCAACGTCTCTGCGCCCGCCACGATCGTTCCCACGAACCCTCTTGCGGCTCTTCCTGCGATCGGAATATCGTTGCTGGCGCTTCCATCAATTGTACAGCGCACAGCGTGCGGAATCCTCGCTCCGCCTTTCACTTTTGGCGTGCAAACTCGCGGTTCGCCCGGGCCAGTGCGCACACAATTGTGGTTGTGAGACGAGCCGCTCTCTCAAAGGTCACTGCAATGCAGCGACTCCGGACCACGTGCTTACTTGCAGATCGCCGCCAGCTGCGCCGAGTAGTCCTTCTTCTTCGGCAGAGCCAGGTGCTTCTCCGTCATCGCTCCCTCCAGCGTGTCCGGCCCCGGCAGCAGTTTCGGATCGACGTCGTACTTGTAGAACGGATCCTTCTCCGCATCCTCAAGCGGGACGAAGCTGAAACCCCGCGCCTCGTACAGACTCAGCAATCGCGGCAGCATCCGTGCATCGAAAGCCCCGATGTGCATGAGCAGTACATAGGAGATCTGGCGGTTGTATAGCTGTTCCGACATCGCCTTGCGATACCTGATGTCTTCCGCTGCAGCCGCCAGGTAGCTCTTCTCCAGCCAGCGAATGGCCTTCGTGTCGCGCTTTTCGCTGCACCGTGCGTACGGCTCGTTCCACTCGTAATCCGCGAAGCTCGCCGTCACCCCGGCAATTTGATACCCATGCTGCGCCAGGTACACCCGGAACCCCATCTTCTTCGGCGCGGTGTCTCCCTCAGCCAGATAAGGGAACCGGAACCACTTCCAGTCCGCGCCCTTCATCTGCAGTTCCAGCAGCGCCTCGTTCTTCTGCGTGTCGTCCTCAAACTGCTGCAGCGAATGCTGGTTCAGGTTCATATGCGACCAGGTATGGTTCCCCAACAGGTTGCCGGCCGCCCGCCAAGCTGCCAGAACCGCTGCCGTCTCCGGATGATCCTGCACAGCGATCCCGTTGACGAACCCATAGGTGGGTGGCACATGCGCCTTTTTCAGCGCTCGGATCACCTTGTTGGCCACGTCAATGCGCGTCTCGCCCTGCGGCAGCGGTCCATGCGCCGGCAAATCGTCAAAGGTGAATGCAATCTGCTGGGCCTGCGCTCCAAACGCGAGTCCCAGTCCCAGCACCAATCCTGCCAGCTTCGTCCGCGTCCTCAAGCCCACCCCACTCCCTTTCCTGACCGAAAAGGAAGTATAGCGGCCTGCCTCGATCTTCGGATTGGACTGACAGTGAGCAACAAAACTTCCTATTCCCTGCTACCTATTCCCTACTCCCTGCTCCCTGCCTTCAAAGGCATCCCCCGCAGCCGCTCCCCGCTCGCCGCAAAAATCGCATTCCCCACGGCTGGAGCCACCGCCACAATCCCGGTCTCCCCCGCGCCCGCCGACGGCAGATCCTTCCGATCAAGCAGGATCACCTCGATCTCCGGAGTATCCCGGAACCGCGGCACCCGATAATCCGCAAAATGCGCGTTCGTCACCCTGCCATTGGCAAACTCGATCGACTCGAACAGCGCTCCGCCGAGCGCCTGCACCATCGCTCCCATCACCTGATTCCGCAACCCATCCGGATTCACCACCGCTCCCGATTCCCAGGCCTGCACCAGCCGCCGCACGTGCACCGTCTTGTCCGGATCGATCTCCACTTCGGCACACGCCGCCGTGTACCCGCCCTTTTCCGTCCCGCCGGCGATCCCAAATCCGCGCGTCGCCGTCGACTTACCTTTTCCCCACCCAAACTTCTCCGCCGCAGCCTGAAACACCGCCTGCAGGCGTGCATCGTCCAGGTTCTTCAGTCGAAACGCCAGCGGATCCATCCCCACCACGTGCGCCAGTTCATCCATCGCCGTCTCGCGCGCGAAGTGGTTCGCCGTCGCCGCCAGTCCCCGATACGACCCCTGCGCCAGCGGCGCGTCCTTCCACTCGTGATACTGCGTCACCGGATTCGCAACCTTATAAGGAGTGCTCACCCCCGACGGTCCTGAGTTGTAGTTGTGGTGCTCCCACGCCACGAGCGTCCCGTCCTTCTGCACGCCCGCCCGGATCTCCATCACCCCGGCCGGCCGAAAGTACGCCCACGTAAACTCCTCCTCGCGCGTCCAGATCAGTTTCACCGGCTTGCCTGCCGCCTTCGCCAGCCGCGCTGCTTCCACCGCGCATTCGCCCGTGTGCTTGCCGCCGTAGCCGCTGCCCATGTCCGGCATCATCACCCGCACTTGCTCGGGAGCCAGCCGGAACGCCCGCACCAGATCGTCCTTCACCCCGAACGGCCGCTGCGTCCCCGTCCACACCGTCAGCTTCCCACCCGTCCACTCCGCTACCGCCGCCCGCGGCTCCAGCGGAGCATGAGCGATGTACGCCACCGTATACGTGTGCTCCAGCTTCACCTCTGCATTCGCCAGCGCCGTCGCAATCTCCGACCGTCCGTCGTCCCCCGCGCCCTTCTTCAACTCCGCAAACAGCTCCGCGCTCGCAATCTGCTGCGGCACTTTCCACTGCGCGTTAACCTTCAGCGCCGCCTGCTCCGCGGTCCACACGTCGTCCGCTACGACGCCGATAAAATCGCCGTCCCTTACCACCTGCACGCCGGACATCTTCTCCGCCACGCTCGTATCTACCGACACCAGCGTCGCGTGATACCCCGACGGCCGCACTACCTTCCCAAACAGCATTCCCGGCCGCACCACATCCGACGGATAGATGTGCTTCCCGGTC
>JBKICP010000100.1:0-4898 GCA_046567085.1 Acidobacteriota bacterium
GGCGCTGCCACGCTCGACAATCCTGGCAAGGTCGATCACTGGTACCAGGTCTCCGAGATCGATGTCGAAGCCGCTCCTGATGCAGGCGTCGTAGCTGCTCTTGGGGATTCCATCACCGACGGCCATGCCACCACCACCAACGGCAACGACCGCTGGACGGACGTACTTGCCGCGCGCCTGCAGCAGTCGGCGGCGACGAAGAACATTGGCGTCGTGAACGACGGCATCGGCGGCAATCATCTGCTTACTGACGGTCTCGGCCCGAACGCGCTGGCGCGCTTCGATCGCGATGTGCTCGCACCGGACTGCGTGCGCTGGCTGATCGTCTTCGAGGCCATCAACGACCTGGGCGGACTGGCGCGCCTCCACGAAGTGCCGCAGGCTGCGCACGACGAACTGGTGCAGCGCGTCATCCTCGCCTACCGGCAGATCGTCGATCGCGCGCATGCCCATGGCATCCACGTCTACGGCGCGACCATCACGCCCGATGGCGGTTCAGGGTACTACCATCCCGATGAGCTGAGCGAGGCCGATCGCAAGGCCGTCAACGACTGGATCCGCGCGCCCGGCCACTTCGACGCAGTCATCGACTTCGACCAGGTAGTTCGCGATCCGGATCACCCCGAACGCCTGCTGCCGGCGTACGATTGCGGCGACCACCTGCATCCGGGACCTGCGGGTTACCGGGCGATGGGGGAAGCCATCCCGCTCTCCCTTTTTGCCCACTGAGCCGCGATCTTCTGTGGAACGAGCTTCGATGGAAGCGCGACGGTTCAGCTGGCTGCCGGTGCTGTGGCGGCCTGGGTGGGCTGGCGTTTTCCGCGCTGGAAGACCAGCGCTGCGGCGCCGCGGAGCCGGGCAATCTCGCCCTCGAGCGCCGGCCGGATCAGTGGCGGGCTGCCGGCCAGCGTCAGGTCAATGGCTTCCTTTTCGATCACCGGACCGAAGCGGTGCCACGCCGAGGTGATATCGCCGGCAATCAGAATGGTGCTGGGAGAGAGCCCGGCCATGATGATGCGCAGCCCGCGCCCGATTCCCTGGGCCTGCAGGGTGAGCGATTCCGCGGCAGCGGCATCGCCTTCCTCGGCCAGGTTGAGCAGTTCCTGGAAGGTGCCCACGTGCGACTTCGGCCGCAGATCGCGGTAAAAGCGCATAGCCGCGCGGCAGGAGCCGAACAACTCCCAGCAGCCCTTCTTGCCACATCCGCAGCGAGGCCCGTTGGGGTCGATGGGGACGTGTCCAAACTCGCCGGCCATCCCGTTGTGGCCCGAAACCAGCTGCCCGTTGGTGAAGACGCAGGTGCCGATGCCCTCGCCGACCGCAATCAGCACGGCGTCGCGCACGCCGTCCATGCGGGCGAAGGTCAGCTCCGCCAGCATGCAGGCTGTGGCGTCGTTCTCCATGGTCACCGGCAGCCCCATCTTCGTTTCGACCATCTTCTTGATGTCGAAATCCGGCCACTTCAGGTTCGGCGCAAAGATCAGCCGCTGCGTCACAGGATTCACGCGCCCCGGCAGGCTCATGCCGATCCCTTCGATGGCCTTGCGCGGCAGTGAAGCCTGCATCCGCTGCATGCAGTCCAGAACCAGCCGCATGGACGCCGCCGGATCGGAGGTGAGCGGGACGGGCCAGCGCGAGAGCAGCCGCCCGTTCAGATCCACCAGCGCCACGCTGGCCTGGCGGGGGTGGATATCCACGGCGATGGCGACCAGGTCTTCGTTCAGGCCTACCAGGGTGGGCTTGCGGCCGCGGGGCAGGGCGCCGATGGCGCCTTCGCGCACCCAATTCTCCTGGATCAACTGCTCCACGATCTGCGAGATGGTGCTGCGTCCCAGCCCCGAGCGGCGCGCCAGGTCCGCACGCGAGATGGGCTGGCTGGCGCGAATGAGTTCGAGAACGATTTCGCGGTTGATGGTGCGAGCGGTTTCACTGGTCGCGAGCTGTAGTTCCGCCAGATCAATGTGTCGTATGCCATTCAAGTCGTGCGGCAATTCGTGGGACCTCTTCTACGGACAGCGATGCGCCCGATCTGTCTAAAATCGCCACCGCGAACGAGGCGCCAGTCGGGAAGAAGGAAGCATATCACCGCGCCATGCCTTTCACGAAGGCGAACCAGGCACCTGGGGCCAGCCTGTATGCGCGACACACAATCGCCGCCGGCCTGCGCTGCATCCCCTGCGATCGCTCAGCTACGATGCGCGGCCGGTTTTGGCCAGCTCCTTATAAAATCCCAGATCCTTATCGGTCAGCATTTTGGTGATCCAGGTGATCTGGCCGTGGTGCAGTCCGAAGTGCTCCACCACCTGATAGACAGCGTCCAGGCCGTGCACGTGGTAGCCCTGAATCTCATAGGGGGCGACCAGCTCCGCTTCGGTCAGCCGCTCCAGAACGGCGGAGGCCTCGGTCATCGTGGCGTTCAGTTTTTCCAGCAACACGGCGCCGGGGACATTCCCTGTCGCAGCAAATTCCGCCGGCCGGTCCCGCCGGTCTTCTCTCCCGTTGAACGAATCGACCAGCCACTGCCGCACATTGCCGTTGAGATGGAGGATGAGGTTGCCGATCGAGTTGCTCGCGGGGTTCGGACGCCACCAGATCTGCTCGTCGGTGAGCGATTCCACGCAACTGCGCAGCCGCGGCCAGTACTGGCCGATGAGCTTGTTCCGGGAAAACGTGAGAAAGAGATTCGTCGGGGTCGCCGGAGTCTGCGCGGTCATTGCACACCTCTGGAGCGAGACTCAGGCCAGCGGGGCCTGATGTCAACCCCGAGGCCTCAATCCACTCCCAGCTCCGATTGGGCCAGAGCGGCGATTTGCGGGCGGCTCTCCTGCCACACGTCCCACACCGCAGCGCACCAGTTGCGAATCATGGCATCGCGCGCCGGCCCGGGTGCGGCAGCCAGCACATCCGCAACCCCAAGGCTGGCCTGGCGTGCCGGAACCGGGAGCTGCGGCCACGACTTGCGCTGGCGCGCCATGCGCATGTGCGCCAGCTGCACCTGACGGCCGGTAAAGTTCTTCTCCAGATACAAATACAAACCCATCACAGCGAAGACCGCCGCGATGGGTTTGGTGTTCTCGTCCACATGCTGGGCGCGAAATGCATCCGCGCTGTTCTCGTGGATGAAGGCCGGATCGCCGTGCGCCAGCGTGTAGAACGACAATTCGTCGAAGAGTTCCTGGTCGGAGGGCATGGGGACCGAAAGCCGGATCGGGCTCGGTCCCCCGATCTTACCAGCGATAGATGGTCAGGTTATCCATGTAAACCACGGCCTGCCCGTTGCCGATGCCATCCACCTGGAAGTTGGTCAGCAGGCTCGGGGCCCAGCCCAGCGCGAAGGCCGAATTCACCGTCACGTTGATGGTTTGCGGTTGGTCGTCAAGCCACACCGTCTGGTACGTGATGTTGCCCGAGCTGTCGCGCGAGTAGGCCACCTGCACGTGATGCCAGGTGTTCGTGCTCCACGTGCGCGGATTGCAGTACTGATTCGTCTTGACCCAGACGTCCTGGGGGTTCTGCGGCGTCCCGGCATTCTTCGTGTAATCCCACGTGCTGTTCCATCCGTCGCACTGGAAGCCGAAGATTGCCGTTTGCCCGTTGGGCATGGTCTGGTTCATATCCATTTCGACATTGGCCAGCGAGGTCGAAGGCGCCTGGACGTAGACCCAGGTGTCGTAGAGGAAGTTGGTGGACGAGGTGTCGTCGCCGAAGGAGACGTAGTAGCGCTCGTTGCCGTTGTTCCAGAAATTGGTGACGAACTCGCGGGCCGAGCCGGTACGCGAGGGCGAGCCGACCAGCCAGCTGCTGCCGTTGGAACTGCCCTGGGCGGCGCTGTCGTTGCTGTTCAGCCAGTTCGCGAGGTTGTCGATGTTCGCGACGCTGATCGCCGACGAGGGAACCACCGCGGCGTTGGCCGGCGCAATCACATTGATCGGGATGTCCGTGTCGCAGGCGCCGCCGCCGTTGCCCCAGGCCTTGATGTGCAGCGTATGCGCGCCATTGGCCGCGTTCGCCAGGGTGTTGATCCAGTTGCCGTTCACGATGGTCGTGCTGGGGCTGTTGTCGAACGAGTAGCCCATCGCCGCCGTAGAGTGGCCGCCGCACGTCGAGGCGCTCGCCCCGATGGTGAAGGGAGAGTAGACGGTCGCTCCCTCCGACGGGCTGCCGACCGAGATTTCGCCCGACACCGACTGCGCCGGAGCCACGCCGCTCACGGTGATGGCGACGTCGGTGACGCACGAGGCGCCGCCCTGACCCCACGACTTGACGTGGAGGGTGTGCGTCCCGGTCGCAGCCGAGACGCTGGCGTTGATCGACGAACCATAGACGATGGTGGTGTTCGGGCTATTGTCCAGGGAGTACCCCATCGCGGCGATCGCTGCGTTCGAGCACGACGATGCATTGGCGGACAAGTTGAAAGTGGACGGTACCGTGGCTCCATTTGCAGGAGAGGAAACCGTGGGGTTGGCAAAAGCGGTGGCGGCGGCGAACAAGAGGGAGGCCAGAACTGCACAATTCGAACAAATCTTCATGGGCGCGCGAAACCTTACAAAAAGGTGGAATTGGGTCGTGCCAGCTTGCGGTAAATGCCTGGCCCCCGGGCCGCGTGCATGCTGGAACCCCGGTCGCGCAGGGGTTCACGGTGGCGATTGCGCCAATGGAACGAGGCACAGAATCGCGCGGCGTAAGTAGTTACAGCGGTAACCACTTAGGCCCATCAGGAGGAGTCAAGTTAATTACTGACCGCATAGTACAACGGGAGAATTTCGAAGCAAGAGAAAAATCGCCCAAAAGGAAAAACCTTGGTAACTCTCAGGCAACTCTTTGGCGAGAACGTGAATTTCCTACTCGTTCTGCTGTGTAAGCCGTAAAAAAATTCCAGCTTGCGGGGAGCGCAGCGG
>JBKICP010000101.1:0-9715 GCA_046567085.1 Acidobacteriota bacterium
CCCTGCGCTACCATCTATTGCATAGCGGGCGATCGTTCAGCTGAGGTCTTTTTCGGCGGTCGACTCGTCTTCCAGAACGTAGACTTGTTGTCACGTTCAATATTCTCTCCCTACAGGCTGAGGATGGATACTTTGAGAGGCGGGCGTTGTGTCCCCGCACCCCGGAAATGGGCCTGCTGTTGGAATCCGCCGCTCATGCGCGCGCGTTCCCGGGTAAACGCAGGAGACGCTGAGCCGATATGTGGATAGTCCGCCTCGCGCTGCGACGGCCGTATACCTTCGCGGTGCTCGCGCTCCTGCTGATGATCCTCGGGCCGCTGGCCATCGTGAACATGCCGGTGGACATCTTTCCCAACATCGATATTCCCGTCGTTTCGATCATCTGGCAGTATCAGGGATTCTCGCCCGAGCAGATGGCGAACCGGATTGTCACCCTCAGCGAGCGCTCGCTCACGACGACCGTCAACGATATCGAGCACATCGAATCGATGTCGATGAACAGCCGCTCGGTGATCAAGGTGTATTTCCAGCCGGGTGTGAACATCGGCAACGCCGTGGCGCAGATTACCGCCATCGCCCAGACTCAGATCCGCCAGATGCCTCCCGGGACCACCCCGCCGCTGATCATCCAGTACAACGCCTCCAGCGTGCCCATCATTCAACTCGGACTCTCCGGCCAGGGCCTCTCGGAGATGCAGCTCAACGACCTTGGCCTCAACTTCATCCGCACGCAGCTGGTCACGGTTCCCGGCGCCGGCATTCCCTATCCCTACGGCGGAAAAGAGCGCCAGGTGCAGGTCGATCTCAACCTGCCTGCATTGCAGGCCAAAGGCCTGTCGCCGGCCGATGTCGTGAACACCATCGGCGCACAGAACCTGATTCTGCCTTCCGGAACGATCAAGATCGGGCAGTTCGAGTATCAGCTGGAGACCAACAGCGCTCCCGCCACCATTGCCGGCCTCAATGATCTGCCCATCCGCCAGGTCAATGGCGCGATGGTCTACATCCACGACGTGGCGCACGTTCGCAACGGCTTCCCGCCGCAGACCAATATCGTCCGCGTCGACGGGCAGCGCGCCTCGCTGCTCTCCATCATGAAGACCGGCAATACCTCCACGCTCAACATCGTGCAGGGTATTCTGGCGAAGGTCGACACCCTCAGATCGCAGCTGCCGCCGCAGCTGAAGATCACTCCGCTCGCCGATCAGTCGATCTTCGTGCGCGCCTCGATCGACGGCGTGGTGCACGAGGCCATCATTGCCGCTTGTCTGACCGCGGTGATGATCCTGATCTTCCTCGGCAGCCTGCGCAGCACCATCATCATCGCCGTCTCGATTCCGCTGTCGATCCTGACCTCACTGCTGGTGCTGAGTGCGCTGGGCGAGTCGATCAACATCATGACCCTGGGCGGCCTGGCGCTGGCCGTCGGCATTCTCGTCGACGATGCCACGGTCGAAATCGAGAACATCAATCGCAATCTCGAACAGGGCAAAGCCATCGAGCAGGCCATCCTCGACGGCGCTGCGCAGATCGCGGTCCCGGCCTTCATCGCCACCATCTCCATCTGCATCGTCTTCGTGCCCATGTTCTTCCTGAGCGGCGTGCCGAAGTACCTGTTCGTGCCCCTGGCCGAAGCGGTCATCTTCGCCATGCTGGCCTCGTATCTGCTCTCGCGCACCGTTGTGCCCACCATGGCCATGTATCTGCTGCGCGAGCATGATCCGCTGGAGGGAGAACGCCGCCTGCGGAGCCGCAATCCCTTCATCCTGTTTCAGCTCGCATTCGAGAGCCGGTTTGAGAAGATTCGCCGCAGCTATCGCCGCATCCTCGAACTTTGCATCGCGCACTCCACGATTTTTATCGTGCTGTTCTTCGTGCTGAGCATGGGATCGGCGGCGCTCCTCTTCCCCTATCTCGGCGAAGACTTCTTCCCCAATGTCGACAGCGGGCAATTCATGCTGCACGTGCGCACGCGTACCGGCACCCGGATCGAGGACATGGCTGCGCTCTGCGACCGTGTCGACAACTCCATCCGCGAGGTGATTCCGAAGGACGAGCTGGTGACGATCATCGACAATATCGGGCTCGCGTACTCCGGCATCAATACCTCGTATTCCAATTCCGGCACCGTCGGCCCCGCCGACGCCGATATCCAGGTCTCGCTGACCGCACACCATCATCCTACCGACGATTACGTAGCCCGCCTGCGCGAAGAGCTGCCACGAAAATTTCCCGGCACGGAGTTCTACACCCTGCCCGTGGACATGGTGACGCAGATTCTCAATTTCGGGCTGCCTTCGCCGATCGATATCCAGATCGTCGGACCCAACCAGGTGGGCAACCGCGCCTTCGCCGAGCATCTGCTCAACCTGGTCAAGTTTGTCCCCGGCGCGGCGGACATGCGCATTCAGCAGACCTTCGACAATCCCAACCTCACGGTCCGCGTGAACCGCTCGCTCGCCCAGAGCGCCGGCTTCGCGCAGCGCGATGTGATGCAGAGCCTGCTGGTCGCCTCCAGCGGCAGCTTCCAGACCTCGCCGACCTTCTATCTCGATCCGGCCAACGGCGTGGAGTACAGCATCGCGGCGCAGTCGCCGCAGTACGCGCTGGATACGCTGCAGGACCTGCGCAACATCCCGGTGACGCCCGGCAGCGGCAGCGGCGTCTCGTCCCTGGCCACCACCCCCTCGCTGGGTGCGGGCATGCCCGCCACGACGACCGGGCCGGTAGGGGGCAAGCCCATCCAGATCCTCGACAATCTCGCCTCCGTGGTTCCCGGCACCGAGCAGGCGGTCGTGACTCACTACAACATCACGCCGGTCATCGACATTTACGGCAACGTCGTAGGCGCCGACCTGGCCAGCGTCAGCCGCGGCATCCAGAACATCATCGATCGGCAGAAAGGGCACCTGCCTCGCGGATCGCGCATCGTGGTGCGGGGACAGATCCAGACCATGCGCCGCTCCTTCGAGGGCCTGCTCGCCGGCCTGGTCTTCTCCATCCTGCTCGTCTACCTGCTGATCGTCGTCAATTTCCAGTCGTGGCTCGATCCGTTCATCATCGTGTGCGCGCTGCCGGCGGCTATCTCCGGCATCGTGTGGTTCCTCTTCCTTACCCACACGCGCCTGAGCGTGCCCGCGCTCACGGGCGCCATTATGTGCATGGGCGTGGCCACCTCCAATTCGATTCTGGTCATCAGCTTTGCGCGCGAGCAACTGGAAGTCACCGTGGGCGATGCCGCGCTCTCCGCTCTCAATGCCGGCTTCGTGCGCTTCCGCCCGGTGTTGATGACGGCGCTGGCCATGATCCTCGGCATGATCCCCATGTCGCTCGGGCTCGGCTCCGGCGGCGAGCAGAATGCCCCGCTGGGGCGCGCCGTCATCGGCGGCCTGCTCTTCGCCACGGTTTCGACGTTATTCTTCGTTCCAACGATCTTCAGCATGCTGCACGGACGCCGCGAGCGCCGCCGCAAAGAACGCGAGGCGCGTCAGCACGCTCTCCGCCAGCAGCAGCTTCGACCGGGAGTCAACCCATGAGCGAACCCAAACCCACTTCGAGCCAGCACGCTCCTGACGCCCACGGCTATGTCGACCATCGGCCGCCCATCTCTCCTCGCAGGGCGCTGGTCTGGATCGTGATCATGGTGGCGATCGCCGCCGTTGTGGCGATCGTCGGCATCCTGCCGCGTGTCCGCGCGCAGAAAACACTGCAGGACCGCACCGCCCAGCTCGCCCTGGCGGACGTCACCGTGCAGAAGCCCGCCGTCGGAGAGCCATCGCAGGAGCTGGTTCTGCCGGGCAACATGTTCGCCTACGTCGATTCGCCCATCTACGCCCGCACCGACGGCTACCTGGAGAAGTGGTATTTCGACATTGGCGCCCACGTGAAGAAGGGGCAGCTGCTGGCGACGATTGCCAGCCCCGAGGTGGATCAGCAACTCGCCCAGGCGAAGGCCGATCTCGCTACCGCGCAATCCAATGCCATGTACGCGAAGCAGCAGGCAAAGCGCTATACCGACCTGCTGGCGCAGAACGCGGTCGCAACCCAGGATACGGAAAATTTTGTCACCCAGCAGACATCCACCAACACCCAGGTGAGGTCGGCCCAGGCGAATGTCGATCGTCTGGAGCAGCTGACCGGATTCGAGAAGATCTACGCTCCCTTCGACGGCGTGGTGACCGCGCGCGACGTCGACATCGGCACGCTGATCAATGCCGGAGCGGGCGGTACCGGCGGCCGCGAGATGTTCCACATGGACGACGAGCACATCATGCGCGTCTACGTGAACGTGCCGCAGATCGACTCGCCCTCGTGCACGCCCGGGACACTCGCCGATCTGACGCTGACGGAATATCCCGGCCAGCGCTTTCACGGCAAGGTCGTGCGCACGGCGCGCGCCATCGACCCCGCCTCGCGCACCCTGCTCGTCGAGGTCGACGTGCCTAATCCGAAGGGGCTGCTGGTGCCGGGCGCTTATACCGAGGTGCATTTCCGGCTGAAGATCGTCAAGCAGACTCTGATCCTTCCCGTCTCCACCTTGCTCTTCCGCCAGGAGGGCCTGCGCGTCGTCACGGTTGTGCACACGGATCGCGGCGACGCCGCCAGACTGGTGCCGATCACCATCGGCCAGGACGATGGCCGTGTGGTGCAGATCACCGAAGGACTGCAGCCCGGCGATGAGGTGGTGCAGAATCCGCCCGATTCGGTGATCGATGGCGAACGCGTCCGCGTCGTCTCGCCCAGCAACAGCGGCGTGCCCGGCGTGGCGCGGCCGGAGAATTCGGGTCCGGGGGGCAATGCATGACGCGTCTCCGCGCATGGGCGCCGGCCTCCCTGATGGGAGTGCTGTGCCTTGCGGGCTGCACCGTGGGTCCCAACTACCATCGTCCGGATGCCCCCACGGCTCCTGCATGGAAGGAGAACGCCGTTCCCCCGCCCAATCCGCCGAACGGGACGTGGAAGCCGGCCGAGCCGAGCGACGGCGTGCTGCGCGGCGCGTGGTGGGAGATGTATGGCGATCCACAGCTGAGCGCGCTCGAAGCAAAGGTGGCCGTCTCGAACCAAACGCTGCGCGTCGCCATGGAGCAGTATTTCCAGGCGCGCGAACAGGTGCGCGTCGCGCGCTCGCAGTACTATCCCACGCTGTCTCTGGGGCTCACCGGGACGCGCATTCGCAACTCGGATAATCAGCCCAACACGGTGCCGGGTTTCACGCATTACCAGTACAACGACTTCAGCCTTCCCGGACAGGCGCAGTGGGAGCCCGATCTGTGGGGACAGGTGCGGCGGACCGTGGAGCAGTCGCGCGCCAACGCCCAGGCCTCCGCGGCCCTGCTCGCCAATGTCGAGCTCAGCCTGCGCTCCGAGCTGGCCTCCGACTATTTCGAGATGCGCGGCCTTGACTCGCAGCAACAGCTCCTCGATAACACCGTCAAGTCCTTCGAGGAGTTTTTCAAGCTGACGCAGATTCGCTTCAAAGGCGGCGTCGCTACGGAGTCGGATGTGGCCCTCGCGCAGACGCAGCTGGAATCCACGCGCGCGCAGGACATCGACGTGGCGGTGGCGCGCGCGCAGTACGAGCATGCCATCGCCACCCTGGTCGGCATCCCCGCCTCCAGTTTCAGCCTTCCCGCGATGCCGCTGGGCGATCGGATTCCGCAGATCCCGGTCGGCGTGCCGTCGCAACTCCTCGAGCGCAGGCCCGATATCGCGGCCGCGGAGCGCCAGGTGGATGCGGCGAATGCGCAGATCGGCATCGCCATCGCCGCTTACTATCCCAGCGTTTCGCTCACCGGCACCGGCGGCTTTCTCAGCGGCCAACCGGGCACGCTGATCCAGGGGCCCAGCGAGATGTGGTCGCTGGGAGCTTCGGCGGTCGAACTACTGTTCGACGCCGGCAGGCGTCACGCCATCACCCGGCAGGCCCGCGATGCGTATGAGCAGCAGGTGGCCAATTACCGGCAGACCGTGCTCAGCGCCTTTCAGGATGTGGAGGACAACCTCGCCGCACTGCGCATCCTCGATCGGGAATCGGCGCAGCAGCAGCTGGCTGTCGACGCCGCCGTGCGCTCGCTGAACATCAGCACGCACCGCTACAAGGGCGGAGCGACGACCTACCTCGAAGTGCTTACGGCGCAGACCACGCAGCTCACCAATCAGCGGACCCAGGCAGATATCGCCACGCGGCAGTTTGTCGCCAGCGTGCAGCTCATTCGCGCCATGGGCGGCGGATGGGACGCCGGCCAGCTCCCGAAAATGTAACCGTCATTGTTCTTACTCGGGCCGCGCTGCCTGCGCCGCCTGGGCCGCCACCGCCTGCGTGGATGCAGTGGGCTGCGTCGCAAAGGCCTGGGTCGCCGTCCCATCGGCGATCCGGTAAATAGCGAACTGGCGGTAGGTTCTTCCGCGCAGCTCGAAGATCAGATCCGCGCGGCCGTTGCCCTGCGTGTCCACCGCATCGACCAGCCGATAGCGCGGCGAGACGTCGAGTTGAGCGTCGCTGGTCACGTGCTGCAGCAGCACCCGTGGATTCCCATAGAAGTCCGGGGCGGCAATGATGGTCACGTATTTCTCCGGCGTGCCTGCCGAGCGCGCCGAGAACACCATGGTGGCTCCCCCGCCAAAGCTCAGACTGAACGCCCTGAATTCCTCGTCTGCCAGCATCGGCAGCGCGGGCGCCTGCGGCAGGGGGCTCTTGCGCCGGTTCGCCTTGCTGCCGGTTTTCGCGGGAACGGGTGTCGCAGGAAGCGGCGGCGCAATCGCCTTCTCCGCGATCAGTTCCAGAGCCGCCTTCATTTTGGCTTCGTCATCCGGATTGGCCCACGAGAACTGCCAGGAGAGCCGGTCGGGGTTGTTGGAGGCGTCCGATACCCCGGCAACCTGGTTCATCTCCTTCGGCACGCCAAAGAGTGCCTCTGCTTTGTCCAGCTTTTCCTGCTGGACGGGGGCCTTGTACTGCAGTAGCGGCCGGTCAGGATCCACCGGCGGCTGCGCGACTGTTGCCTGGCTGGAGGTCTCCGTCCGGCGATGGAAGGTCGGCCGATCCGGGTCCGTATCTCCCTGGCCGGAGGGGCTGCCGCTCCCACTGCTCGCGGCGCTGTCGTCCCGCGAATGCAGGGTGGGCCGATCGGGATCGATTGGGGGCGCGCTCTTCGATGCGCTGGCCGGATTCGGGGCCCCGGCAGCAGGCTGTTGATCGTCCGCCGGCGGCCGATGCGCAAAGTGGGGCTTGTCCGGATCGACGTCCTGAACCGCATAAACATGATTGCGCCGCGAGGGCAAAGCCCTGGGTCTGGGCGGCGGCGGCGCCTCATACTTGCCTACCCCGATCCACTGCCCCCCCAGATCCTCAGCGTCCCGGATGTTAAAGAACCCTTCCGGCTTGCCGGCGTTCTGCAGTTCGTACTGCGTTCCCGAGAGGACGGCGAGCGGCGCGGGCTGCGCGAGGTAGAGGCCGCCCGGCTGATATTGCATGCCGTCCCAGATGGCGATGGGGATGAGACGGCTCTGCTTCATGTCGATCAGGTCGTTGCCGGTGTATTCGAGCACCGCGGTGGCCCGCAGATGCGTGCCGTTCTGCTGCTGCGTGTTCACGCGACCGACATACTGCGCCCATCCGGGCGCCGCGCCCGCCGCAGCCAGTGCCGCCGCCAGCCCCAGCCGAACCCCTCGATGTGCCCGTGACATAATCCTCACTGCCTGGAATTAATCTTAATCGTGCGCCCTTGCGCGCGTCTTATCCGCCGGAGAAGGGACAAAAAATGGAAATCAACGACAAAGTGGCCGATTTCACGCTTCAGGACGACTCCGAAAACACCATCCATCTGAAGGATTTTGCCGGCAAACCAGTGGTCCTCTTCTTTTATCCCAAAGCCGATACCCCCGGCTGCACCATCGAGGCCTGCGGCTTCCGTGACCAGTTCAAGAAGCTTCAGGCCACCGGCGCCGTCGTCTTCGGTATCTCGCGCGACACGCCGAAGGCGCAGAGGAAGTTCCGCGAAAAATACGACCTGCCTTATCCCCTCCTTGCTGATGTAGACGAAAAGGTCTGCAATCAGTTTGGTGTTCTGAAGGAAAAGAACATGTACGGGAAAAAGGTGATGGGCATCGAGCGAACCACGTTTCTCATCGGCCCGGACCAGCGCCTGCTGAAGATCTTTCCTAAGGTGAAGCCGGAAGGCCATGCCGAAGAGGTGCTGGCGGTGCTGAAGGCGTCTCCCTCGAAGTAGATGGCGAAAGCCCTCATCCTGCCCCGTGCCTTCTACCTCGACCCTCCCGACGTCGTGGCGCGCAACCTGCTTGGCAAACTGCTGGTGCGCCGCTACGAGTCGGGATCGGGCTCCCGCAGGAAAGTCGAGCGCCTCGCGGGGCGCATCGTCGAAGTAGAAGCCTACTTCGGACTGGACGACCCAGCCGCGCATGCCTTTGCCGGAAAGACCGCACGCAACGCGGTGCTCTTCGGTCCGCCCGGCGTTGCCTATGTCTACTTCATCTACGGCATGCACTTCTGCCTGAATATTTCCTGCGAGCCGGAAGGCCGCGCTGGATGTGTCCTGCTGCGGGCGCTCGAGCCGGTGGAAGGTATGGAGCGCATGGCGCGGCTGCGCGGGCTCCCCGCCCATGCCAAACCGCGCCTGCTCACCTCGGGGCCGGGACGCTTGTGCCAGGCTCTCGGCATCGTGCGCGAAACCCACAACGGGATCGACGTGGTGAGCCCCCGGTCGGGACTGCACGTTGAAGACGACGGCCTGGTGCCGGAAAAGATCGCCGTCTCGAAGCGGATCGGCATCCGCAAAGCCGCCGATCGGCCGCTGCGCTTCGCCATCGAGGGCCATCCCTGCGTCTCACGATGAATTCTTTGTCATCCTTGAGACTTGTTGGGAGCAAATTGCGTCCAGGGTAACATCAGTCGCAGGTCTCGCAGTCCCGTAGTCCCATTCCCAGGTCCCCAGGATTCTGCTCTCATGCGCAACCGGCTGTTCGTCTCAGGATTTCTTGTCCTTGCTCTGGCCGCTCCCTCTCTTTTCAGCCAGGATGGTCCCCCGCCGTCTGCCCCCGCCGGACAGGGCGAGCACGCCCACCGGCCGCTGCCCAAGCCGGTCAATCTCAAGGTACTTCCGAAGGACATCAAGCCCGAGGAACTGATCAAAATCATGCGCGGCTACGCCGGTTCGCTGGGCGTCGAGTGCAACTTCTGCCATCAGGCGAATCCCCCCGGGCAGCGCGGCCTCAACTTCGCCTCCGATGCCAAGCCCGAAAAGGCGACAGCGCGCACCATGATGGCGATGACGCGGACCATCAACGAGCAGTACATGTCTCAGGTGCACGATCCGGACGCGAAGCCGGAGGACCAGCACGTCACCTGCGGCACCTGCCATCGCGGCCACTCCATGCCGGAGCACTTTGTGCCCCCGCCGGAAGAGCATCATCACCCACCGCAGGGCGGCGCCGAAGGGCAGCATCCGCCGCAGTAACCAGCAGATTCCCGAGGGCTCCCGGGCGGCTCCGCGCTAAAATAATAGTTGCGGAGCGAATCAGCATGACCGATCAGGAACTGAGTGAATTTCGTGAGGCAGTGCAGAGGGTGGACGAGCAGTACCTTGCCACACCGGAAACCGCACGCCGCCTGCTGATCGAAGAGGGCGTGCTCACCGAACAGGGCGAGCTCGCGGAGCCCTACCGCTAGCCCTGCCTCCTGGGTCCCCTTGCACACTCT
>JBKICP010000102.1:0-2568 GCA_046567085.1 Acidobacteriota bacterium
CTCTTTGCTGACATCCGTTGGCGTCGGCGCCGATCACGCCTCGCCGTTCCGCATGGTTGGAACCGCTGGCTGGACGCTCGACGAGCAGGGCCGCGCCATGTCCAAGTCGCTCGGCAACGGCGTCGACCCCGTGGACATCGCCGACCGTCTGGGCGCGGAAATTGTTCGACTCTGGGTAGCCAGCGTGGACTTCCGCGAAGACGTGGTCAACAGCGAGAACATCATGCAGCGGCTGGCGGAAAACTACCGCAAGCTGCGCAATACCTTCCGCTTCCTGCTGGGCAATCTCGCGGGATTCACTCCGGCCACAGACCGAGTTGCCGACAATGATCTGCTGCCGCTGGACCGCTACATGGTCGCCCGGACCCGCGAACTGGTGGAGAAGGTCTGCGGGGCCGACGGCAAGGGCGGCTGGTACGGCGATTTCCAGTTCCACCGCGTCTATCATGCGGTGAACGAGTTCTGCATTGTCGATCTCAGCGCGTTCTACCTGGACGTGCTGAAGGACCGGCTGTACACCTTCGCGCCGCAAAGCACGGAGCGCCGCAGCGCGCAGACGGTGCTGTGGCGGATCGCCGAAGCGCTGGTCCGGCTGGTTGCGCCGATTCTCAGCTTCACCGCCGACGAAGTGTGGCAGTACCTGCCGGAAGTCGAAGGTCGCGAATCCAGCGTGCACCTGGCGCTGTTTCCGGTGGCGGACGAACTGGGACCAGCCGATGCAAGGCAGATCGAGGACTGGCAGCGCCTGCTGCAGATCCGCGATGGAGTCCTGCTGGCCCTCGAAACCGACCGCAAGGCGGGCCGGATTGGCAAGGCTCTGGAGGCAAAGGTGATCCTGGAGGCGAACCCGACCGATCATGCGCTGCTGGAGCGGTATCGCAGCAGCCTGAAAGAGCTGTTCAACGTGTCGCAGGTTGCGCTCGGCTCGGCAAAGAGCGAAAACGGCGTCGACGGAGCCAATCCCACAGTCGCAACCTCGCCCGCGTCCGGCCACAAATGTAACCGATGCTGGAACTATTATGCGGACGAATCTCCGGAGCACGTTCGAAGGTTCGGCCCGTGGGAGGACGTCTGCGGGCGATGCGCCACGGCGCTGACCCAGATGGGATATAGCGAGGCGGCGCAGTGACGAAGACCGACCGCCGTCCCTGGCTGCTGCTCATTTCGGCATTCATCGTCGCGCTCGACCGGCTTTCCAAGGCGTGGATCGTTCACCACATCCGGGAAGGTTCGAACATCGTCATCATTCCACGCGTGTTTCGCCTGACGCACGACCGAAATCCAGGGGCGGCCTTCTCGCTGTTCGCGAACTCGAACCGTCCCGACCTCACGCACTGGCTGCTCATCAGCTTCTCCCTGGCTGCTGCGCTGGTCGTGCTCCTCCTCATCTTTCGAATCGGTAAGCGATTTACGCCGACGACCGTCGCCCTGGCTCTGATTCTCGGGGGCACGATCGGCAACGTGTGGGACCGGATCCGCTACGGCATGGTGACGGATTTCCTCTCGGTTCGGATCATTCATTATCCGTGGCCCGACTTCAATTTCGCGGATTCAGCCATCGTGGTCGGCGGCATTCTGCTGGTGCTGGACGCGATGGTGGCTCCGCGGCAACATTCTCCGGAATCCTGAAGACGCGCAGTGGCCCAGCAAGCACGAGGCTGTTCGGTTACAATTCGTCGTGCCGGATCCATTTTGGCGAGCCAGCCCTGCACCTGGCTTTCACATCTCAGCTTCAGGCCGGTCCCAGCCGGCCTTATTGGAAAGGAACCTGTGAGCGGAACGTCTGGTCACCCAGCCGTGCACTCCTTTGTCTATCGGAAAGCGGCCTGCATTTTGGCATCCGCCATCCTCTGCGGATGGGCAGGACAAGCCCTCGGCGAGCAGCCAACTGCTCCCAGTCTTCCGCCCCTGACGACTACACAGATCGTGAACCGAATGGTCGAACAAACCCAGCAGACCCAGGCGGAGCTGCGGGGCTACACGGAAATTCGGCATTACAGGCTCGTCTACCATGGCTTTCCGCATCTGGAAGCATCCATGGTGGTGAAGGCCACTTACACGGCCCCTTCGACGAAGACTTTCCAAATCCTGTCGCACTCAGGACCGGGTCTGCTGGTCAATCGCGTTCTCAAGCGTCTGCTCGCCAGTGAGGCCGAGGCAGCTCGCGACCCACAGGAGGCCGACATCGATTCGGCGAATTACAACTTCACCCTGATCGGCGACAGTACGGCGAACGGCGCTCCCTGCTATCTGCTGAAGGCCGAACCAAAAACCGACGGCAAGTTCTTCTTTCGCGGGGAGATGTGCGTCAACGCAAAGGATTTTGGGATTGAGGTGATTAACGCCGAGCCGGCGAAGAACCCCTCCTTCTGGATCCGAAAGACAGATATTCATCATGTTTACGCGAAGACCGGGCATTTTTGGCTGCCCCGCCGCGACCGGAGCCAGAGCGACATCCGCTTTGGAGGCGATGCTGTGCTGACGATCGACTACGGAATTCCGAAGATCGAGGCGGATGCCACGCCTTCGGGAACCGGCTCCGGAAAAAGCGCCGGAAAGAAGCGATAG
>JBKICP010000103.1:0-32204 GCA_046567085.1 Acidobacteriota bacterium
CAACTGGGATCGCAAGCCGCTGTACGACGTGATCGTGCGGATTCCCGGGGCGAAGGATCCGGACGAGTGGGTGATTCGCGGCAATCACCACGATGCGTGGGTGAATGGCGCGGAAGATCCGATTTCGGGCGCGAGCGCGGAGCTGGAAGAGGCGCGCTCGCTGGGTCAGTTGTTGCAGCAGGGATGGAAGCCGGAGCGGACGATTATCTACTGCTTCTGGGATGGGGAGGAGCCGGCGCTGCTGGGATCGACGGAGTGGGGCGAGGCGCATGCGGATGAACTGAAGGCGCATGCAGTCGCTTACTTCAATACCGACTCGAATGACCGCGGGTATTTCTTCGCGGCGGGTTCGCACTCGCTGGAGAACTTCGTGAACGATGTGGCGAAGGACATCCAGGATCCGGAGACGAAGATGCCGGTTTGGAAGCGCGAGAAGCTGGTGGCGATCTCGCAGGCATCGGAGAAGGATCGGACGGAGATTCGTTCGCGGGCCGATCTGCGGATTCCGGCGCTGGGCTCGGGGTCAGACTTCACCGTGTTTGTGGATCACCTGGGCATCGCGAGCCTCGATTTCGGCTACGGGGGCGAAGACGAGGCGGGGCAGTACCACTCCATCTACGACGATTTTGCGTGGTACACGAAGTTCGAGGACACGAACTTCGCTTATGGGCGCGCGCTGGCGCAGACGGCCGGGACGATGGTGATGCGGATGGCGGATGCCGATCTTCTGCCGTTCCAGTTTTCGGATCTGGCGGACACGGTGCATTTGTACCTGACGCAGTTGAAGGAACTGGCGCAACAGAAGCGCGAGGAAGCCAAAGAACGGGATCGGGAGATTGCGGAGGGAGTCTACAAAGCGCTCTACGATCCGAAGAAGACGATGGTGCCGCCGTCGGTAGAGGCGATTCCGCCGTATCTGAATTTCGCACCGCTGGAGCAGGCGTCGGACGATCTGACGGAAGCCGCGAAGGCGTTCGACAAGGCGTACGCGGCGGCGAACGGGGTAGCTCCGGCAGGCGTGAATCCGGATCTGATCCGAAGCGAGCGGCTGCTGACGACGGCCGAGGGTTTGCCCGGGCGGCCGTGGTTCGAACATCTGCTTTACGCGCCGGGGTTGTACACAGGCTACGACGTGAAGACGATTCCCGGAGTGCGCGAGGCGATCGAGCAGAAACAATGGACGCTGGCGGACCAGCAGATCGGCGTCGTGTCGACGGCGCTGGAGCATGAAGCGGACTTGCTGCGACAGGCGACGAAGACGCTACCGGCGGCGTCTCCGGCAGAGTAGACCGCACAGGAAGTCCGGCAGGGCGGCAATTCTGTTGCGGGGATGCGCCGCCTTGCGTATAGTGCGGAGAAAGCCTGAGGGCCAACCGAGAGGGGAGTTTTCGCAATGCCTGGAGAAGCAACGGCAACGATTGGAAAGTCTGTCCAGATCCGCGGCGAAGTGAAGGGAAATGAAGATTTGGTTGTTGAGGGTCTGGTGGAAGGGACGGTGACGCTGACGGATCACCGTCTGACCATTGGGGCCAATGCCCGCGTGACGGCTAACGTTGTGGCGCGCGACGTCGTTGTGCTGGGCTCTCTGCAGGGTGATATTCACGCGGCCGGCCGCGTGGAGTTGCGGGCGGGAAGCCGCGTGAATGGCGATATCCGGGCGGCGCGGCTTTCAGTGGAAGACAACGCGATTTTCTCGGGCAAGGTGGAACTGGATGGATCGATGGCGGAGGGCAAGGGCGCGGGCGCGCATCCTCCGGCGAGCACGGTGAGTGCGCAGTCCTCCGGCGCCGCGTACGGCACGAATTAAGAACAGGGAGTAGGGAGTAGGGAACAGGGAGTAGGGAACAGGGAACAGAACAAGGGCCTCGAATCCGGGATGGATTCGAGGCCCTTGTTGTTGAATGGCCTTCGTTGAAGCTAGTCCGAGATGTGGACGGTGGTGGTGAGTGCGGTGTCTTTCGAAGAGGAGCCGGCGAGAATGGTGTAATCGCCGGGGGCCAGTTTGAACTGGTTCTTCGCGACATCGAAGATGGACAGGTAGATGGGGTTGAGCTGGAGGGTGATGGTCTTCGACTCGCCGGGAGCCAGAGAGACGCGATCCCAGGCGACGAGGCGCTTGAAGTCCGACTCGCCGGTGGAAGACGGAAGGGCTGCATAGACCTGGGCAGTCTCCGTTCCGGCGCGCTGGCCGGTGTTGCGCACGGTGAAGGTGGCCTCGTGCTCTGTGGCTTGCAGCCCGGAGAATTCAAACGTGGTGTAGGAGAGGCCGAAGCCGAAGGGGAAGAGCGGCTCTTCCTGCTTCGACTCGAACCATTTGTAACCGACACGGACACCTTCTGTGGCGGGCGCATCGAATAGGGGCAATTCGCCGGGGCGATGATGGCCGGGACCAGGATTTTTGAGCAGATCCATGCCTGCGACCTGCGGGTGGGGGAGCTGCGCATCGTTTTTGGCGAACGTGATCGGCAGCCGTCCGGAGGGATCGACCTGGCCGAAGAGGATGCCGGCGAGCGATTGCGCGCCGCCAATGCCTGGATACCAGGCTTCGAGCACGCCCGCGACGCGATCGATCCACGGCATGGCCACGGGGCCGCCGCTTTCGATGACGACAATGGTGTGCGGATTGGCAGCGGCGACGGCATCGACGAGGCCGTCCTGGTTGTCCGGCAGGGAGATTGTGGCGGCGTCCATGCCTTCGCTCAAGGGCTGATTCACGAAGACGATGGCGATTTGCGAAGCGGCGGCGAGCTTCGCAGCGGCTGCATTATCGGTGCCGGGGTCGAATTCGACCTTCGCGTCCGGGGCGTGTTTACGAATTTCCCGCAGCGGAGAGGAGGGGAAGTAGATGTGCTCGCCCCACTGTGAGACGCCGGGACGTGGATTGGCGGCGTTGCCGCCGGGTGCGTCGACCTGGGCCGATCCACCGCCGGAGAGAACGCCGACGTCGGCATGGGAACCGATGATGGCGATGGATTTCACGGAGGAGGCGCTGAGCGGGAGGAGGTCGCCGGCATTTTTCAGCAGGACGATGCTCTCATCGGCAATGTGCTCGGCGTCGTCGCGGCCACGGAAGGGATCGACGACCTCGGTGACGGGAGGATTATCGATGACGCCGTTGGCGAACATGCTGCGCAGGACGCGATGGACGGCATCGTCGAGGCGCGCCATGGGGACTTTGTTGTTCTGGACGGCCTGCTTGAGAGGATCGCCGAAATATTTGAAGCCGGGCTGCTCCTGATCGAGGCCGGAGGTGATGGCGTGGACGGTGGAATGGGTTCCGCCCCAGTCGGAGAGGACGAAGCCTTTGAAGTCGAAGTCCTTTTTGAGGACCTGATTGAGGAGGTAGTCGTTCTCGCAGGCCCAGTCGGTGCCGCCAGGAGGCGTGACGGTGGCGCGGTTATACGAGCACATAACGCCGGCCGGATGACTGATCCCGATGGCGATCTGGAAGGCGAGCAGATCGCTTTCGCGCGCGGCGCGCTGGTCGATGGCGAAGTTGACGGTGGTGCGGCCGGTTTCCTGGTCATTGAAGGCGTAGTGCTTGATGTCGCCCATGACCTGGTTGGCCTGAACGCCGCGGGCCAGTTCGCCGACCATGGTTCCGGCGAGGACGGGATCTTCGCCGGCGTATTCGAAATTGCGGCCATTGCGCGGATCGCGGGCGAGGTCGACACCGCCGCCGATGGACATGTTGTAGCCGGTGTCGCGCAGTTCGCGGCCGATGACGGAACCGTAGAGGAAGAGCGCGTCCTTATCCCAGCTGGAAGCTGCGCCGAGGACGGAGGGCAGCAGCGTAGCGTAGTGGCTGCCCTGCGCGGCGAGACGCACGCCCACCGCCGAATCGGCCATGTTGATGCCGGGGATGCCAAGGCGCGGGACACCCTGCACGTATCCGGCGCCGCCGAGGGAGCCTTTGGGGATCTCCGCGCCTTCGCGGAGGCCGTTCCAGCCGGTGCCGTGGACGAAGTTCATTTTTTCGTCGAGGGTCATCTGCTTCATGACGAGGTCGGCGCGCTCATCCGGGGAGAGAGACTTGTTCATCCAGGCGCGAGTATCGGGCCTGGGCGAGGGGCCCTGAGCGAAGGCGGAACATGCGACGAGCAGAACCGCGGTGCAGGCACCGCGCACGAGGCGCTGTGCGGAAACGGCAGAGAAACTCATATTCACCTCAAACGCATCCATGCTACTGATGCGCTTCGACGATCGTCAAGATAAAACGTTTAACTACGAGACGCATTGAGTTCCGCACACGGGGACAGAAGGCCGTGGGCGATCGCTCCGGGCTGTCGCGATCTGCTACATGAGTTTGTCGGCCAGATAGACATAGGTTTCGGCCCAGGAGCGCGCGGTTTGTTTGAGGTCGGCGCCGGCGCCGTGTCCGCCTTCAGTGATTTCGTCGTAGAGGAAGGGCTCGTGGTACTCCTCCATTTTCGCGGCGAACTTGCGCGCGTGCTGCGGGCCGACGCGGTCGTCGCGGGTGGTGGTGAAGATGAAGGGCTCGGGATACTTCACGCCGGGTTTGAGCTGGTTGTAGGGGGAGATTTTGGCGAGGAAGGCCCGTTCCTCCGGCACGCTGACCGATCCGTATTCGCCGACCCAGCTGGCTCCGGCAGCGATGTGCTCGAAGCGGAGCATATCGAGCAGCGGCACCTGGATGACGATGGCGTGGTAGAGGTCGGGATGCTGGGTCATCTCGACGCCCATGAGGAGTCCGCCGTTGGATCCGCCGATGATGCCGAGGTGGCGCGGCGAGGTGACTTTGGTTGCGATCAGGTCCTCGGCGACGGCGGCGAAGTCGTCATAGATGCGCTGGCGATGGGTTTTGAGGCCGGCTTCATGCCATGCGGGACCGAACTCGCCGCCGCCGCGAATATTGGCGAGTACGTAGACACCGCCTTTTTCGAGCCAGAGCTTGCCAGTGATCGCGCTGTAACGCGGGGTCTCGGAGACTTCAAAGCCGCCGTAGGCGTTGAGCAGGGTGGGATTCTGCCCGTTGAGCTGCATGTCTTTGGGGTGGACGATGAAGTAGGGGATTTTGGTGCCATCCTTCGATGTGGCGAAGTGCTGCTCGACGGTATCGCGGGATGCGTCGAAGAGCGGCGGCTGGGAGCGGGAAAGTTTGAGGCTGGCTGTGGCCGCGTCGCCCTGGAGGAGTGAAGGCGGAGTGAGGAAGCTCTGCACGCTGAGGAAGAACGTCTCATTGGCGTCGCTGGCGGTGACGATGCCGACGGCGCTGTTGTCCGGCACGTCGAGGGGCTTGATGGACCAGCCGCTTTTGCCGGTCGGCGTGTAAACGTAGGCACGGCCGAGGACGTGCTTCAACGTGGAGACGATGAGGTGGGAGTGCGTGGTGGCTGCATTGTCGAGGAACTCGTCGGCGGTGGGAGCGAAGACGACGGTGGGGTTCAGGTGCGCTGGATCGCGGAGGGCGTCGGCCAGCGGGACGGAGAGGAGCGAACCCTGGGTGAATTTCGCGCCGCCGGGGGTTGGGGTCCAGTCCTCATGGATCTGGATGAGGAGGCGTCCGGCGAGAAGGCCGGCGGGCTCGGCCTTGCGGGGAATTGCGAGTTCCCTGAGGCCGTTGGGAGTCTGGATCCACCAGCGGGATTCAAAGAAGGTGACGCCGCGCCGGAATCCCACCAGGTGATGGCCCTGAGCGTCGTGGAGGACCCACGGGTCGGCGGAGATGTCCGTGGCTTCGCCGCGAAAGACTTCTTTCGCGCTGTCGAGGGGGGCGCCGCGTTTCCATTCTTTGACGATGAAGGGGTAGCCGGACTTAGTCATGGTGCCGGCGCCCCACTCGCGGGCAATGAGGAGGGTGTCTTTATCGAGCCATGCGATGCCTTGCTTGCTGTGCGGCGAGATGAAGCCGCTGTCGACGAATTTGTTCTGTTTGAGATCGAACTCGCGCGCGGTGGAGGCGTCTTCGCCACCGATGGAGAGGTCGAAGATGCAGTATTCATCTCCGGGATAGAGGCACTCTTCGCCGTGAAAGACCCAGCTTTTGTTCTCGGCTTTGTCGAGGGCGTCAACATCGAGGACGGTCTGCCAGTGGGGGTCGGAGCTGGAGTAGTCCTGGAGGGTGGTTCTGCGGAGAAGTCCGCGAACATTCTTTTGGTCGTTCCAGAGGTTGTAGACGCTGGAGCCGCGCAGGTCGGGCATGGGGAGGCGGCTGGGGTCTTCGCTGACTTTGAGGGCGGCTTCGCTGTAGGCGGCGAAGCGTGGATCGGCGTCCATGATCTTTGCGGTGCGAGCGTCTTCGGCTTTGACCCAATCCATGGCGCGGGGGCTGTGTACGTCCTCAAGCCAGATGTATTTGTCTTCGGGATCGGCGGATTGGGAATGCGCGCAGAACGAGACGGCGCCCAGAGTCAGGCAGACGAAGGCAAAGGAAGAGACGAGAACGGCACGGCCATTCAGCATCGGAGAAAACTCCTGTGAAAGCGGTGCCTGCCATTCTAAATGTGCCGCGCTGAACGCGAAGGCGCTCCCTGGGTCGAGGGAGCGCCTTCGTGACAAACAGAGGTGCGCTGGTGATCAGAAACGGAATTGCGGTCCCAGCGTGACCCGGAGGTTGTTATACGCGCCATTGTTGAGGTAGACCTCGTCGCCCACCTCGGCTCGCAGACCGACAGGGCCCCAGAAGCCTTCAACGCCGCCGCCGGGATACATGGCAAAATGCGTGCCCGCGCCACCAACGCCGCTCACGGCACCGGTGAACTGAGAGCCGGTGACCGTTCGGGGATTGCTGTTGGTGAAGTTGATGAAACCGACCTTCCCGGTGACAAAGGCGTGGAAGTTGCCGGGGCCGATGTGAAAGACGGGACCAAAGAGGCCGGTGAGCGGACGCACTCCTGTCTTGACAAAAGTGGTGGTCGTTGTGGAGCCGGAATTATTGGTATAGGTGCTGGTGATGTTGCGCGCAAAGTCGTAGTTCATCTCGGCTTCGAGGCCGATGTGGCGGTAGGCAAAGCCGACACGGCCGCCGGTTCCAACGAAGTTGGTGGGGGTTCCGCCGGTGGGATTCAGGCGGAGGTAATCGGCATAGACGCCAACTTCGATCTGGTTTTCATGAGCAGCGCTCTCCTGTGCCACCAGCCAGGACGGCAACGCCATCAGGATGCCGATTCCAATCAGGACTGCAGTTCGCTTCATTTGTAGTACTCCCAGGGGAGAAATGGATGGTTCTGTGAGAACAGCGCGGGATCTTTGCAACGCTTTCGTCCGCTATCCAGATCGGATGCGTGTGGAGTGCGGTGTGTTGACTGATGTGCTAACAGAGAGGGGCTGCTCTTCGGGGGGGCGACAGGAGATTGTCCGAAATTGTGGACGCAGCGCGGCGATCAGAAGGGTGCGATACGCGGATTCTATTTCTGGATAAAGAATTCGGTCATCGAGGGCGCAGTGGCGGCAGCCGCGGGAGGGTTCTGCAGATTCAGGGCTTCCATGATGGTACGAAGCATGCTTTCGTGCTGGTACACCGTCGTCGAACTCTGGGTGTAACCGGCTTTGATGTTGGGGCCCCAGAGGACGGGGGAGACATGGCCGCCGCCGTTCGTGGTGTCGGAGTCGGCTGCCTCATCGAAGTCGACGATGAGGAGGCCGTCGCCGCCGCTCTGGAAAGCGGTGTTGGCGGAAAGCGGAGCGACGATGTTGGTCTGGAGCCAGGTGTCGGCTTGCTGCGGCGTGCCGTTGTGCGCGTCATCGTCGATGTTGGGAACGATGAAGGCGAAGTCCGGCAGATTGTTGTTGGCGAGGTCGGTGGCAAATTGCGAGAAGGGCCAGAGGACTTCGTTCGCCACCTGCGGGTTGCTCGCGACATCGGAGAGCATCGCGAAAGGATTGTGGCGGATGAGGTAGAGGCCGGTATTGCCGCCGGTGTATCCCTGCGTGATGCCTTCGGCGTAGACGCGGAAGGTGACGCCGGAGGAGAGCATGCGGCGGGCGATATTGTCGACGTTAAAGACCTGGGTCGAATTGTCGTCTGTCGTGAGAAGCTGGCCGGTCGTCAGCATGAAGTAGTTGCCGATGGAGGGGTGTGCGTTGGCGTAGTAGTTGGTGGGCAGCGCGCCATGAGCGATGAGCGCGTTGAGATTCGGCCAGACCGTGGTGGCCCCCACGACTGTGGAATAGCTCTGATTCTCTTCCATGACGAAAACGATGTGATTGCTGGGTGGGACCTGGGGTGGCGGAGGCGTAGTGGCCTGCACGGTGATGGAGGTTGTGCCGGATTTGGTGGCGTCTGCGGTGCTGGTGGCGGTGACGGTGATGGTCGCGGCTGAGGAAGGCGCGGTGTAGAGGCCGGCCGCAGAGATGGTGCCGCCTCCGGTGACCGTCCATGTGACGGTGGAGCTGAAGCTGCCGGTGCCCTTGACGTTGGCGCTGCATTGCGAGGTGGCGCCAGTGGCGATGGTCGAGGGGGAGCAGGTCGGGGTGACGGAAGAGATGGCGGGGGAGGAAGCGGGTGGCGACGGAGCGGTGCCGGCGGAGCCTCCACATGCGGTCATCCAGAAGAGAGACACACAACAGAGAACCAGGCAGACAGGGAGAACGCGGAGGCGATGGGTGTCCAAGGTATTCCAGGCCGTCCAGCCCAGTCTGACGAGGAGCTACGGCTGCTGCTAAGAGGACCGTGGGACGGTCCTGAGTTGCCTGGTTCGGACCTGGAAAAAGGTAATCCTGCGCCGGTCATGAGCTGGCGGACGGACCCATTCGAATTTCCGCGGCGGGTCTGGCGATTCGGTCAGGAGAGGCCTGGTGATCGATAATCCTGGCAGGAAAGCTTCAAAGGAACGAGGAAGGAAAGCATGAGCACGGTTTTGGTGACGGGCGGCTCCGGTTTCATCGGGAGCCATTGCATTTTGCAGTTGCTGGAGGCCGGGCATACGGTGCGGACCACAGTGCGGTCGCTGGACCGAGAGGCCGATGTGCGGGCGATGCTTGCACCCCATCCTGCCAACACCGGGCATGTCGGGGGCCCCGCGAGGGTCGGCGGGGCAGAGCCTGGAGAGCGGCTGACGTTTTTCGCTGCGGATCTGCTGCAGGACGAAGGATGGGCTGCGGCGCTGCAGGGCTGCGAGTATGTGCTGCACGTGGCCTCGCCCTTTCCCTCCCGCGTGCCCGACGATGAGAACGAGATTGTCCGCCCGGCGGTCGAAGGGACACTGCGCGTGTTGCGCGCGGCGCGCGATGCCGGGGTGAAGCGCGTGGTGCTGACGTCGTCGTTTGCGGCCATTGGCTATGGGCATAAGCAGCAGGACGCACCGTTTACCGAGGCAAGCTGGACGAATCTGCAGAGCGACGACGTGCTGCCCTACGTGAAGTCGAAGACGCTGGCCGAGCATGAGGCGTGGAACTTCATGGGACGCGAACGCGGCGGCCTGGAGCTGGCGGTGGTGAATCCCGTAGGTGTGTTTGGGCCGGTGCTGGGACCGGATCTTTCAACGTCGATCCTGATCGTGCAGCGATTGATGGAGGGCGCGGTGCCGGGGTGTCCGAAGATTTGGTTCGGCGCGGTGGATGTGCGGGATGTGGCCGATCTGCACCTGCGGGCGATGACGCATCCGGAGGCAAAGGGCGACCGGTTCCTGGCGGTTGCCGGGGATTTCATGTCGTTCCGCGAGATCGCGCTGGTTCTGAAGAGCCGCATGGGCGAGTGGGGGAAGAAGGTGCCGACGGTGCAGATTCCGAACTGGGCGGTGCGGTTGGTGGCCAAACGCGACCCGGCAGCCAGGCAGATCCTGCCCGAGCTGGACAAGAGGAAGAATGCCACCAGCGAGCATGCGCAGAAACTGCTGGGGTGGAAACCGCGGTCGCGGGAGGACGCGATCGTGGCGACAGCGGAGAGTCTGGTGCAGCTGGGACTGGTAAGAGGCAGCCGGTAGCCGGTAGCCTGTGGCCGGTAGCCTGTGGCCTGCAGCCGGTGGCGATTGGCGGGGCATCCAGAGCGGTGCATGCGTAACGGAGACTGTTACGAATGAGAGCGATCATTACGGGCGCGACGGGCATGGTGGGCGAAGGGGTGATGCTGGAGTGCGTTGAGAATCCGGCAGTGAGCGAGATTCTGCTGGTGAGCCGGCGCTCCTATGGGGCATTGCCGCCGAAGGTGAAGGAGCTGATCGTGCCCGACTTCATGCAGGTGGATTCTGCGGCCGAGAAACTGCGTGGCTACGATGCATGCTTTTTCTGTGCGGGAGTCAGTTCGATTGGGAAGAGCGAGGCGGAATACACGCGACTCACCTACGACCTGACGCTGCACTTTGCGGAGGCGCTGGCGAGAGTGAATCCGGGGATGGTGTTCGTGTATGTGTCGGGGGCGGGAACAGACACGACGGAGAAGGGCCGCACGATGTGGGCGCGTGTGAAGGGACGGACGGAGAACGCGCTGACACGCGTGGGATTCAAGGCCGTGTACCACTTTCGGCCTGGGTTTATGAAGCCGATGCCGGGACAGAAGAATCTGCCGGGCTGGTTTGGATGGATTGGGTGGATGTATCCGGTGCTGCGGGTGATGGCGGCAAATTACGCGAGCACGCTGCAGGGGGTGGGGCGGGCGATGATCCGATGTGCGGCGGAGGGATATCCCACAGTGGTGCTGGAGGTGAGGGATATCAATGGAGCAGGGAGTAGCTTTTCAGCGGATAGCGGATAGCGGATAGCGGATAGCGGATAGCGGATAGCGGATAGCGGATAGCGGATAGCGGATGGTGGGTAGGGGATGGTGGGTAGCGGGCGCCGGGATGGCGCCCGTTTGGGTTTGTGTTTACCGCACGGCTGCTGTCGCCTGCTGGTATTCCTCGTAGGGGCCCTTGAAGTCCTCGATCGCACCTTGTTCGAAATGCCAGATGCGCGTCGCGACTTCGTCGATGAGGTCGTGGTCGTGGGTGACGAGCAGCACCGTACCCTCGTAGCGCTGGAGCGCGATGTTAAGCGCGTTGATGGCTTCGAGGTCGAGATGGTTGGTGGGCTCGTCGAGGATGAGCAGGTTGGGTTTCTGCAGCATGAGTTTGCAGAAGATGAGGCGGGCGGTCTCGCCGCCGGAGAGCGCGGCAGTGGGCTTGAGGCCTTCTTCACCGCGGAAGAGCATCTGGCCGAGAATGCCGCGGATGTCCTCGGTGGTGGCCTTCTCGTCGAACTGGCGCAGCCAGTCGACGACGGTGATGCCCGGCTCGATGACGCCGGTGGTGTCCTGAGGGAAGTAGCCGATCTGGACTTCGTGGCCCCACTTGACGTTGCCGGCGTCGAGGGTGAAGTCTTTCTCGGCGAGGCCGGGCTGGTTGGCGAGCAGCGACTTGAGCATGGTGGTCTTGCCCTGGGCGTTGCGGCCGATGAGGCAGATTTTCTCGCCGCGCATGATCCCGGTGGCGAAGTTATCGATCACGGTGAGGTCGCCATAGGTTTTGCGCAGGCCGTCAATTTCGGCGACGTATTTGCCGGAGGGGCGGTTCTGGTCGAAGCGGATGTAGGGGCGCTGGATGTTGGAGCGCGCGAGGTCGGTGGTTTGTAACCGCTCGACTTCCTTTTTTCGGCTGGTAACCTGGCTGGAACGGGTGCCGGCGGAGAAGCGGGCGATGAATTCGTTCAGCTGGGCGATCTTTTTCTCGCGCTGGGCATTTTCCGACTCAAGACGGGCGCGGACCTGGGTCTTGGCGAGGACCATGTCATCGTAGCCGCCGGTGTAGGTGATGATCGTCTGGTAATCGATGTCGGCGATGTGGGTGCAGACGGAGTTGAGGAAGTGGCGGTCGTGGGAGATGGTGATCAGGGTGCCTTCGAAACGGCCGAGGAAGTCCTGGAGCCAGTGGATGGAGTCGAGATCGAGGTAGTTGGTGGGCTCGTCGAGGAGGAGCGCCTGGGGTTTGCCGAAGAGGGCCTGGGCGAGCAGGACGCGGACTTTCTGGCCTCCCTGGAGCTCGGACATTTTGCGCTCATGGAGTTCGTCGGGGATGTCGAGGCCCTGGAGGAGGACGGCGGCATCGGATTCGGCGGTATAGCCGTCTTCTTCACCGACCACGCCTTCCAGTTCTGCGAGGCGCATGCCGTCATCGTCGGTGAGTTCGGATTTCTCGTAGATTTTGTCGCGTTCGGCGAGGGCGGCCCAGAGGGGTTTGTTGCCCATGATGACGGTATCGATGACACGGAAGGCGTCGAAGGCGTACTGATCCTGCTGGAGGACGGAGAGCTTTTTCGGGCGGACGACGGTCCCCTTCTGCGGATCGAGGTCGCCGGAGAGGATCTTCATGAAGGTGGATTTGCCGGCGCCGTTGGGGCCGGTGAGGCCGTAGCGGCGGCCGGGAGTAAAGGTGGTGGAGACCTCTTCGAACAGGACTTTAGCGCCGTAGCGCATGGTGACATTGCTTACGGAAATCATGCAGCTTTTGCAACTCTCAAGGGTTCAGGGATACTTCCATTGTATTGGATGGGGCGGTGCACCGATGGGATTGGCCATCGCGGGTGGAATTCGCGCCGCCGGGTGAGAAGAATTTCCGCAGGTTACGAAATTCTGTCCGGTAACTGCGCCTCTGGATATTGCGCAAACCCTGTGGGATCTTTCATTTACTCGTTGGTCAATGATGGAAGGTTGCGTGCTGCAACCGGGGCAAGGATTTTTGCATCCGGAGGCATGTCATGGAAGGTTCGCAGCTGGACACCGAGACGTCGGTGGTCAAGTTTGTTGCTGGTCTGGTGGCGGCGGTGGTGGTCGCCATGGGCGGGGTGGGGTACGCAGTGCACGAGCATCATGCGGCGCAGGAGGCGGCGGCGCAGAGCCAGCAGGCCAGCGCCGAGCTGGCTCAGACCCGCAGCCAGCTGAACAATCTGACCGCGAAGGTGAGCGAGCTGGTCACCCAGCAGCAGGCCCAGCAGGCGGCTGCGCAACAGGCGGCGGCGACAGCGGCTGCGGAGGCGCCGGTCCGGCGAGCGGCGGGAAAGCCCCGTGCAGGGCACGCGGCCGAGGCGCGGTGGAAAAAGATGCAGGCGCAGCTGGATGCGCAGGGCAAGGCGATCGATGAGACGCGCGGCGATCTGGCGAGCGCGAAGACGGAGCTGACCGGGTCGATTGCGAAGACGCATGACGAACTGGTGACGCTGGAGAAACGCGGCGAACGGAGCTACTTCGAGTTTGATCTGCAGAAGTCGAAGCAGTTCACGCGCGAGGGGCCGCTGGGGGTGAGTCTGCGCAAGGCGAACGTGAAGCATCAGTTTGCGGATCTGCAGCTGATGGTGGACGACCGCAATCTGGTGCAGAAGCACGTGAATCTGGATCAGCCGGTGATGTACTACCAGCCGGACACGGAGCAGCCGATCCAGGTGGTGATCAATTCGATCACGAAAGACCACATCCACGGGTATGTGAGCGCGCCGAAGTATCGCAAGTCCGAGCTGGCGTCGATGGCGGGGGGAGACGCGAATGGCGCGAACGCGCAGAACGAATCCGACGGGATCGTGGGGGATTCGCAGACGGCTCCGCGGAAGAGGCTCACGGTACCGCCGCCACAGTAAGGATGGGCGGTGCGGTCTTTTGCAGAGAACGCGCTATGGCCTGAGCCTGGCGCGTTCTTTTTTGTGCAGGGGTGTTTTTCCCGGCTTTCACTCCGTTTCGCTATACTTTGCAGTTGCCTATGAAGATTCTGGTTTGCATCAAGCAGGTGCCGCAAAAGGATGCGCCGCTGCGGCTGAACGAGACAGGCACGTGGATTCGCGACGACGTCTCCTGGGAGACCAACGAGCCGGATGCCTACGCGCTGGAAGAGGCACTGCGGCAGAAGGAAAAGCACGGGGGCGAGGTGGTCGCGATCACGGCGGGCCCGGCGCGGGCGCAGCAGGTGCTGCGCGAGGCGCTGGCCAAGGGTGCGGACCGGGCGATCCATCTCGAGGACGATCGCTTTGGGCAGATGGATGCGGCGAACACGGCGCGCGCCATAGCGGCTGCCATTGAAGGCGAGAATTTCGATCTGATTGTGACCGGGCTGCAGTCGGATGACTTCGGCGCGGCGCAGACGGGCGTGCTGCTGGCGGAGATCCTGGGGATTCCGCACGCGACGATCATTATTGGCATCGAGAAGGCGGATGCAGGGCTGAAGCTGAAGCGCGAGCTGGAGGCGGGGCACTACCAGAATATCGAGATGACGATGCCGGCGGTGCTGACGATCCAGAGCGGGATCAATAAGCTGCGGTACGCGACGCTGATCGGGATCAAGCAGGCCAAGAACAAGCCGCTGCGCAAGGTAGCGTGGGCGGAGGTCGAGGGCAAGCTGTCGAAGCAGGTGCAGAAGATCGAGAAGCTGTACGTGCCGGGGAGCCAGAAGAAGACGCGGAAGATCGAGGCTCCGGCGGGCGAGGCGGCGAAGCAGGTGGTGGAGTATCTGAAGAATGAGGCACGCGTTCTTTGAACGCGCGCCTTATTCAGCCGGGAGCGGGGAGCATTCGGTCACCCTTCCGAAGAAGGTGCGGAAGGAACACAGGATTTGGTAAGCTGGCGTTTCCCCGGTGGCGCGGTCTCCGATCGAGCTGAATCTGACGGCAAGCATTCTGAAGGAGCGAGAAGCGACGATGGCGAATATGACGATCCCTGAGGCAGAACGGAATCTGAACCCCGCGCAGGTGGCTGCACTCGACACGCGGCGGCGCTGGGGGCTGGTGTTCCAGGTGATCGCGGGGCAGTTTGGATTTTTCGCTGTGTTGCTGCTGCTGTGGACGGGGCAGGATCTGACCTACTCTCCGGGCTGGGTGCATCCGATGTTCTACTACAACGTGATCGCGGCGCTGATGTGCGTGATTTTCGGCCTGTACGGGACGTATCTGCGGCGCGGGCGGGTGCACGAGTACTAGAAAGCAGGGAATAGGGAGTAGGGGATAGGGAAGGATCAGAGGGGAGCTGCGGCTCCCCTGACGTGCGTTATGGCAGACACAATTCTGGTGGTGGCGGAGCAGCGAGACGGCAAGCTGAACCGGGTTTCCTTTGAAACGATCGCGGGGGCGCAGGCGATTGCGAAGGAGACGGGCTGGACCGTAGACGTGGTGCTGCCAGGCAGCGGCGTGCTTGAGTTGACCGGCGAACTGGCGGCTAAGACCAGCGGGACCGTGACGGCGCTGGAGGACGAGGCGCTGAAGGCCTACACGTCGGATGCGTACGTGTACGCGCTCAAGGCGTTCATTGAGGAGAAGCAGCCGAAGCTGGTGCTGTTTCCGCACACGTACCAGGTGCGCGACTTTGCGCCGCGGCTGGCGCTGGCGCTGGATCGGACGCTGATCTCCGACGCAACGGGATACAAGGTTGCGGGCGGGACGGTGCAGTTCACGCGGCAGATGTTCCAGGGGAAATTTGCGGCGGATGTGTCGTTCGGGGGGGATGCGCCGTGGATGGCGACGATGCAGATCGGGGCTTTCCGCGGGGATCAGGCTGAAGGGGGCCCCGGGGTGGTCGAGTCGAGGGCGGCCAGGGTGGCCGATGGACCGACGCGGGTGACGCCGCATGAGGTTTTCCAGGAAGCGAAGCAGACGGTGGACCTGTCGCAGTCCGAGGTGATCGTTGCGGTGGGGCGGGGGATCAAGGAACAGAAAAACATGGCGCTGGCCGAGAATCTTGCGGCGGCGCTGGGTGGGGAAGTGGCGGCCTCGCGGCCGATCTGCGATAACGGATGGCTGCCGCTGGAACGGCAGATCGGGTCGTCGGGGCAGACCGTGGCGCCGAAGCTGTATGTTGCGCTGGGAGTCAGCGGCGCGATCCAGCACATCGTGGGGATGAAGGGGTCGCGGACGATTGTGGCGGTGAACAAGGACCCCGAGGCGCCGATCTTCGAGATTGCGGACGTGGCGGTGGTCGGGGATTTGTTCCAGGTGGTCCCGGCGCTGACGGAAGAGATTAAGAAGGCCAAGAGCAGCCAGTAGCCGGAGGCCTGGAGCCAGTAGGGGTTAGCGAAAACCGGTTCGCGGTGAAGCGGTTCGCCAGGCTTTTCAGCAGTGAAGGATGCGATGTACCCTCTGGCCGGGGCTGAAGCCCTTCAAATCCCGTGCCAATTCCGCGGGCTGAAGCCCGCGGCTTCTACCCATATTCGACAACTCGAAATTCAGCGCGATGTTGACCTGTCATGGATTCGTGATCTGCATTGGGCAGGGTTGACCCTGTAAGATGGTCGGTCCCATATGACCGTATTCAGAAAACCAATTGAGGGCATCGAGCGGCCGCAGATGGAAGCGGACGTGGTGATTGTCGGCGGCGGGCCGGCGGGGATGGCGTGCGCGCTGCGGCTGGCGCAGTTGATCGACGCACACAACGAAAAGCATCCCGAGTCGCCGCTTTCGAAAGACAACATCAATGTGCTGGAGAAATCGCGGGAGGTGGGGCAGCACTGCCTGTCCGGGGCGCTGCTCGATCCGAGGTCGATGCGGGAACTGCTGCCGGGTTTCGAGAAGGAAGCTCCGCTCGATGCCGAGGTCACGAAGGAGTCGGTGTGGTTCCTGACGCACAAGGGGCAGCACAAATTTCCGATCGTGCCGCCGCCGCTGCGGGATCACGGGAACTACGTGATTTCGCTCAATCAATTTGTGAAGTGGATGGGGCAGAAGGTGGAGGAGGCCGGAATCACGGTCTTCACCGGGTTTGCGGCGTCGCAGGTCCAGTGGGAGGACGAGAGCACGGACGTGGAGACGGCGCGCGTCGCGGGCGTTCTCACCGATGACAAGGGCGTGGACAAGGAAGGGCGGCCGAAGGGGAACTTCGAACCCGGATACGAATTGCGGGCGAAGATCACGATTCTGGCAGAAGGAACGCGCGGCAGTTGTGCCAAAGAGGTGATCGGACGGCTGGGACTCGAAGATCCGGAGCACGCGCAGACGTACGGCGTGGGGATCAAGGAACTGTGGGAGATTCCTGCGGGGCGCGTGGCGAAGGGCGAAGTGATCTACACGCTCGGGTATCCGCTGACGAGCCGGGAATACGGTGGGGCGTGGATTTACGGGATCGACGAAACACTGGCGAGTGTGGGGTACGTGACGGGGCTTGATTATGAGGATCCTCGTACGGATCCGCACCACGTCTTTCAGAGTTTCAAGGAGCACGGCTTTGCGCGGCGCATTCTTGAAGGCGGCAAGATGATTCGCTACGGCGCGAAGAGTCTGCCGTATGGCGGATGGCTGACGATGCCGCGGATTTATGGGAATGGGTGGATGCTGCTGGGGGATTCGGCGAGCTTTTTGAATTCGCAGCGGCTGAAGGGGATTCATCTGGCGATCAAGAGCGGGATGCTCGCGGCAGAGACGGCGTTCGATGCGATGCTCAGTGGCGACAGCTCGGCGGATACGCTGAGCGAGTATAAGGCGGCGGTGGATCGGAGCTGGATTCGCGAGGAACTCTGGCGGGTACGGAATTTCCACCAGGGATTCGAGCACGGACTGCTGGAAGGGGTGATGAAGGCGGGGATTCAGCAGGTGATGTTCGGGGCGAACCTCGGGCCTGACGCGAAGAATCGCGCCGGCTATACGCGGATGCGGCCCCTGGAGGGGTTGGGGCCGGCGAAGGCGGATCATCTGCAGGAACTCGGGAACGCGAAGGGGGACGGGAAGCTGACCTTCGATCGCCTGACGGATGTGTTCCATTCCGGAACGCGGCATGACGAGGATCAGCCGGTGCATCTGGTGGTGGAGGATCTGAGCCTCTGCAGCGATCGATGCGCGAGGGAATTCGGGAATCCGTGCCAGTATTTCTGTCCGGCGGCAGTGTACGAGATGGTGGATGCGGCGCCAGATGGCGTGGAAACGAATCCCACAGGAAGCACGTCTGAGAAACAGCTGAAGATCAACTTCACCAACTGTGTCCACTGCAAGACCTGTGACATCATGGACCCCTACCAGATCATTCGCTGGGTTCCGCCGGAGGGGGGCGGGGGACCGAACTACGACGGGATGTGAGGGAAAGGGGGGCCTGCCGGAACGGTGGCGGGGAATTCCTGGATGACGACGAACGCGTTGCGATGCCCGCGATGCCATGAGGGAGACTCTCTGCGGCGCTCCCGTTCGCGGTGGTATGACCTGCCCCTGAAGGCGGTTGGAATGCGGGCCTGGCGGTGCCTGCAGTGCGATAAACGCTTCTATGGGTCGAAGCGATCGGCTGCGGACGGGGACGCCCACTCCCACGGGTAAAGTTGTGACGGATGAAGCTGACGGTCGCGGTGCGCATCGAATAGAGTAGAAGCTCATGGGAAGCGTGCTCGATTCCGTTCGGGACGCAGCAGCGGGCCGGGCCGAGCGGCTGATGGATAAGCACGGCCGGGCCATCACGGACCTGCGCATCTCCATCACCGATCGCTGTAACTACAAGTGTGTGTATTGCCGGACGGGCAACGAAGGCGCGATTTACGCGGACCTGCCGATTGCGGACTATCTGCGCATGGCGCGGGTTTTCGTTGGGCTGGGGATCGAGAAGATCCGGTTGACGGGGGGCGAGCCGCTGCTGCGCCGGGGCCTTCCGGGTCTGGTTCGGGAACTGAGCCAGTTGCGGACCATGGATGGCGGGCCGCTCGACCTGGCGCTGACGACCAATGGGCATCTGCTGGAGGAGATGGCCGAACCTCTGCGCGAGGCGGGCCTGAACCGGATCACGATCAGCATGGATGCGGTGGACGCGGAGAAGTTCGCGCGTATCACGCGGGTGCCGGGAAGCTATGAGCGGGTGCTGGCGGGTGTTCGGGCGGCGAGGAAAGCAGGCCTGGAGCCGGTGAAGGTGAATTGCGTGCTGCTGCGCGGCTTCAACGAGGACCAGATCGTTCCGTTTGCACAGTTTTCGCGCGACGAAGGGGTGATTGTCCGCTTTATCGAGTTCATGCCGCTGGAAGAGGATCGGCTATGGACGCCGGAGTCGGTGGTGTCGCTGAAGGAGATCGTTGCAGCCCTGAGCAGTTTTCGGCCGGTGGTGCAGCTGACGCCGAATGCAGCCAGTGAGACGGCGGTGCGGTACACCTTCGACGATGGGATCGGGGAGATGGGGATTATCGCACCGGTGACCCAGGCGTTTTGCGGCCACTGCAGCCGTGTACGGCTGACGTCGGACGGGAAAATCCGAACCTGCCTGTTCTCGCAGACGGATCACGATCTGTACGCGGTGATGCAGCGGGGCGGGAGCGATGAGGAGATGGTGCAGTTCATCCGGCGCACGGTGGAACGGAAAGAAGCCCGGCACCATATCGGAGAGCCGGGATTCCTGAAGCCCTCGCGCAGCATGGTCCACATCGGCGGGTAATCGCTCGGCCGTCCTTGCAGGACGCGCTTCGCGCGACGGATGCGAGGCGTATGCGCCGATCCCTATAATGGACGGCGATACATGCCATCCAACAGAACTCCTCTCACTTTCCTGAGCTTTGCTGTTCCTGGAATCGTGCTGATCGGCACGCTGACAGCGCTGAATGCGCGACCGGCAGCGGGGAATCCCGGCACCGTGGAAGCGGCGCGGCTGAACAGCATCGGCGTGGCGCTGATGAACCAGCAGCTGACTGAAAAGGCTGCGGCAGAACTCCAGCAGGCGCAGGCCGCCGATCCAGGTTCGGCAATCCCCCTGCTGAATCGGGGCATCGCGCTGCTGTATCTGCAGCAGCTGCCACAGGCCGAAGCGGAGCTGCGCAAGGCGGCGGTCATGGCTCCGGATAATCCGCGGGCCTGGTACAACCTGGGACTGACGGAGATGGACGAGGCGAACCAGAAGAGCGCGATCGAGGACATGAAGAAGGTGCTGGCGATCGACCCGAAGGACGCCGATGCGCACTACTTCGTGGGATCGCTGGAGATGAGCCTGGGCAATGAGAATGCGGCGATTACGGCATTTGAGACGGCGCTGAAGCTGAATCCGCTGCACTGTTCGGCGGAGTTTGGGCTGGCGCGGGCCTTGCAGCGCGCGGGGCGAGTGGAAGAAGCGCACCAGCACCTGAAGATTTTCCAGCACTACACGCAGGCGAAGATTTCCTCACCGTTGAGCGTGGGGTATGGCGAGCGCGGGCACTACTCGACGATGGAGGAAATGGCGCTGCCGGTGCAGGCGGCGGGGCCGATGATTCCGGTGAAGTTCGAGGCGAAGGAGCTGCCAGGGCCATCGCCGAAGGGCGACATCGGCGCAGGGCCGGGAGGGGGTGCGTGCATTATCGATCTCTTCGGGCCCGAGCATCAGGACCTGATCGCGATGGGTATGGGAGAGCCTGCGATCCGCGTGTATCGCAACCTGGGAAATGGGTCGTTTGAGCTGGTGCCGGCTGCGGCTACCGGCCTCGATGCGAAGGGCGAGGGCATCGCGTGTGCCGTGGGGGATTTCGACAATGACGGGCTGCCCGATCTGGCGGTGTCGATGAAGGATCGGGTGATCCTTTACCGGAACCTCGGGGGCGGGAAGTTCGAGGATGTGACGGCGAAGGTGGGAATCCGGCAGCTGAATCGGCCGATGGGGCTGACATTTGTCGATTTCGATCATGATGGCGATCTGGATCTGTTCGTCACGGGTTCGCCGATCGAGGGGAAGACGGGCTCGAACGCGATGTGGCGCAACAACGGCAACTCGACGTTCACGGAATGGACAGGGCCGACCGGGCTTGGGGGAGAGGGAAGCACGACGCAGGCGACGTTGTCCGACATCAACAACGACCGCGCGGTGGATCTGGCGGTAGCGGGCGGGGCGAGCGGACCGATCCTCTACGAAAATCAGCGCGAGGGGGCGTTCAAGCCGGTGCGTCTGTATCCGGACGACAGCGTCAAGGGCGGGGGCAGCCTTGCGATTTTCGATTTCGACAAGGACGGCTGGATGGACGTCGCTGTCACGAGCATGGCTGCGCCGTATGTGAGCCTCTGGCGGAATGTCGAGGGGACGCGCTTCGAACGGGTGACTCTGCCGGTTCCGGCGGGCGTGACGGGCGCCTGGAGCGTCGCGCCGATCGATGTGGATAACGATGGCTGGATCGATCTTGCCGTACTTTTCGACACGCGGCATGGATCGGAAGTGCGGGTGTTCCGCAATCTGGGGCCGAAGGGCTTTGAGGACGTGAGCGGATCTCTGGGCCTGGATGGCGTGAAGGTGCATGAGGGCCGGGCGTTGATCGCGGCCGATGTGGACGGGGACGGTGCGGCGGACCTGATTGTGTCCCGGCTGGATGCGCCACCCGTGGTGCTGCGCAACGTTGGGGGAAATAGGAATCACTCTTTGCGCATTGCTTTGACCGGGCTGGCGGACAACAAGACGGCGATCGAGACGAAGGTGCAGGTGCTGGCCGGCGGGATGTGGCAGAAGTTCGAGGTGACCGGGGCATCGGGCTACCTGAGCCAGGGATCGACCGTGATCCTCGCGGGTTTGGGACAGACGACGAAGGCCGATGTGGTGCGGCTGCTGTGGCCGACGGGGGTTCCTCAGGACGAGATCAACATTGAAACGGAAAAGCTGCAGCATGGCGAGCTGGCGCTGAAGGAACTGGATCGGCGGGGCAGCTCGTGTCCGACGCTGTTTGCGTGGGATGGCAAGCAGTATCAGTTTGTGTCGGACGTGATCGGGGCAGCGGTGGTGGGGCACTGGACATCGCCGAAGTCGACGAACGAGAACGATCCCGACGAGTGGATCAAGGTGGACGGGGACCAGTTGCGGGCGCGGAATGGGCTGCTGAGCCTGCGGTTTGGTGAGCCGATGGAGGAGGTCAACTACATCGACCAGCTGCGGCTGGTGGCGGTGGATCACCCAGCGGGGACCGAAGTGTATCCAGACGAGCGCTTCCTGAGCGAGCGGCCCTTTGCCTCCGGCAAGACGGTTGCGGTGTCGGCTCCGCGGCCAGTGGCGGGCGCCTGGGACGAGGATGGGCACGACGTGCGGGCCCTGCTGGCGGAGCGCGATCATCACTATGTTCGGGACTTCACCAATCTGAGCTATGCGGGATTTGCGAATCTGCACACGCTGACGCTCGATGTCGGACAATGGTCGCCGGAAAGGCCGCTGCGCCTGCTGATGGATGGGTATATCGAGTACTTCAGCGCCAGCTCGATGTATGCGGCATGGCAGGCGGGAATGCAGCCGATTCCGCCGCGTGTCGACGTGCAGATGCCGGACGGAAGCTGGAAGCGGGTGGTTGACGACATGGGATTCCCGGCGGGTCTGCCGCGGACGATCGTGGTGGATCTGACCGGGAAGCTCCCGGCGGGCGCGCGGAAGATCCGCATCTCGACGAATCTACAGATCTACTGGGACCGGATCCGCGTGGACAACGGACCGAATGCCATGTCGGACGTGCGTCAGACAAATGTCCCGCTGGCGATGGCGCATCTGGCGTTTCGCGGGTATCCGAAGCAGGTCGAAGGGAAGACGCCAGGCGATCTGACGTACGACTACAGCCAGATCAGTGCGACGGGGCCGTTCCTGTGGGCGCGCGGCGTGTATACGCGGTACGGCGATGTGACGCCGCTGCTGGACAGGATCGACAACCGGTATGTGATTTTCGGAACGGGTGAGGAGATCGATGCCGAGTTCAGCGCAGCCGGGTTGCCGGCGCTGCCAATGGGCTGGAGGCGCGACTACTTCTTCTACGCCGATGGGTTTGTGAAGGACATGGACTGGTGGGAGGCTTCGCCGTTCACGGTGGCGCAGATGCCGTTCCAGCAGATGACGCGTTATCCGTACCCGGCGGGGGAGCATTTTCCGCAGACGCCGGGCACCGACGCCTACTGGCTGAACTGGAATACACGTTATGAGTCGGGGAATCGCATGCAGCGGTGGGACTTCGACTATCGGCCGGTGCATGAGGTGCCGGAACAGCAGCCGGTCGGCGGTAGCCGGTAGCGAGTGTCGTGAAGCTTTGAGGGGCTGCGCTGCTCCGATCGCTCGGAGCGAAGAGCGCGGCCCCGTGTAACAGCTTGCTTAGCGGACTTTGATTGCGATCAGGATCACCAGAGCGAGCACGTTTTGTGCCAGCAGCGACATGGTGAGCCGGATTCGGTCCAGAAATGGGTAACCGGGAGCGCCTTCTGCGATTCTGGTGCTGAGGCGCCGGTACAGAGAGAGCCAGGCGTAAGCCAAAAGGATGCCAAGGAAGTCGATGATCGCCAGCCAGCTGGGTGCCACCGGCAGGTCGGTTGAGTCCATATGTCCAGGATGATGCATGCTGGAGATCCAACCCAGGACCCAGGGAGAGATCACCAGAGCAACAGCTTCAACCATGGCAAGAAACATGCAAATCCGGGCGTGGCCTTCGAACTGACCATGCCACGGTCCGGAAGCGGACGCAGCAGTCGTCATTGTGGTTGTGGTCACAAGATTGGGATGCGAATTCCCCGTGAAAAGTCGAGGTCCGATGGGGTAGTTACTAAAGAGTCATTCGTCGCGATAGCTGCGCTGGTAGGTGCGGGTGACGCGATCGTGCCAGCCGAGCGAATCTTCGTCGAAGACGGCCCAGAGGAAGCCGAGGCCGACGGGGAGAGCGGAGAGCAGCAGAGCCGCAATGCGTCCGCGGAGGGCCGGGCGGGAGGGGTTCTCGTCGTCGAAGGTACAGAGCGCGATTTTGGCATAGCGCATGCCTGGAGTCGCGTCCGTGAGGGTAAAGAAGAGGATCTGGTAGAGGAGCCCCATGGCGAAAAGGGCTGCTCCTGCGCCGATGAGGGCTGCGCGGCCGTGGGGCAGGACCGTGCTGGAGAGGGCGAACACCGCCGAAAACAGGAGGAAAGCGCAGAGGGTGAGGGCGCAATCCACCAGCGCGGCCATGGCACGGTCCTCGAGGGGGGCGACGTGCAGAACTGGATCAAGGGAGGGGGAAGGCATGGCTCTGCGCTCGCGGATGGGGGTCTCCGTGTCGAGATGAATCGAGTGCCATTCGGAGGGCTGAACGGCAGGTTCCGGCCCTGTTGCATGCGACGGGTCGGTGAACTCCGAGGAGCGGAAGACCGCGGGGTTTGCCTGCGCGTCTTCTGGCTGAAGGGCGGATTGGGATGTCGGGGCGGTGAAGCCGGTGGGGGGATCGCTGAGGGGGCCTTCCGCCAGGCGGGGCCGGGCTTTGCGCGGGGCGACCAGTTCGCGGGGCGTGATTAGCAGGGTGGCAGGCAAGGGCTGTGAGGGTTCAACCACAGCATCTTCCAGCGGATCGCCGAGATACTCGACCGGTTCAACCGCGAGGGGCTCCACACGATGGGCCTCCGGAGGTGCAAAGCGGGGAGCGGGCAGGGAATCGGTGCTGACCGAATAGCGAACCCGTTCGGGGGGATACGGTTCGATGCTTTGTTCCGGGGAGATTTCCTCCTCTGCAGGCTCGGCAAGGATGGAGAGCTGTTCGGGCAGAGGATCGGGGGGGGCCGGAGTGCTGGCAGCGGCGACCAGCGAATCGACTGTGGATTTTGCAGCGGCCTGAGCGGTCAGCGCCTCGCGCCAGCTGGGAAGGCGTGCGTAGCGCTCGGCCACGCGGGCGGCGACAGCTTCGGGCGAAAAGGCTTCCTCAAGACCAGGCAGGGAGGGCTGATGGACTGGCGCGCGGCCGGCGGTACCGCGACGGGCGCGAACGCGGGCGGCGACTTCTTCCCTCCAGCCCGGTGTGGCGCCGGCAGGGTTTGCGGACGGCGTGTCCGGTGGCTGCAGAGCTGGCGCGTCCGGATTGGAGGGGGAACCCGTCACCGATGCCTCATTCTCTATTCTGCACGCATTCTGCGGCGATACTCTGTGGAGGAAAGCGGGTCTTTGAACTCATGAACGGAGAACACGAGGCCGAAGACCGGGACTGCGCCTCCTATCGCTGAAGAACGCCAAAGCGGACTCAGCCGGCGAGCGCCGCGCCCGCTGCAACGCCGGGATACTGCTTTGCTATTCTGGAGTTGCCGCGCGCGATGAGAACCCGTCTTTTTTGGTGTATCACGCTGTATTTTCTGTTGCAGCCGCGGCTTGACGCTCAGCCGGTTACCAGGCAGCTTCCCCCTGCTGCCGAGGCGCAAAACGCGGAGACGGGTGTTTCCTCCAGCAGCGCCAATCTTCCCGACGATCCCAGCCTGAAAAGCCAGCTCCCGGAAGCGCACGTAGTGCCGCAGGCGGCGCAGGGGGTTCCGGTGAGGCTGGTGGCGCACACGCAGTCGCGGCAGGGGCTGAAGAACGGCAACCTCTACACGCTGGACGGCGACGTGGTGATCTATTACCGCAAATACATCGTGCATGCCGACCACGCGACGTACAACGACGGGACAGGGCAGATCGATGCCGAGGGGCATCTGATGATCGATGGCGGGCCCGACGATGAGCACTTCGTGGCCGACCACGGCACGATCAACGTGGATGCCGATACCGGGGACTTTTTCGATGTGGTGGGCACGCTGGGCGTGGAGGGCAATCCGCGCGGACGGATGGTCTTCACCGCGCCCAATCCCTTCGCGCTGACCGGACGCGAGGTCCAGCAGCTGGGACAGGGCCATTACCGGGTGATTCACGGGACGATGACTTCGTGCCGGCTGCCCAAGCCGGACTGGCGAATTCTCTCACACACGATTGAGCTGGATAAAGGCGTGGCGAGAGCCAGCAACGGTGTCTTCCAGCTCTTCCGGGTTCCGGTCATGTACCTGCCCTATATAACCCATGCGGTGAACGATCAGCGGGTATCGGGAATTCTGCTGCCCTACGTTGGGAACAATACGACGAAGGGTTTCATCGTGGGGGAAGGTTTCTATCTCACGCTGGGGCGGAGCGCCGATCTGATGCTGGCCTCGCAGTATTACTCGAAGCGCGGGTGGGCACCCAACGGGCTCTTCCGGTACCGGGGGCGGGGAGCAAACTTCGGCACGGTTCACTTCGAGAGCCTGTTCGATCGGGGATTCCCGATCGGCAACGGACAGACGGTGAATCAGGGTGGAGTGGATGTTGTCGGAAACGGGCGCTTCGATTTCTCGGACAAAACAACGGGAGTGGTGAATGCCGAGTACCTCAGTTCCTACATCTATCGGCTCGTATTCGAGGAAGACTACACGCTTGCGATCGACTCCGAAGTGAAGTCGCAGATCTTCGCCACGCACGAGGATCACGATTCGTGGACGAGTCTGCGTTTCAGCCGGTACCAGGATTTCCAGAACGCGAACCTGCCGGGCGACGAGGTGAGAATCATGCATCTGCCGACGATCGATGTGGAGACGGCGGAGAGGCGACTGGGAGGCGCAGACAGCGCATCGCCGGTGTGGTGGAGCGTCGGGGGATCGGCAGGAGCATTGTCGCGTTTCGATTATCCCAATTTCAGAACGACCGCCGGGGTGCAGCGCGTGGATCTCTATCCACGGGTTTCTGTGCCTCTGCACCTTGCGGGCTGGACATTCCAGCCGAGCGCTGCGTTCCGTGAGACGTGGTACGGGAAGAGTCAGTACACGGCCGATCTGGAGCAGATCCCGGTGGTCCGTGCAGAGGGCCAGCCCCGCACCGATGTAGAAGCGGGCTTTGAGATTCGTCCGCCGGTCGTGGAGCGCGATTTTTCGGCGCCATGGCTGGTGCATCTGCTGGGAAGCGAGGTGCGCCACACCATCGAGCCGGATCTTGCGTATCGTTATGTGACCGGAATCAATAATTTCCGGCAGATTCTGCGTTTCGATGACGTCGATGTGGCGAGCAACACCAATGAAATGGAGTATGGGCTTACGCAGCGGCTGTTCCTGCGGCATCTGCATCCGCATCCCTGCAAAGGCGACGAGGCGCTGGGGCCGGATTCGATGTGCGGCGGGGGCACGCAGGACTGGATCACATGGCGCGTGGCGCAGAAATACTACTTCGATCCGAATTTCGATCACTCGGTCACGGCGGGCACTCCCAATCCGCTGACCACGACTCTGGATTTCACCGGTGTCGATTTTTTGACCGAACCGAGAAGCACCACGCCGGTGATTTCGCGGCTGCGGCTGCGGACCACGACGGCGACCGACGCGGAGTGGGATCTGGATTACGACGTGAAGGAGGGAAAGATCACCTCCAGCAACATTTTCGCGGGGTACCGGCTCGGACAATATCGCTTCCAGTTCGGCGACGCCTATATGAATGTGCCGCTGGGTACCACGCCGCTGAGCACGGCCAAGGGTCCTATCGGGTCGCCGAACGCACCCAATCCTTATAACCAGATCAATGTGTCGGTCATTTATGGGGCTGCCAACAAGCTGGGGCCGAGCGTGGGGATGAATACGGCCTACGATCTGGTTCATCAACAGCTGCAGTACGGGTCGCTGCAGACGCAGTACAACTGGAACTGCTGCGGCATCGACTTCCAGTACCGGCGGTTTTCTCTGGGGTCGATTCGCGATGACACGGAATACTTCTACAGCGTGAACTTCGCCGGATTCGCCAATGTCGGAGACCTGACGCACCGCATCACCCTGTTCTGATCCATGCGGGAGAGATCGCGGGCGAGGGTCAGGGGCGGCGGCCTGCGCCAACTGAGATAATGGACGGAGCAATCCCAGGATGGCGGCCTATGGGCCGAAGAAGGCGGTTTTTCTTGTTCAGAATGTTTTTCGCTGCAGGCTGCGCGCTCGTGATGGGAGCGGCAGTTTGCACAGCACAGCAGGCGGCCGCTCCCGCGTCCACACCGGCGGCTGCGCCGGCCTCGGGCTCGGCTTCGGCGGATCCGGTGGCCAGTTCGCCGATGGACGCATCGTCGCTGAACCGCAAGATCGAGGTCATGATCCGCGCGGAGCTCAATGTTCCGCCGCAGTATGACATCACGATCGGGCCGCGGGAAAAGAGCGACCTCAACGGGTTCGACGCGATCGCGGTGACCTTCTCCCTGCCGAACCAGCCGCAGAGGAAGCAGACGGTGGATTTCCTGCTGTCCAAAGACAACAACACCCTGGCTCGGATTTCGAAGTGGAACATCGGGAATAATCCTGCCTCGCAGCTGCCGACGGAGGGACGCCCGGTGCGCGGCAACGCGGATGCGAAGGTGACGATCGTGAACTTCGACGATCTGGAGTGTCCCTACTGCGCGGCGATGAACGCCGAGTTCTTTCCTGCGACGATGGACCATTACAAAGGCCTGGTGAAGTTCATTTATCTGGATTACCCGCTGGCCGAGATTCATCCCTGGGCGATGCACGCGGCGGTGAATGCCAATTGTCTGGCTGCGCAGAATCCGGAGGCGTACTGGAATTACGTCGACTATCTGCACACGCACGGGCAGGACGTGACGGGGCCGGATCGGGATGTGGCAAAATCGGCGGCGACACTGGACAAGCTGGCCAGCCAGGAGGGGGCGCGCGACCATCTCGACGCCTCGAAGCTGGAGGCCTGTGTGGCGAAGCAGGACGACACCAAAATCATGGCCGAGATGCGGGCGGGGGACAAAGCCGGAGTGGATGCGACCCCGACGTTTTTTGTGAACGGCGAGCGCTGGGCCGGGCAACTGGACGAGCGGCAGCTGTGGACGATGATCGATCGCGCGCTGACGGATCAGGGGATTGCACCGCCCGGACCCAGCGCGCCGGCGACACCAGCGCCGGCGGCCACGCCGCCTGCGAAATGAGTCTATGCACGGCAAGGGGACCGCATTTATTCTGAAGCGTACGCGCCGCCCCCCGATTTGCGGCGCCGCAGCAGGGAGAATTGTTTGACCTCGCAATCGGATCCATCCAGCGCCTGGGGCGCTGACTTTTCCAGGGGCAAGTTGGGGCTCACCGGGCTGGCCCTATTGCTGATTTTTGTGGCCGGCTGCCAGCGTTCGCACGACGCGAATACCGTCGCGATGGTGAACGGGAAACCGATCCTGCAATCGGAAGTGGAAACCATCTATCAGAACAACCTGGGCGAGTCGCATCAGACTCCGTCCAAAGTGCAGGCGCAGATCACGCGCCTGAACATCGTGCGCCAGCTGATCGATGAGGAAATCGTGATGCAGCGCGCGGCCAAGCAGAATCTGGTGGCGACCGATGAAGAGGTGACGGACCGGCTGAACGAGATCAAGGCGCCCTTCACGCAGGAGGAGTTCCAGAAGCGCCTCGATTCGCAGCACATGACGCTGGAGGATCTGAAGCGCGAGATCCGGCGGAATCGCACGGAGGAGAAGCTGTTCAACAAGGAGATTACGTCGCGCATCAATATTACCGACGCGGATATCTCCAGCTACTACAACGAGCACAAGGCGGACTTCAATCTGATCGAGCCGAACTACCATCTGGCGCAGATCATCGTGACGTCTGCTCCGATGCCGCCGCAGCAGGTTGGCAATCTGCAGAACAGCAAGGCGATGAACGACGCCCAGGCGAAGCAGAAGATCGAGATGCTGCACAACCGGCTGCAAAGCGGCGAGGATTTTGCAGCCCTGGCCATGAATTTTTCGGAGAATCCGAACACGGCCGGCAATGGCGGCGACATGGGCTTCGTTTCCGAGTCTCAGCTGCACGGCGACGCCGCAGTCTACGCGGCGATCTCAAAGCTGAAGCCGGGACAGATTACCGATATTCTGCCGGTTTTTGGGGCGCCGGGTTCCAAACAGCCGGTGGGTTACGCGATCTATAAGCTGATCGATCGCGAAGTAGCGGGACAGCGCCAGCTGAACGATCCGCGGGTGCAGCAGGCGATCCGCCAGCAGCTGCGCGACAGCCGCGAGCAGTTGCTGAAGAATGCCTTTCTCGAGATGCTGCGCGATCAGGCACGCGTAGAGAATTACTACGCCGAAGAAGTCTTCAAGAGCGGCGCGCAGTGAAACAGGGCTGGGGCAAGGCGCGAGGCGGAGCGGTCGAGACAGCGCTCGATCGTCGCCTGTAGTCTGCAGGGAGCATGTCTTCTTCGTGGCTTCTGCGTATCGGGGCGCTGTGCACGTGTGTTGGTGGCGCGGGCCTGTTTCTGCTCCACGGGGCCTCCGCAACGAGTCCGATTCGCTTTGAGCTGAAGAAGATTCCGTTCACGCTGGAAAACGACCAGACCCCTGCGAAGAATGCGCCGGAAACGATGGCGGGCGGGGTTGCGGTTTTCGACTACAACGGCGACGGCCGGCCCGATATCTTTTTCACCAACGGCGCGAACATCGCCACGCTGAAGAAGGACGATCCGAAGTATCGCGACCGGCTGTTTCGCAATAACGGCGACGGGACGTTTACCGATGTGACCGAAGCGGCGGGCGTCGCCGGATCAGGCTACGAAATCGGCGTGGCCATCGGCGACTACGACAACGATGGCTGCCCGGACATCTTCGTCGGCGGACTCTACCGGAATACCCTTTATCACAACAATTGCAACGGGACGTTCACGGATGTGACCGAGAAGGCCGGACTGGGGGACTCGAAAGACCCCCAGTACGGACCGCTGTGGTCCGAGGGTGCGGCCTGGGTGGATGTGAACAACGACGGGCTGCTCGACCTATTCATCCTGGACTACATGCAGTGGAGCTACGTCCCGGAGCCGATCTGCCGTGTCGGCGAGGTGGGCGACTACTGCCATCCGCGCTACTACAAGGAGCAACCGGACCGGCTGCTGCTGAACAACGGCGACGGGACCTTCCGGGATGTGTCGAAGGAGTGGGGGATACGCGACCATCCGGGGAAGGGAATGGGCGTGGGGGTGACGGACTACGACCTGGATGGCAAGCAGGATCTGTTCGTCACCAACGACGCGGAGTACAACTTTCTCTTCCACAACCTCGGGAACAAGTTCGAGGAAGTGGCATTTGACGCGGGAGTGACGCTGCCGGAGACCGGGCAGTTCATTTCGGGCATGGGACTGGATTTTCGCGACTTCAACAACGATGGGTATCCGGACATTGTGTTTGTGGCGCTGAATCATCAGACGTTTCCGCTCTTCGTCAACACGGGCAAAGGGGATTTTCGCGAGGTGACGACGCCGAGCGGGATGCACGATCTGAGCCTTCGCATGGGAGGCTACGGTCCGGCGCTCTATGACTTTGACAACGACGGTTGGAAGGACCTGTTCGTAACGCGCGGGCATGTGGAGTCGCTGCCCCTGCCGGGGGTTCCGGTTGCGCAGCACAACACGGTATTTCGCAACCTGGGCCGCAGCGGAAAGTGGGCTGCGCTGACGGAGGAAGCCGGTCTCGATGCCGCGCCTCCGGCACAGCATCGCGGATGCGCGGTGGGGGATTTCGATGGCGACGGCCGACCGGATGTGGTGGTGTCGGCGCTCTCTGCGCCTGCGGAAATCTGGATGAACCGGAGCGAACATGCAGGGCACTGGCTGGACATTGCCCTGAGGGGAACCCGCAGCAACCGGGACGGGATCGGCGCGCGCATCCAGGTGGCGAGTGCAACGGTGGGGGCGCAGTACAACCACATGACGACCAGCTTCTGCTATGCGAGTTCGAGCGACGGGCCGGTGCACTTCGGACTTGGGCCCGATGCGACGGCGAGCCGGGTGGAAATCCATTGGCCTGCCGGCGATGTGCAAACGCTGACCAACGTGAAGGCGGATCAGGTTCTGAAAGTGACCGAGCCGGCGGGGCCGCCTGCGGGCAATCGCGCTTCGGCCAGCCGGTGAAGAAAACTCCTGACGATCTAACACGTTTTGGTTAAGGCCGAGCCTTGCATCACATTCTGAACCCCGCTCGGCCACTGTTAATCTAAAGACTGTCCCGTTCAGAAAACTTGCATTTCCCCAATCGTTCCGGCATCTCTGCCGCATTCTGAAAGATTTCGGGGAGTTTCAGGGACCCTCGCGCAAGGGGCGGGAAAATACTGCATCACACGGATGATCTGATTGGCGGAACTGCACTACGACGAGGCGAACTGGACGCCGAGCCACAACCCGTGGCTGGTGGCGCTGACGGTGACGCTCGCCACGTTCATGGAGGTGCTTGACACCTCCATCGCCAACGTCGCTCTGCCGCACATGGCGGGGACGCTGGGCGCGAGCCAGGAAGAGGCCACGTGGGTGCTGACCAGCTATCTGGTATCGAGCGCCGTGATTCTACCGATCTCCGGCTGGCTGATGGCGCGCATGGGCCGGAAGCGCTTCTACATGACCTGCGTTGCCATGTTCACTGTTTGTTCGATGCTCTGCGGCCTCGCCCCATCGCTGCCGCTGCTGGTGCTGTTTCGGGTGCTGCAGGGAGTCGGCGGCGGAGGGCTGGCGCCGAGTGAGCAGGCGATTCTCGCCGATACCTTCCCGGTAAGCAAGCGCGGACAGGCCTTCGCGGTGTACGGCATGGCGGTGGTTGTGGCGCCGGCCATTGGGCCCACGCTGGGAGGATGGATCACGGACAATTTCCACTGGCACTGGATTTTCTTCATCAATCTGCCGGTTGGTTTGCTGT
>JBKICP010000104.1:0-5642 GCA_046567085.1 Acidobacteriota bacterium
GAGGTCCGATCGGATTGCCTCTATTAGGATCCAGCCAATTTTGTTCTGACCAGCTCGCTCAGAACTTTCCCGTCGGCGCGTAAGCCTGTGGCCTGCACTTTCGCCTGGACGGCCTTCATCGCCTGTCCCATGTCCTTCGGCCCAAAGGCGGCTCCCGCGAGCGCTTCGTCGACCAGCTTCTTCAGATCCTCTTCGCTCGCCGTCTTCGGCATATAGCTCTCGATCAGGACAATCTCGCGCGCTTCCTTCGCCGCCAGCTCCGGTCGATTCCCCCTGGTGAACTGCTCGATGGAATCCTTGCGCTGCTTGACCATCGTGGCGAGCACCTGCTGGCCTTCCGCATCGGTCAGGTCCGAGCGTTTTTCGATCTGCCGGTTCTTCAGCGCCGACTTCATCATCCGCAGCGTTGAGGTACGTTCCACATCGTGCGCCTTCATTGCCGCAACCATGTCCTGATCGACCTTCTTTGCCAGCTCCATCGCTGCCTCCCTCATTTCTGCAGAGTTCTCAGACGCCTCATTATAGGGAGAAATACGGCGGCGCTCGCCGTTCTAAAATAAACACAGAGAGGGACTGATTCATGATTCGCAAGACGCGACTGTTTACCCCCGGCCCGACCCCGCTCCTTCCCGCTGCGCAGTTCGCGATGGCCGCCGCGGATATCCATCACCGCACGCCGGAATTCCGCGCCCTCTACGAGCGTGTTCTCGGGCAGCTGAAGACGTTTGTCGGCACGAAGAATGACGTTCTGCTCCTCGCCTGCTCCGGCACGGGCGCGATGGAAGCCTCCGTCTCGAACCTGACCTCGCCCGGCGATCGGGTACTGGTTCTTTCCGCGGGAAAATTCGGCGAGCGCTGGGAGTCGCTGGCAAAGGCTTTCGGCTGCCAGGTCGACCTGGTCAGCGTCCCCTATGGCGAAACCTTCTCCCTCGATGCGGTGGGGAAGGCACTTCGTCCGGAGACGAAGGCTGTTTTCCTCCAGGCCACCGAATCGTCGACCGGCGTGCGTCACGACATCCAGGGAATAGCCGCGCTCCTGAAGGAATCCGGCAGCAACGCGCTGCTGATCGTCGATGCCATCACTGGTCTCGGCACCACGCATCTGGATGTCGATGGGTGGGGCGTGGACGTGATCATTGGCGGCTCGCAGAAAGCTGTCATGATTCCGCCGGGTCTTGCTTATCTGAGCCTGAGCGATCGCGCGTGGAAGGCTGCGGAGACGTCCAGGAACCCGCGCTACTACTTCGACCTGCGCAAGGAGCGCAAGAACGCGCAGAAAGGCGAATCGTCCTACACTCCGGCGGTGGCTCTGATTGCCGCGCTGGGAGCTGCGCTGGACTACATTGCGGGCCAGGGCAACGGTGATCTGGCCGCGGGCCGCGACGCCCTGATCGAAAGCGCGGAAACGTGCGCCGCGATGACGCGCGCGGCCGTGCAGGCGCTCGGCCTGCAACTCTTCAATTCCTGTGCTCCATCGGCGGCGGCCACGGCGATTCTGCCCCCGACCGGCATTGACTCCGGCGTGATCGTGAAGGAACTGAAGCGCCGCTTCGCTGCGATCGTGACGAACGGCCAGGGGGAGATGAAGGGCAAGCTGTTCCGCATTGCTCACATCGGTCTGTTCGACTACATGGACACAATTGCAATCCTGGGAGCGCTGGAACAGGTTGCGGCCACTTCGCTGAATTTGCCGGACTTCGCGTTCGGCAAGGCGCTGGCCGCAGCGCAGCAGGTTTATGCCGAACGGACGGCGCAACCTGGCGAAACCAGGAATGTGGAAGCGCTTGCGGCGGTGTAATCGTAACTGCCGCAAGACTAAAATTGAAGGATCATGTCGTTTCCGATTCGTACCTGCAGTGTTTGCGGTGAGGAGTTTGAGCTGAAGCCTGACAAGCCCGGCTTCGCCAATCGTTGTCCTGCGTGCAGCGAGCCCGATGCCGATGAACATGGCAGCCTCGAGTCCGCTGCCGGCTTCCAGAACGACCGCGAAGCCAACGCCGAGCGCCGCCGAGCGATGCGCGATATGCTCTACCGCAAAGACAGCTAATCAGCCCTGAACCCAAAACGAAATCGGTGGAAAGGACCGCCGCCCTTTCCACCGATTCCTCTGCTGCTGCACACTACAGCAGCAGCTCTCCAGATCAGATGTCCAGATTCTTGACGTCGAGCGCGTTGTCTTCGATGAATTTGCGGCGCGCGTCGACGTCTTCGCCCATCAGCGTGGTGAAGATGGTTTCTGTCTCGGCGATGTCTTCGAGTTTGACCTCGAGGAGCGTGCGGCGCTCCGGATCCATCGTCGTCTCCCACAGTTGCGACGCCGTCATTTCGCCCAGACCTTTATAGCGCTGGACCTGATAGTCGCGCCGGCCCTGTTCGATGACGTACTCGAACAGTTCGCGCGGCGTCTGCTTCTCGACCGGTTCCAGGTTCGCCTTGCCCGTGCGCTTCGGAGCGGGTTTGCCGGCTTCCACTTCACCCTTCGTCTCGGCCTCGGCTTCGGCGCCTGCATCTTCTTCGTCCGGCACGCCAACCCCGGCTTTCTCCGCGGCCTTGCCTGCATACTCGACGACGAAGGGCGGTTCCAGGAGCTCTTTGATCTGCCCGTGCTTGGCCATCATCTGCCGGTACTCGGGCGTCGATGCCAGCGCCCAGTCGATGCGGCGTTCGGCGCCCTGCGCGTTCGTGAAGGACAGCGACCAGGTCTGGTGCTCCTCGTCCTGGACCGGCTTTTCGAGTCCCTTGAACTGATACTTCTTCTGGATTTTTTCCAGGTCCTTGTAGAGGCCGTCGAGCTTGGTCTTGTTCTCGAAGTCCACGCGCTTCGTGAGCTCCGCCTTCGCGAGCAGGTTCGTGACTTCCTCGTTGCGCAGCCGCGAATTCACTTTGTCGAAGAAGCTGAGATATTCGTTCAGCTGTCCAAAGAACTTCGTCAGAGCCGCCCCTTCGACCTTCGCTGCTCCCTCGCCGTAGCGGATGACCATGCCATCCGACGCGCGTTTCACCATCACCTTCACAAAGTCGCGATCGTCTTTGATGTACTGCTCGAAGCGGCCCTTCTTGATTTTGTAGAGCGGCGGCTGCGCGATGTACACGTTGTTCCGCTTGATGAGCTCCTGCATGTGCCGGAAGAAGAACGTGAGCAGCAGGGTGCGGATGTGCGAGCCGTCGACGTCGGCGTCGGTCATGAGGATGATTTTGCCGTAGCGCAGTTTCGCCGCATCGAAGTCCTCTTTGCCGATGCCGGTGCCAAGCGCCGTGATCATGGCGCGGATTTCCTCGTGGCCCAGCATCTTGTCGTAGCGCGCCTTTTCCACGTTGAGAATTTTGCCCTTGAGCGGCAGGATGGCCTGGAACTTCCGGTCGCGCCCCTGCTTGGCGGTTCCGCCTGCGCTTTCGCCCTCGACCAGATACAGCTCGCAGCGGCCCGGATCGCGTTCCGAGCAGTCGGCCAGCTTGCCGGGAAGGCCGCCGCCGTCGAGCGCGCCCTTGCGCCGCGTCAGGTCGCGGGCTTTGCGGGCCGCCTCGCGGGCCCGCGCGGCTTCGACGGCTTTGTTGATGATGCGGCGAGCGACGGGCGGATTCTGCTCGAGGAAGGCGCCGAGGCGCTCATTGACGAGGGCCTGCACGGTGCCGGCGATGTCGGAGTTCAGCTTACCCTTGGTCTGCCCTTCAAACTGCGGCTGCGGGAGCTTTACGCTGATGACGGCCACGAGACCTTCGCGCACATCGTCGCCGGTCAGGTTCTCTTTCACATCCTTGAAGAGCCCCATCTGCTGACCGATGTAGTTCACGGTGCGGGTGAGCGCGGTGCGGAAGCCCGAAAGATGCGTGCCCCCGTCGACGGTGTTGATATTGTTCGCGAAGCAGAAGACCGTCTCGGAGTAGCTGTCGTTGTACTGGAGCGCGATCTCCATATCGACGCCGTCGCGCAGGCCTTCCATGACGATGGGCTTGTCGTGAAGGACGGATTTGCCGCGGTTGAGGTGCTTGATGAACTCCGCGATGCCGCCCGCGTATTTGAACTCCGCGCGCTTCGCCTCGCCGGTCTTCGGATCGGTGACGCGCTCGTCGGTGAGGGTGATGGTGAGGCCCTTGTTGAGGAAGGCGAGTTCGCGCAGCCGCTGGGCGAGCGTGTCGTAGTTGTACTCGGTGACGGTGAAGATCGACTTGTCGGGCAGAAAGTGGATTTTCGTGCCCCGCTTCTTCGAGGTCCCGGTCTGCTTCAGCTTCGAGGTGGGCAGTCCCTTGGAGTAGTCCTGCTCCCAGGTGTGCCCGTCGCGCCAGATTTCCACGTCGAAGGCTTCGGCCAGCGCATTCACGCAGCTCACGCCGACGCCGTGCAGACCGCCCGAGACTTTGTAGGTCGATGAGTCGAACTTACCCCCGGCGTGCAGTTTGGTCAGCACCACCTGCACGGCCGGCAGCTTCTCGCCGTTATCCAGCGTCATCTCGTCGACGGGAATACCACGGCCATCGTCGATGACGGTGATGGAATTATCCAGATGGATGGTGGCGTCAATCTTCGTGGCGTAGCCGGCCAGCGCCTCGTCGACGGAGTTATCCACGACCTCATAGACCAGGTGGTGCAGCCCCATCTCACCGGTGGACCCGATGTACATCGCGGGACGAAGACGCACGGCCTCCAGCCCTTCGAGCACCTTGATGTTCTCGCCGGTGTAAGAGCCGTTGCCGTTCTCACCGGCGCTCTTGCCGCCGTTCTTCGCAGCCTTTACATTCGTCGGGATCGCGTCTTCCGTGGGTGTCACTTCTTTGGTCGCCATGAAACTCCGGTTTTCCTGGGGGTGAGATTTTGCGGTCCATGCAGCGAAGGGATCAGCATCAAGAATCGACTCATCTTCCCGACTGGAGCGCCTCTTCCCGGCGCGCAACGGAAGGACTTGCTGGTCCAGACTTCAAACGTTTTCCGGGCCCGATTTTCGGCCGAAAATGCACTTTAATCGTGGGTTTTTCCGATGGCCTCGACACCTTTATTTTAGCATGTGAAATCACCCTCCGGACTGCGCAAAACCCCTGCAAAATCAGTGCAAAAACGGATCAAAACAGGGATCTCCAGCGGGGCTCGAAACGAGGGGTCCGGCAGCGTGCCCGGTGCCCTCGCACGCGCGATCCCGTACAATTCTCCCCACCTTCTTTTCCTGGACGTACGCGTGCCCTCAGGAACCAACATCGACCCCGGGACCACGACCTTCGGATGGCGCGTTGCGAACCTGGCCGCGATCGCCTCGCCTTATCTTGTCGCCACGGCGCTCTATCTCACGCTGTACCTGAGCCACACGCCCGTGCCCCGCACTGTCGATCTTGCGCCGCCGCCTCCGCCCCCGCCGATCAACGGCCCCTCGGTCACCGCTGACACGGAAGGCGCCAAAACTCCAATCGCCCCCGCCGCACCGGCCCGCAGAGTGGCCTCCGCCACGCACGCACGCCGTCAGGAACCGGCCGCAGCCACTACGGCCCCGGCCGAGCCGGTTCCTGTCAGCCCTGTGATCGCCGGGACGCTCAAGCTCTCCGGCGATCCGCCCTCGTACCCGCCCGTCGCCCGCGCCGCCGGCGTGCAGGGGGTTGTTGTGGTCGACGTCGTGATCGGGCGCACCGGATTCGTCCAGGAGGCTCACGTCGTCTCC
>JBKICP010000105.1:0-10064 GCA_046567085.1 Acidobacteriota bacterium
CCACCTTCGGCAGCCCGCGCTGGACGCTCGCCCCGAAAAGCAGGCTTTTTCTGCCACGGCTTCTGGCCCTCGCCCGGCTTGCGATCCTTGCGGAACCCTCCCGGTCCCGATGGCCGATTTTGCCACGGGCGCTTTTCTTCGCCACCTTCGGCAGCACGCGCTGGACGCTCGCCCCGAAAAGCAGGCTTTTTCTGCCACGGCCGCTGGCCCGCGCCCTGGCTCCGCTGATCCTTCCGGAATCCTCCCGGCCCGGCCTTGCGCCCGCTCCACCGCTGCTCGCGCGGCGGACGAGTCTCACCTGCGGGTGCTTCCGCCGACGCCTCGCGATTGCGCGGAACGAATTTCCTGTCGCCGAAAGCCTTCTCGCGGAATGAATCCTTGCGCTGCGGCCTCCACGGCTTCGCGCCCGGTGCCTCCGGCCTGCGCGGCCCACCGGCGCGCGGCCCAAATCCCTCAGCCGAACGCGGCCGCCGATCCTCCGAGCCTTGCCCCTCCCGCTGCGGGCGTTCACCACCCGGCCGTCCCCGATACGCCGCCGCCGGCTTCTTTTGCCAGGGCCGGCTCGCCCCGCCCTGCGGACGCGCCTCCCTCTTCGGGAACTCCCCGCGTGCCGGCCGCGGCCCCTTCCGGAAGGTCTGCCGCGACGGAGCTGCCTCCGCTCCCGGCTCTCCTTCGGCCGGCTCAGCCTGCGGCGCGGGCGCTTCCGTCTCCGGCAATGAACCCTCCACAAACAGCAGCGTCTGCGATGCAACCGTCGTCGTGCCCAGCTGCCGCGTCGCCATCATCCCATGCAGCACTTCGCGAATGCGTGAACGCGCCGTGAGCGGCGAGAGAAAAATCTCCGCCTCCTCCGCCGTCGCCGCTACCGCCGACCGCAGATACAACGACGCCAGCGCCGACAGCGCCGTGGTCTGCGCCGTGTTCGCCGCCGTGGCCATCTGCGTGGCGAAGCGGTTCTTCAGCAGCGTCCACCGCGTCGCCTCGCCCTGCACGTAAACCGGTATCGCCCGCAGTCCCGTCCACAACTCCATCAGCGCGCGCAGTGCCGCAGCCTCTGTGATCTCGTTCCCGAGGATCTCGCGCAGACCAATCGCCGTCAGCTCGCCTGCGCGATCCAGAGCCTCGAAGCTCCGCACCACAATCGGCGTCGTCCGTCCGCCCGGCGCCGTCTTCCACTGCCGGTCGCCGCGGACTGCTGCCACCCATGGCAGTATCTCCGGCGTCACCAGAAAATCCGGCTGCTCGGAAAAATTCCCCAGCAGGTTCAGCGGAATCGCCCGTCCCTCGCCCACCAGCCGCACCATCAGCGCGGTGGCTTCCTCGATTGCTCCCTGCGCCGGCAGCGCGCTTGCCTTGCCCAGACACGCCTCCACCAGCGACGGCGCCGGTGCCGGCAGTTGCGCGTGGCGCGGTAAAAACAGGCAGAATCCCGTCTCGTCGAGCCAGCTCGCCGCGTCGTCCAGCGTGCGCAGCGCAGTCGAAGGCTCCGTGGCGGTCTGGTGCCACAGCGCGGCACGCGCGATTTGTAACTGTTGCTGATCCAATGTCTGTCCGGTGGCGAAGGTTGGGATGAGAACCAGGTTGAACGTCGAAACGCTAGATGCGCTGGAAGGCGCGCAGAATGTCCTTCCATGAATATCGTAATGCAATCGGACGGCCGTGGGGACAGCTCGTTGGATGGTCCGTCTGCGCCAGCGCCTGCAGCAGCCACTCCATCCGCGCCCCATCCAGCGGCATATTCACCTTGATCGCCGCATGGCAGGCGATCGACGCCGCAATCCGCGTCCGCGCCGATTCCAGATTGTCCGACTGTGCCGTCGTTCCCGGCTGCTCCAGCACCTCCAGAATCATCCGTTCCAGCTCCGTCCCGCTCAGTCCCGAAGGCGCCGCCTTGATCGCGATCGTCTGCGGCCCAAACGGCTCCGCCTCGCATCCGTTCCGCTCCAGCTCCTCGGCCAGCGTCGAAAAGATCGCCATCTGCTGCGGCAGCAGATCGATCAGCATCGGCATCAGCAGCCTCTGCCGCTCCACTCGCTCCGTCTGCCGCTCCCGCAGGATCTTCTCAAACAGCACCCGCTCGTGCGCCACGTGCTGATCGATGATCCACAGCCCCTCATCGTTCGTCGCCAGAATGAACGACTCCCGCAGCTGCCCCAGCGGCTTCAGCGAGGCCAGCGAGTGCAGCGAAGGCGGAAGATCGCCGCCCTCCGGCAACGCCTGGGCCGAGCAGTGCCCATTCGCCGCCGTCGCCAGCGCGCCCGTCGCCGCCGCCAACAGAGTCTCAACCCCCGCCGCCCCATTCCGCAATCCCGCTCCGTTCGCTGCCGCTGCAGAAAAGGGAAGCGGTTGCTCTTCCGGCCGCGCCGCCGGCGGCGCCAAGGTAAACGGCACGGCATCGGATGCGCTGGGCGGCACATCCGAATCCGGCATTTCCGAAATCGGCTCCGGCATCGCGCTGTCCAGCGACGACGAGGCCGTCGCGCTGTTGTGCAGCGAGGTCAGGAAGCTCGCCCCCGGCCGCGTCTTCATCAGCGTGATCCGGATGCTCTCCCGCACGAAGTCATGCACCAGCCCCTGCTGCCGGAAGCGCACCTCGGTCTTCGCCGGATGCACATTCACATCCACCTCATGCGCCGGCATCTCCAGAAACAGCAGGATCACCGGGAAGGACGTCGGCGGAATGACGTTGCGATACGCCTCCGTCACCGCATGCAGGATCAGCCGGTCGCGAATCAGCCGCTGGTTCACAAAGATGTAGATCGAGTTGCGATTCAGCTTCTGCAGCGCCGGCCGCGACACAAACCCGCGTACCCGCAGAAATCCAGGATCGGGCGGCGCATAGTTCGCATCGCGCCGCCACGGGGGCGGCTCCGGAATCCCCGCATGATCGAAGCGCCGCTCCGCTGCCATTGGCAGCAGCTGGTCCAGCGTCTCGCGCCCGAATATCTGATAGATCCGCTCCGACGCCTCCCGCACCGGCGGCGCTGTCAGCAGCGTGTGCGTCGCCGAATGCAGCTCGAAATACATCTCGGGATGCGCCAGCGCATAATGCGTCACCAGCGCTGTTACATGAGCCAGCTCCGTCGTCTCCGCGCGCAGAAATTTCCGACGCGCCGGCGTGTTGTAGAAGAGATCCCGCACCGCAATCGTGGTCCCCTGCGGGCCGCCGAAATCCTCTACCGCCAGAATCTTTCCTCCCGCAATCTCCACCCGCGTGCCCGTCGTCTCATCCTCGGGCCGCGTCGTCAGCTCCAGCCGCGCAATCGACGCAATCGACGGCAGCGCCTCGCCGCGAAATCCCAGCGTCGCAATCGACAGCAGATCGTCCGACGACCGGATCTTCGAGGTTGCGTGCCGCTCGAACGCCAGCAGCGCATCGTCGCGCATCATCCCGCACCCGTCATCGGCCACCCGGATCAGCTTCCGCCCGCCCGCCTCAATCTCCACGCGAATATGCCTGGCGCCCGCATCCAGCGCGTTCTCCAGCAGCTCCTTCACCACCGATGCAGGCCGGTCTACCACCTCGCCGGCGGCAATCTGGTTGGCAACCTGATCGGAAAGAACGCGAATCCTGCCCATGCTGGATCAAGCATAGTCCACCGCGCTGCGTGCAAAACCACGCACCACACGCCCGCTTCTGCGTCGCGGCACAGCAGGAGCGTTTCACTTTCGGACGCCCCCGCCGAGTGGTCCCGCGATTGCGCGCCCTCGCCTGATGAACCCAGCCACTCTGCCGAATTCCAGAGTGTGCGGCTTCGCGGGTGGCGGCCATGGATGTGGATCGAATCTCAGGCATCGGCGGCGTCGGTCAGGAACAGACTCCCTCCTGGACCCGCGAGAAAACGCGCCGCAAAAAATTCACCGAAGACGTCCCGGCCGACGTCGAATCTCCCGAAGACTCCGCCCCCGAGCCCGATGAAGACCACGACGGCCAGCTCGACGTAATCGCCTAAACCGCCCCCGCAATCGCATCCGCAATTGCCGCCGCTTCCACCGCCGCACGCACCTCGTGCACCCGCACCACGCTCGCTCCCGCCAGAATCGCCGCCGTCGTCGCCGCCAGCGTCGCATTTCCCCGCTCGCTCACCGGCACAGCGGCCGCATCCACGGAGAATCGCTCCGCCAGCGTCCGCGCCAGAAACGACTTCCGCGACACCCCGGCGAGCAACGGTTGCCCCAGCGCCAGCAACTCCTCCAGATGCGCGAGCAGGGGATAGTTGTTGTCGAACGCCTTGCCGAATCCAAATCCAGGATCCAGCACCACCCGCTCGTGCTCCACACCCGCTGCCACAGCCTTCTCCAGCGATGCCACCAGCCCCGACCGCACCAGAGGTACCACCTCATCCGCATCGAGACGCGCCAGCGTCCGCCACTCCCCCGGCCGTCCCCGCGTGTGCATCAGCACCACGCCGCACCGCAGCTCCGCGCACGCACGCGCCATCGCCGCATCCCACAGCAGTCCTGAAACATCGTTCACGATCTCGCATCCCGCCGCCACCGCTGCCCGCGCCGTCGCTGCGTGATACGTATCGATCGACACCACCGCCTCCGGCCGCGCGCGCAGCAGCACCTCTACCACCGGCAGCACCCGCCCCTGCTCCTCTTCCGCCGTCAGCGGAGCGCTCCCCGGCCGCGTCGACTCGCCCCCCACATCGATCGCATCCGCGCCCGCGTCCAGCATCGCCATCGCATGCGCGACCGCATCCTCGACTCCCGCGAACCGCCCGCCATCGGAAAACGAATCCGGCGTCACGTTGAGCACGCCCATGATCCGCGTCCGCTCCCCCAGCGCGAGCGCCCGCGTGCGAAGCTGCCACATCGACCGAGCGCGGCGCACAAAAGCCATACAGCCATCGATGCTACACTCCGCTCAGACGCGAGCGATCCAACAGTCGGCATTGATACGGTCAGCAAAAATGCGGTCAGCAGGATTCGTCGCAGCATCGGCATTGGTGCTGCTCATCGCCGCGTTCCCGGCAGGCGCAACCGCCGCCACGAAGCATAAGAAGGCCCGGCCGGCCCACCGGCACATCCCCCTCAGCGCTTCCATCCAGCAGATCCTCGCCGATCCCGCCGTCGCCCGCGCCCACTGGGGCATCTCCGTCGTCACCCTCCAGGGCAAACCCGTCTACGCCCTCAACGACGCCCAGTTCTTCGAGCCCGCCTCGAACGCCAAGCTCTTCACCACCTCCGCGGCGCTCTCCATGATCCCCTCCAGCGCCACGTGGACCACCAACGCCGTCACCTCCGGCACCCTCGACGCCAGCGGTACCCTCACCGGCGATGTCCGCCTCCTCGGCGCCGGCGATCCCACCCTGTCCGGCCGCGCCTACCCCTGGGCCGGCAAAACCGAGCGTCCCGACCCGCCCCTCCAGGCCCTCGAAGCCATGGCCGACCAGATCGTCGCCCGCGGCGTCAAAACCATCACCGGCAACATCATCGGCGATGACTCCTGGTTCGTGTGGGAGCGCTACGGCGGCAGCTGGGCCTGGGACGATCTGCAATGGGACTACGGCGCGCCCGTCTCCGCCCTCACCGTCAACGACAACGTCGTCTTCCTCAACGTGACTCCCGCCGGCCCGGCGAGTCCTTCCGCCGCCAACACCTCGCCTCTCGTTGTCGCCTGGAACCCGGACGTCCCCTACTACAACCTCGAAAACTCCCTCACCCTCGCGCCGCCCGGCAGGGCCGCCCACTCCGGCATCGACCGCGCGCCCGGCAGCCTCAACATCCGCCTCTTCGGATCCATCACCGCCAACGGTATGCACGAAGGCCTCGCCATCGAAGATCCCGCGCAGTTCGCCGCCATCGCGCTTCGCCAGATGCTCCTCGCCCGCGGCGTCACGGTAAAGGGACGCGCCCAGGTCTGGCATCGCCTCTCCACCGACACCGAGGACTATCGCGCCGAAGTCGATCAGCCCGTTGCCCTCCACCCGCTCGATCTCGCCACCATCGCGCCCCCCGTCACCGGACTCACCGTCCTCGCCACCCACGTGTCGCCACCCCTCGTCGAAGACATCACCGTCACCAACAAGGTCAGCCAGAACCTCCACGCCGAGCTCTACCAGCGCCTGCTCGGCCGCCTCGAAGGCCAGGACGGCTCCATCGCCCAGGGCGCGCGCGTCGTCCGCCAGTTCCTCATCAACGCCGGCGTCGACCCCGGCGACTTCCTCTTCTACGACGGCTCCGGCCTCTCCGGCGAAGACCTCGTCACCCCGCGTGCCGCCACCACGCTGCTCGCCTGGGACGCTCGCCAGCCCTGGGGCCAGGTGTTGCGCTCCAGCCTCCCCATCGGCGGCGTCGATGGAACGCTCTCCGGCCGCTTCGACGGCGCTCTCCGCGGCAAAGTCTTCGCCAAAACCGGCACGCTCTCTGAAGTCAACGCCCTCAGCGGCTATCTCACCGCCGCCAGCGGTCGCACCCTCGTCTTCTCCATCTTCTGCAACGACCACCAGCCCACCGGCGACGCCGCGCGCAACGCCATGGATCGCATCGTCACGGAAATCGCCGCGGCCAACTAGTAAGATAGAGCGTTCATGACCTCACGCGTTCGACAAGCCTGCCTGGGAGCCATCCTCGTCATCATCAGCGCTGCGCTTGCCGGATGCGGTCCCTCTCTCGGTCCCTCCAAACCCGTCAGCCAGCTCACGCCCCAGGAAGTCCGCGGGCGCGCCGTCTATCAGCAGGACTGCGCCAGCTGCCACTACGCCAACCAGACCGGCGACCTCCACGGGCCCAGCCTCTTCGCCCTCTATCGCAAGAAATATCTGCCCAGCGGCGCGCCTGCCAACGACGACCGCGTCGCCCCCGTCATCCTCCGCGGACGCAATATGATGCCCGCCTACGCCAACCAGCTCAGCGACCAGCAGCTCCAGGACCTGCTCGCCTACCTGCACACCCTATGAGCGACCAACCCTCGCTGCCGCCGCCGACCCGCCTCCTGCCCGGCATGGCCGCCATCGCCGTCTGGATGTTCCTCCTCTCCCTCATCGGCCTCATCGGCGTCACCACCCACAAGCTCCCGCTCATCTACCTCGTCCTCTGCATCGCCTTCGCCGCCGCCGGACAGGGCCTCATCGCCCGCCGCCGCTGGGGCTGGGCCATGTCGATGGCCGCCGCCATCCTCTCCGCCACCTGGGCCATGTGGATCGCCTTCAAAACCCACCAGCCCACCGAAATCGGCCTTGCCGTCGTCAACCTCGTCCTTTTCCTCTACCTCGCCCGCCCCGAAGTCCGCGCCCAGCTGCGCTAATTGCAGCGTCAACCATTCGGCACCTCGTTTCTGTAACGGGGCACGTGTTCACCCGTGCCGAAAACACCGTGGAAAGGAACGGGCTTCGAGCCCCTGGGTCTCGAAAGCAGCGTTGATCGGATCCCCGAAATGGGTGCCCCATGTCGCTGGCTTTGGGGACACGGTTTCCGCCCAATGCCCGAGGTCCCGATCCAGGGGATGCGGGCATGACACGCGAAGCGATCCCGCGGAAGCGGGACGACGGTAGAGGCCCCGGCCTTCAGACCCGGAAAACGTCCGCCTCAACGGCTAATCCAGCGGCCGCACCCAGATATTCCGGAAGCTGATCGGCTCGCTCTTGTCCCCGTGCGCCTGCAGCTTGATCGGCGCCCGATCGTACGCCTTATAGAACGGCTGCCCGATATAGAGCGTCTGCCCCTTCAGCTGGAAATGATCCTCCACCAGCACGCCGTTCCAGAAGACCGTCGCATATGCCGGCGTCTCCAGCGATCCATCCGCCTTGAACCGGGGCGCCGTCCACACCACATCGTAGGTCTGCCACTCGCCCGGCTTCCGCGCCGCATTCGCCAGCGGAATCGCCTGCTTGTACAGGCTCCCTGCCATGCCATTCACGTAGGTCGCGTTGTTGTACGAATCCAGCACCTGCAGCTCGTACCCCGCATCCCCCGGCCCCAGCGATGCCAGAAACACGCCGCTGTTCCCGCGGGCCTGGCTGCTCCCCGTGATGTCCGACGGAATCTTCCACTCGATGTGCAGCTGGTAATCCTTGAAGCTCTGCTTCGTCTCGATGTTCCCCGTGCCCTTGGCGACCGTCAGCACCCCATCGCCGACCACCCACTTGGCAGGCGTGTGATCCTGCGCCGACACCCACGCGTCCTCGCTTTTTCCATCGAACAGCACAACGGCATCCGACGGCGGAGCTGCATTCGTCGCCCCCGGCGTCACCACCTTCGGCACCGGCTGCCATACCTCGGTCTCCTCGGGCTTCGGTTTTTGATCGGAACCCGACTGGCCGCGCGCGGGAAGGGAAATGCTCAGCGCGGCCGAAGCAGCGAACACAACGAGAGATAAAAATTGTCTGCGCATAACCCAAGGAGAATACCGCCGACCTCATCGCATCGCAAACGTTCGGACTGCCCTCATTCACCGCCCGCATACCCGGGCCCCCGCAGCACCTTCCCCGGCAGCGCACCCGTCATCTTCCCGTCCGCGATCACCGGCACCCCGTTCACCAGCACAAACTCCATCCCCTGCGACAACTGATTCGGCTTCTCAAACGTCGCCAGGTCCCGCACCGTCGCCGGATCGAACACCACCACATCGGCCCACATCCCCTTCTTCAGCACGCCGCGATCCGTCAGCCGCATCCGCTGCGCCGGCAGCGCCGTGAATTTCCGAATCGCATCCGCCAGCGTGAGCGCATGCTCTTCCCGCACATACTTGCGCAGAATCCGCGGAAACGTCCCATACGCTCGCGGGTGCGGATGCTCCTGCCCCAGCAATCCCTCCGGCGACGTCCCCTGCGAATCGTTATCCACCGACACCCACGGCTGCTCGAGCGCCAGCTTCACATCCGGCTCGCTCATCCCGAACACCGCCACGTTCGTATACGCCTTGTCTTTGATCAGCAGATCGCACAGCGCGTCGATCGCATCCTCGTGCCACATCGCCGCGACCTCCGACAGCCGCTTGCCCTGCAGCGGCACCAGCTCCGGATTCTGCACCACCGCGATCTGGATCGCCTCCGGCCCCGGAATCTCCTGCCACTCGTTGTCCCAGTCGCCATGCGGATCGAGCATGTCCTTTCGAATCCGCGCCCGCGTCGCCGGATCCTTCAGCCGCCGGATCAGCGCCGCGTCGCCGCCATCGTGCGCCCACGGTGGAATGAACGCCGAAAAGCTGTTGAACCACGCCGTGTACGCATAGGTGTCCGCCGTGATATCCACGCCTGAAGCCCGCGCCGCATCGATCTGCGCCACCACCTGCGGCATCTTGCCCCAGTTCGCCTTGCCCGCCGTCTTCAGATGCCAGATCTCCACCGGGATATGCGCCTCGCGCCCGATGCGAATCGCCTCGTCGATCGCCGCCGGCTCCGCATCGCCCTCGCTGCGCATGTGCGTCGCGTAGATGCCGCCGTACCGCGCCGCAACGCTGGCCAGCGCAATCAGCTCGTCGGTCTTCGCATACGGCGCAGGAGCATACTGCAGGGCCGTCGAGACCCCCATCGCGCCCTGCTCCATCGCCTGCTGCACCAGCGCCTGCATCTGCTTCAGCTGGTCCGCATTCGGCTGCACGTCGCCATCCCCCAGCACCATCCGCCGTACGCTGGTTGCGCCTACGTAGCTCGCCAGGTTAATCCCCATCCTCTGGCGCTGCAGCCGCGCAAAATAGCCGTTGAAATCCGTCCAGTCCGGCGTGATCTTCAAATGCTCGTAGCTCGCGCGATCCGCCTCCACCATCCGCGCATTCAGCGGGGCCACCGAATCGCCCTCGCCCGTGATCTCCGTCGTAATGCCCTGGTAAATCTTCGATGGCAGCCGCGGATCCACGAGCATCGTCATCTCCGACTGCCCCAGCATGTCGATGAAGCCCGGCGCCACCACATCGCCGTGCGCATCGATGGTCTGCTTCCGCGCCGCACGCGCCAGATTCCCGATCGCCGCGATCCGCCCCTCGCGAATCCCCACGTCGCCCGAGTACCACGGCGACCCCGTGCCATCCACGATGTGTCCATGCACGATCACCACATCGAACGGAGCCGCTGCGACCGAATCCACGGCGCCCGCAATCTCCGTCTGCGCCCATGCCGGCC
>JBKICP010000106.1:0-5986 GCA_046567085.1 Acidobacteriota bacterium
ACGCCGCCCAGATCACCGATCTCCAGGGCAAAACCCTCGCCAGCACCGACCCCACCTCCATCGGAAAAATCACCCTCACCCCGGCCGAGCAGTCGCACATCAAAGGCCTCGCCGGCCCGGTCACCTTCCAGCTGGCCGGAGGTCAGTGGGAAGTAGCCACGCCCGTCCTCACCAAAGGCCACCCCCAGGCCATCGCCTGGATCTACTCCAATGAGCACCAGGAGCGCCAGGATTTGCGCTCCCTGCTCCGCATCACTGCGGGCTGGGCCGCCTTCGTCCTCGCAGCGTGTACCATCTTCGCCGCCTTCCTCGCCCAGACCATCACCCGCCAGCTCGGCACCCTCACCCGCGCCACCCGCCGCCTCATCCAGCATCCCGAGCAGCCCAGCAGGGATTTCCCCCTGCCGGTGCGGGCCTCGACCGAAGCCGCCGAGCTGACCATCGCCTTCAATCGCATGGTCGCCGCCATTGAAGATCAGCGCGCCGGCCTCAACGAGACCCTCGCTCTGCTCGACTCCATGCTCGCCAATGCCCCCATCGGCTTCGCCTTCTTCGACCGCAAGTATCGCTTCGTGCGTGTCAATCAGTTCCTGGCGGACATGAACGGCTACTCCTTCGCCCTGCATCTCGGCCGCGGCATCGGCGGCATCCTGCCTCCGCCCGTCGCCTCCAAACTCGAGCGCAGCATCGAAACCGTCTTCCAGAGCGGCCAGCCCGTGCGCAACCTCGAACTCGCCTGGGAGCCCGAGCCGCGTCGCCCGCGCTCCTGGCTCGTCCACCTCTATCCGGTGCGGACCGAAAACGAGGCCACCCGCTGGGTCGGCGCCATCCTCGTCGACACGACCGAACAGAAGCGCGGCGAAGAAACCCTCCGCCGCACCGAAAAGCTCGCCGCCGCGGGCCGCCTCGCTGCCTCCATCGCGCACGAGATCAACAACCCGCTCGAAGCCGTCACCAACCTGCTCTACCTCGTCCGCCAGGAGAACCTCTCGCCGGAAACCGCCAACTTCGTTCAGCTCGCGCAGCAGGAAGTCGCGCGCGTCTCCGAAATCACCCAGCAGACCCTGCGCTTCTACCGTCAGTCCACCCTGCCCGCGCTCACCAGCGTTGCCGAGCTGCTCGACTCCGTCATCACCCTGCACATGGGCCGCGTCCAGGCCCTCCAGGTCGACCTCCGCCGCGACTACGATCGCAGCCTCCAGCTCTTCTGCTTCGCCGGCGAGCTCCGCCAGCTCTTCGCCAACCTCATCGGCAACGCCCTCGACGCCATGACGCCCGACGGCGGCCGCCTCGTCGTTCGCATGCATCCCGCCATCGTCAAAGGCGTCCGCGGCATCCGCATCTCCGTCGGCGATACCGGCGGCGGCATCTCCCAGGAAGCGCGCCGCCACATCTTCGAGCCCTTCTTCACCACCAAAGAAGCCACCGGCACCGGCCTCGGCCTCTGGGTCAGCGAGCAGATCATCCGCAAGCACCGCGGATCGGTGCGCGTCCGCAGCCGCGTCACCGGCCACACCGGAACCGTCTTCAGCATCTTCTTCCCCGCCACCGGCGTCGAAACCGAAACCGTCCCCGTCGAGCCCGCCAGCGAATCCCTCAGCGCCTGAACCCTCCGCCCCGCACACGCGGAACGGCGACCCCTGCGCCCCATCTGCTATCCTCCCCTTTCCCTCGATTTCCCCAGCTGCTGCACTTTCCGGAGGAACCACACGCCTATGCAAGTCCGTCCTCGCTGTCTTGCCGCTATCGTTCTGCTCGCCGCCATCCCCCTCTTCGCCGCCGATCAGAAAAAGAAAGCTCCCGCCCCGCCCCCGGCCGCCACCGCCTCCAGCCCCGACAACGGCCCGTGGTCCGAGCCCCAGCCCGCCGTCGAGAAGCTCGACCTCACCATGTACCAGCGCATCCGTGAGGAGGGCCTGCAGCACTCCCACGTCATGGATTACGCCTCCGCGCTCACCGACGACATCGGCCCCCGCCTCACCGGCTCGCCCAACATGGCCAAAGCCAATGCGTGGACCCGCGATCAGCTCACCGCCATGGGCTGCGTCAACGCCCACCTCGATGACTGGGGCGAATTCGGCATGGGCTGGCAGCAGCTCAACACCTGGGTGCGCATGACCGCGCCCGACACCGCCGTCTTCATCGCCCAGGCCACGCCGTGGTCCCCCGCGACCAACGGCCCCATCACCGCCGACGCCACGTACGTCAACATCCAGTCCGAAGACGACTTCGCCAAATACCAGGGCAAGCTCGCCGGCAAAATTGTGCTCCTCGGCGAAATGCGCCCCGTTCCCCCCGTCGATGCCCCGCTCTTCGAGCGCTATACCGATCAGCAGCTCGCCGAAATCGCAGCCTTCCCCACCGAAGATCGCGGAGCCGCCGCCCTGCGGCAGCGCCTGCGCATGTACATGCAGCGCATGAAGCTCACCGACAAGCTCATCCAGTTCCTCGCCGACGAGCATGTCGCCGCCGTCATTCGCCCCAGCCGCGACGCCCAGCACGGCGGCGGCTCCGGAGGCACCTTCTTCGATGACAACGGCGCCGCCATGGGCCGCACGCCCTACATCCGCGGACATGAGATGAAGGTCCCCACCGTCGTCATGGCCATCGAGAACTACGGCCGCGTCTACCGCCTCCTCGAAGCCCACGTCCCCGTCCAGATCCAGCTCGACGTCGAAGCCAAATTCACCGGCGATCACGAGCACGGCTACGACACCGTCGCCGAAATCCCCGGCACCGATCCGAACCTCAAGGACCAGGTCGTCATGGTCGGCGGCCACCTCGACAGCTGGATCGCCGGCACCGGCGCCACCGACAACGGCGCAGGCTCCATCGTCGCCATGGAGGTCATGCGCATCCTCACCGCTCTGCACGTGCAGCCGCGCCGCACCATCCGCATCGCCCTCTGGTCCGGCGAAGAAGAAGGCCTCTTCGGCAGCCGCGGCTATGTCAAGGAGCACTTCGGCTTCGCGCCGCAATCCACCGCGCCCGATCAGATGGCTCTGCCGGAATTCATGCGCCGCGCCGCCGGTCCGCTCGAGCTCAAACCCGAGCAGCGCCTCATCTCCGGCTACTTCAACCTCGACAACGGCAGCGGCAAAATCCGCGGCGTCTATCTCCAGGGCAACGCCGCCATCGCCCCCATCTTCGCCCAGTGGATCGCGCCCTTGAAAGACCTCGGCGTCACCACGCTCAGCATGCGCAACACCGGCGGAACCGACCACCTCTCCTTCGACGCCGTCGGCATCCCCGGCTTCCAGTTCATCCAGGATCCGCTCGACTACGAGACCCGCACCCACCACTCCAACATGGACGTCTACGAAGAGCTCCAGCCCGCCGACCTCAAACAGGCCGCGACCGTTGAAGCCATCTTCGTCTACAACGCCGCCATGCGCGACCCGATGCTGCCGCGCAAACCGCTGCCCCATCCGGAACGCCAGGAGGAGCCGATCAAAAACCTCTTCCCCGACGCCGTCCCTGAATAAACCCCGCAGCCATCGTTCGAAATTTTCGTCGAGGTTAAGCGGATAGCGGATAGCGGATGCACCCAAGTGCCCCCCATCCCCACTGTTGAAGAGGGGGGCCAGCCCGAATGGAGCAACCTGATCGCTATCAGCTATCAGCTATCCGCTATCCGCTATCCGCTGTTCTCCCGGCTCATCACTCCAGGCGTCAGAATGCCCACATGAGCCACTCCGATCGCGCGGCTCAGATCGATCACCGCGGCCACCGACGCAAAGTCGAGGCCGGGATCGCCCTCGACGAACAGCACTTTCTCCGCGCGCATGGAGAAGATGCGGTTCAGTTCGGCGGCCAGTTCCGCCATCCCTGAAACCCTCTGCCCGTTGACCCGGTACACCGGCGCGGACGCCCCAGCCAGGATCTCCACCACAATCGTCCGCCCCGGGTCGGGCTGCGTCGTCTTCGGCGGTTGAGGAACCACGGCCTCAAGACCGCGAGGCGCAACCGGAACGATCACCATGAAAATGATCAGCAGCACCAGCAGAACGTCGATCAGAGGAGTGACATTCGGATCCGCCTGCACGTTGCGTGAAATACCCAAAGACATCGACATGGGATTCTGCGCTCCTGCACCTCACAGACCCCGCGACCGTCATCAAGGTTCCCACCACCCCTGGTCCGCTATCCGCTGTCAGCTGTTCGCTATCCGCTATCAGCTATCCGCCATCACCTAACCGCTATCCGCTACGCCCCTCTCTGCAGTTTCAGATACCCCGCCGCCCAGTCCGCGTCCTTCATCCCCACTTCAAACGCGCGATGGAAATTCTCGAAGAAGACATCCGCCAGCGGTGTCTTCACCTTCTCTGCCTGCGCCGCCTCCCGAAACAGACGCGTGTCCTTCTCCCCCACCGCCATCGTCGCCCCCGGCGTCTTCGGCGGCGTCAGCATGATCTTGCCGTACATCTCGTAGAACGGCGACTGGAACAGCGCACTGTTCACCGTCTCCAGAAACGTCGCCGGCTCCACGCCCATCGCCTCGGCGTAGACAAATGATTCGCTCAGCGACGCAATCATCGCCGTGATCAGGAAATTCCCCCCCAGCTTCAGCCCATGCGCGCTCCACGGATGCTCCCCCACCACCGTGACCCCGCGCCCGCACTTCTCCAGCAGAGGATGCACTTTCTCCACCGCCTCCTGCGCCCCGCCCACCGCGATCCACAGCTTGCCCGCTTCAGCGATATGCGGACGTCCAAACACCGGCGCCGCCACAAAATGCTGCCCGCGCCGCGCGTGCTCCTCGGTCAGCTTCTTCGAACACGCCACGCTCAGCGTGCTCATCGAGACGTGAACCGCGCCCTTCCCCAGCGCCTCGAAAACTCCGTCCTGCTCCAGAACCTCCTCGACGGCGGCATCGTCCATCAGCATCGAGAAAACGACCTCAGCGCCCACGACGGCCTCCGCTGCCGAGCCCGCCACCTTCGCGCCGTCCTTCCCCAGCGCCTCCGCCCGCGACGCCGTGCGATTCCACACCGTCACCTCCTCGCCGCTCTTCACCAGCAGCCGCGCAATCGCGCTGCCCATCCTGCCCAGACCAAGAAATGCAATCTTCATCGATCCTCCACTACACTTTGTGATGTTCCGAGCGAATCCATCGACTCCTCAGGACCGCGCATCCATGCAATCTGGATTCAAAGAACCGCCACCCGGGGGTCCCTTGCCGATCTCCCTTTGCCAGGATAGAGAGTCGCTATGAAAAAGTCTCATGCCCTGCTCGGTCTCGCTGGCTTCACAGCAGCCGTCGGCGCGGCTGCCTGGTTTGGCTCCCGCTTCAATCCTTCCATCCCGAAAACCGCTCTCTGGTACCGGAGCCTGAACAAGCCGCCCTGGAACCCGCCCAATGCCGTCTTCCCTGTCGTCTGGACCGGCATCTATGCCCTCATGGCGGCCTCAGGCTGGCGCGCCTGGACCCGCCCGGCCTCCCCGCGGCGTCAGACTGCTCTCCTGCTCTGGAGCGCTCAGCTCGTCGCCAATGCGCAGTGGACCTGGCTCTTCTTCGGACTGCAAAAGCCCGAGGCCGCCCTCATCGACATTGCTGTCCTCGAAGCCCTCATCGTCAGCTACATGGCCACCACGCGCAAGCTGGACCCGGCCGCCGCGGCCTGCTTCGTCCCCTACGCCGCGTGGGTCGCCTTCGCCGCCGTCCTCAACGCCGAGATCGTCCGCCGCAACCCCTGACCACCACGTGGCTACCGGCTACGGTCCACAGGCTACCGGCCACAGGCTACCGGCGACAGGCTACCGGCTACAGGCCACCGTCTACCCCCCAAACAGCTCTTCCTGCCGCTCGTCCTTCGCCCTCTCAACGGCCTTCTCCACCGGCTTCCGCTTCGCCGCCCCAATCACGGCCACCACCTCCAGCTCGTCCATCGAGCTGCGCGGGATCCACAGCCGCTGCGTATTCGAGCGCAGATCCGGCGGCGTCAGGAAAACCCCGTCGCTCCCCACCAGGGTCACATCGTTGGCC
>JBKICP010000107.1:0-29723 GCA_046567085.1 Acidobacteriota bacterium
GGATGGGGATACTGCTGTGCGGCCTGGGACTCAGACTTCGGCTCCTGCCCGGCCTTGACTTTGGGGGGCTGTGCCTGGTTCTGGGCGAGGGCGGCAGGGCTGAGAGCGAGGGCGCCGGCGGCGCCGGCTCGCTTCAGAAGATCTCGTCGCGTGATGGAAAGAGGGGCCAACGTGAGGTCAGTTTTGCTCTTCGAATTCGATGCACGTGCGGCAGATCCGGGGTCGATGCCGGGGTGATCCGGAAGATGCCGCGGGTCGCGCCGCCACGCCGGGCGGCGATCCTTCTCTCAATGTAAAGGAGGCGCGGCGCAAATCGGCAATTCGGCGGGAGAGTTCGGGGGGAAGGATCAAAATCCGGCGCGAAGGTGAACCCTGCAGCGACGGTCGCGCATCCAGTATCATCGGAGGGCGCAGGAGCGTGTGCGGGACGTCGAGCGACGCTCACCCACACAACCGCTCGGACACTTCACCACTCCCAACCACAAGGAGGAATGCTTTGGCACACGAAGTCCCACCTCTTCCGTACGATTACAAGGCTCTGGAGCCGCATATCGACGAGCAGACGATGCATCTGCATCATGACAAGCATCACCAGGCCTATGTCACGAATCTCAACGGGGCCATCGAGAAGCATCCGGATCTGGGCAAGCACTCGGCCGAGGACCTGCTGCGCAATCTGAACAGCGTGCCGGAGGATGTGCGCACGACGGTGCGCAACAACGGCGGCGGCCATGTGAATCACACGATGTTCTGGGCGATCATGAAGCCGAACGGCGGCGGCGAGCCGACGGGCGCCATCGGCGAGCAGATCAAGAAAGATTTCGGCAGCTTCGAGGATTTCAAGAAGCAGTTCAACGAAACGACGGCCAAGCAGTTCGGCTCCGGGTGGGGCTGGCTGATCTGGGACGGCAAGCTGAAGATCATTACGACCGCAAACCAGGACAGCCCGCTGTCGCAGGGGTACTATCCGATTCTCGGCAACGACGTGTGGGAACACGCGTACTACCTGAAGTACCAGAACCGGCGTCCGGAATATCTGGCCGCCTGGTGGAACACGGTGAACTGGGACGAGATCAACAAGCGGTTCGAGCAGGCGCAGAAGTAGCCGAGCGAGCCTCGCGCAAGAGGACCCGCATTTCCGGGTCGCAGTTTCGAATGCCCTTTCTTTTGCCGCCGGCAGAGGAAAGGGCATTTCTGTCCGGGGTCCGGCTTATGATGGATCGGGTTCCATCATTCGCTCTTCGGAGGGATTCTGCCGATGTTTCGTTCGCGCGCCGCGCTTCTTCTGCCGTCCGGTCGCTTCGCTCTTGTTGCTCTGGCTGCTTTGGCGGGCTGCTGCCTGACGCTGAACGCGCAGCCGACGCCATCGCCGGCTCCGGCGAAATGGGTAGGAACGTGGGCGACCTCGCCCTTCGGCGGCGATCCGTGGCACAAGATTCCGACACTGGTCGATTCGACGCTGCGCGAAGTGGTGCACACGTCGATTGCAGGCAAAGCGCTGCGGGTACATTTCACGAACGAGTTCGGCACGGAGCCGCTGCAGATCGAGGCGGCGAATGTGGCGCTGAGCGCGGGAGAGTCGGCGATCCAGGCGGGCTCGGTGCACGCGCTGACGTTTGGGGGCAAGGCTTCGATCAACATCCCGCCGGGCGCCGAGGCGGTGAGCGATCCGGTAACGATGGCGACGCCGGCATTTGCGGATCTGGCGATCAGCTTTTTCCTGCCGCTGCAGCAGATCAGCGATGTGTCGGTGCACTCGAGCGCGAACCAGACCAATTACATTCAGGCGGGCAGCAACGTGGTTTCGGCGCCTTCGCTGACGGATGCGAAGACGATGACCTCCTGGTATTTCGTGAAGGGCGTGGACGTGGAGCCGACGGCGGCGCACGCGGGGGCGGTGGTGGCCTTTGGCGACTCGATCACCGACGGCGCGCATGCGACGGACAACGCCAACCATCGCTGGCCGGATTATCTGGCGGTGCGCCTGCACAACAATCCCGCGACGGCCGATCTGGCGGTGCTGAATGAAGGCATTGGCGGCAACTGCGTGCTGATCCATTGCGTGGGGCCGAATGCGCTGGCGCGCTTCGATCGCGATGTGCTTTCGCTGGCGGGGGTGCGGTCGATCATCGTGCTGGAGAGCATCAACGACATCGGCGCGCTGCACAATCCGAACAATCCCGACTATCAGCTGACGGCGGAGGACCTGGAGCAGGGGCTGAGCCAGCTGGTAGCGCGCGCGCACGAGCACGGGATCAAGGTGATTGGGGCGACGCTGACGCCGTACCGGGGAGCGGGCTACTTCACGGAGCGAGGCGAGCAGATCCGCGAGGCGGTGAATCAGTGGATCCTGACGAGCGGCGTTTTCGACGGGAGCGTGGATTTTGACAAGGCGACGCGCGATGCGGCCAACCCCCAGGTTTTCGCGGCGCAATACGACAGCGGGGATCATCTGCATCCCAAAGATGCCGGATACGATGCGATGGCGAATGCGATCGATCTGAGCCTGTTGCGCTAGCAGGAAAAGTGGGGGTCCGGGGCGCGCTTTTCGCGCAGCTTTCGCCGGAAAAGCGGGTCTAACCGAGCAGGAAGGAATGTCAAGACCATGCGGCTGACTCTTTTTTCTGCAGTGGCTCCCCTGGTGGTGGCGGGAGCCGTGTTCGCGCAGACGCCCGCAGTTCCGGCGGGGTTGTCTCACTACACGATCGTGCAGGCCAACGACGGCAAGACCGTCGGCACGGCGGACTGCACGGTGAGCAGCATTCCCGGGGGCTATCAGTTCACCTCGCACGGGGAGCTGAAGATGCCGAAGTTCACCTATTCGTTCTCGAACGAGAATCGGATGGACAGCCAGCTGAACATCGTGCGCGACCAGCTTTCCGGCACGGTGAAGGGCTCGCAGGTGACCTTCTTCCTGAGCTCCGACTCGACAGGGCGGCAGTTCCAGGTGAGCATCGTGGCGCAGGGAAAGACGACGACGAACAACTTCGATCGCCATCAGCACCTGGCGCTGCTGCCGGATCTGGATCCGGCGGGGTATGTGGCGATGGCGCATTTTGCGCTGGAGCATCCGCCGACGGCGTGGGTGGTGATCCCCAAGCAGAACGGGCTGCTGGTGCCGGCGCTGTACACGCCGGATGCGGACGCGCAGGGAACGCTGAACGGCCGCGCGGTGACCGTGCACCACGTGAGCGTGACGGTGAGCGACGAGAACGGGTTCACGGTGGAGGTCTACTCCACCAGCGACGGCACAGTGATGGAGACCGATCTGCCGGAGCAGAATTTCTACGTGATTCGGGACGGATTCAAACTGCAAAGCCGTCCGCAGTACAAGCCGCCGCGCGGGCAGGCGCCGCCGCCTCCTTCGTCGGGGCAGGGGCAACCCGGCCAGGGCGGCCAGGTGCAGCCTCAGGCAACGCAGCCATCGTACTGAGGTTGGAAATCCGGGCATCGGTGCTGATGACTTGAGATTACAAATTGTGATCTCCGGTTGAGGTCGGCCAAGACCTGTGCCCCGCGTCACAGCGTCTTGCGCGCGCCACGGCTATACTCCGCACACGAAGAGCAGGCAGGCACCCCCTGAAGAGCGGGCGCCCCTGCTCCGTGCTGCATCTCCGCGTGCTTCGGCCCTGGAGCAACCTGCGAGCGGGGACGGATTCCTCCTCTGAGGAGGTCCCATGAAGTGGGTTCGGGCGCTGCTGGTGGTTGCGCTGGTGTTTCTGTCGGCGACGGCGCTGTACGGCGGGGCGGAGCTGATTCTTCACGCGCACGGCAGCCCCTGGGGCATGCCGCTGAGCCTGATGGAGCACTCGCCGTTTCATTCCTGGCTGATCCCGGGGATCGTGTTGCTGGGCGCGAACGGCGTGTTGTCGCTGTGGGTTCTGTGGCGCGTGCTCGGGCACAGGCGGCATGACGGCGTGTGGTCGCTCATCCAGGGATGCGTGCTGCTGGGCTGGCTGACGGTGGAGTGCATCCTGCTCCGGATGGTCGCGTGGCCTCACTACTTTTATGGCGCGGTGGGAGTGGCGCTGGTGCTGGCGGGCGCGGTTTTGCAGCGCGGCGAGCGGCAGGCGGCCGCGGTCTGAGCTTCACCGCAGGAGAGCGGTTATGGAACTGAATGGCCACAGGATCGTCATCATCGGCGGCGGCATCGCCGGTTTGTGCGCTGCGGTCTACGCGCAGCGGTGCGGATATCAGACGGAGGTGATCGAGATGCACGATACGCCAGGCGGCCTGGCGAGCAGCTGGCGGCGGAGCGGGTACACGTTCGAGGGCTGCCTGCACTGGCTGGTGGGCTCGAAGCCGGGCGGCGACTTCAACGGCGTGTGGCGCGAGGTGTGCGACATCGATCAGCTGCGGATCGTGGATCCGGAGGAGTTTGTGCAGATGGAGACGGAGCACGGCGAGAGCCTGCGCATCTTCACGAATGCGGATCGGCTGGAGAAGGAACTGCTGGAGCATGCGCCGCGGGACGAGAAGGCCATCCACGCGCTCACGCACGACATTCGCGTGCTGAGCCGGTTCAGGATGGCGGAGCCGGGCCGGGGGTGGAGGGCGAACTGCCTGACGTACCTGCGCGACGCGTGCTGTCTGCCCACACTGCGGCGGCTGGCGAATATTTCCGGGAGCGATTACGGCAAGCAGTTCACGCATCCGCTGCTGCGCAGTTTTTTTGGCGAAGGCGAGATGGGCGAGTTGTCTGCGATCGCGCTGGTGATTTCGCTGGGATGGATGAACCGCGGCAACGCGGGCTACGCGATCGGCGGCTCGCAGGCACTGATCCGCCTGATCCTGAAGAAGCTGGCGGCACTGGGGGGACGGGTGCGGTGCGGCGCCAGAGTGGAGCGCATCCTCGTGGATCAGGGCAAGGCAGTGGGGGTGGAGCTGGCAGGCGGCGAGAAGGTTATGGCGGACTGGGTGATCTCCGCCGCGGATGGTCATGCGACGATCTTCGACTGGCTCGAAGGACGGTATGCGAACGAAGAGATCCAACGGATGTATGCGACGATGCCGACGTTTCCCTCGTATCTGCAGGTGTCGCTGGGCGTGGGGATGAATCTGGCGGGACGGGCAGGGATGGTGAGCCGGATTCTCGATACGCCGATCCGCATCGATCCGGAGACCGAGGTGAAGCAGATGGGGTTCCGCCTCTTCCACTTCGATCCGACGTTTGCGCCGGCGGGCAAGACGGCGGTGACGACGACGATCGCGACGCGCAACTACAAATACTGGACGGATCTGCACTGGAGCAACCTGGCGGCGTACCAGGTGGAGAAGCAGCGGGTGGCGCATGCGGCGATCGATGTGCTGGAGGGGATGATCCCGGGCGCGCGCGCAGCGGTAGAGGTGGTGGATGTGTCGACACCGGCGACGGTGATCCGCTACACGGGCAACTGGAAGGGGAGCATGGAGGGATGGTTTCTGGTGCCGGGGTGCGGGTTCCGTCCGCTGCCGAATCGGCTGCCGGGGCTGGAGCGCTTCATGATGGTGGGGCAGTGGGTGATGCCGGGGGGCGGATTGCCGTCCGGGCCGATGACGGCGCGACCGGCGATTCGCGCGATCTGCAAGGAGGATCATGTGCCGTTTCTGCCGGCAGTAAAGACCCGGGATGAGGCGGCGGAGCAGTGGCGGCTGCGGACTCCGTAGAAGGCAGGGCCGGATCTGCGCTCTACGCGATTTTGACAACGACTTTGCCGCGCGCGTGGCCGGTTTCGAGATAGCGCATGGCGGCGGGAACTTCGGCGAAGCTGTAGCAGCGATCGACGACGGGCCGGATGGCGCCGGAGCGCAGGAGGGCGGCGATGGTGTTCAGGTCGTCCGCGCTGCGCTTCGCCACCATGAAGAGAATTTTCTGCCGCCTGAAGGGAGCGAGGAGGAGCAGCCGGAGCACGCCGGCGAGAAGCGAAAGGAGACCGACATCGGGGCGCGCGCCGATGATGACGCAGATGCCTTTCGGCGTGAGCATGCGCCGGATGTGCGGCGGGGAGAGATTGCCGACGCATTCGAGGACGATGTCGTACTGGCGGTCGTCCTCGGCGAGGCCCTGCTGGGTGTAGTCGAGGACGCGATCGGCTCCCATGGAGCGGACGAGCTCGACGTTGTGGGTGCTGCAGACGCCGGTGACCTGCGCGCCAAAGTGCGCGGCGAGCTGCACGGCGAAGGTGCCCACGCCGCCGGCGGCGCCGTTGACGAGGACTTTCTGGCCGGGACGAAGGCGGGCTTTGTTGTGCAGAGCCTGCAGAGCGGTCCATGCAGCAACGGGAACCGCAGCGGCCTGTTCGAAGGTGATGTTTTCGGGCTTGAGAGCCAGTGCGGTTGCCGGGGCGCAGACGTAGTCAGCGAGCGCGCCGCGGCAGGCGCCGAAGACGGGGTCGCCGAGCCTGAACTGGGTGACGCCGGGGCCGAGGGCATCGACCTCGCCGGCGACATCCACGCCGGGGCGCTTGGGTTTGCGCAGGCCCATGAAGAGGCGAAAGAGCCAGGGGCCGCCTTTCATCAGCTTCCAGTCGAGAGGGTTGAGTCCAGCGGCACGGACGCGGAGGAGCACCTCACCCTCGCGCGGGATGGGCCTCGGGGTTTCTTCAAGGTGCAGGACATCGGGGGAGCCGAAGTGGCGATAGACGATGGCTTTCATGGGAGGCCTCCGTCTCGACGTTGTTGCATACGGTAGCGCGGAGCGGGGTTTTTGTCAGTGCTTGCTGTCACCTGAGCGGCAGTGCGGTGGGCTATGCCTTCGCGGTGAAGGCGGCGAGCAGGCTGGTGAGCAGGCGGACGGCGCGGGGGACGGCCTGGCGGAGCGGGCCGGAGAGCTCTTCGCCGTAGCCGAAACGGCATGCGCCCACGGTGAGCGCGAAGGCGCGGGCGGGCGTATGACCGCAGAAGGTGCGCGCCATGGCGAGGAGCGCGGGCGGATCGAGATGGTGGGTGTCGGGCGCTTCGTCGCGGGCTGCGACGGGAACGACGCGGATAGCTCCCGGCTCGTCGGTGGCCGAGGCGTCGACGAAGATGACCAGGTCGGTGGAGGCGAGGTCGGCGGCCATCTCCGGGGTGAACTGCAGCGCAGCGACGATGCGCAGGCGGGAGGCGGGAAAGAGGTGTTCGGCAGCTTCGGCGATTTTGAGGCCGACGCCGTCATCCTGGCGGAGGGAGTTGCCACAGGCCAGAAGGAGTGCGGGAGGCGGAGGCACGCGCGCCAGGTTTGGCTTCATGGCCTCAGCCTCTCCGCACTTCCTTCACAAGCGAACCGTCGGGCGCGCGCAACTCGACGGCGAGAGGCATGCGGCCCATGGCATGGGTCGAGCAACTGAGGCAGGGGTCGAAGGTGCGCACGACAGCTTCGACGCGGTTGAGCATGCCCTCGGCGATGTGCTCGCCCTGGACGTAGTGGCGGGCGGTCTGGAGGATGCCGCGATTCATGGCGGCGTTGTTGTGGCCGGTGGCGATGATGAGGTTGGCCCAGACGATGAGGCCGTTCTCATCGACCTTGTAGTGGTGGATGAGGGTGCCGCGCGGAGCTTCGGCGACGCCAATGCCTTCGAGGGTGTTGACGGAGGCGGTGGCGCGCACGTGCTTGTCGAGGATCGTTTTTTCGGCGAGCAGCGACTCGATCTTCTCGGCGGCGTAGAGCATCTCGACCAGGCGCGCGTAGTGGTAATGGAAGGAGCTGAGCAGCGGGTGGGGGGACATGGCGCGGAACTCGCGCCAGGCTTGGTCGGCGAGCGGGGTCTCGCAGCGATCGGCGAGATTGAGGCGCGCGAGGGGTCCGACGCGGTAGGTGCCGCCGGGATAGCCGAGCGGCTTGTAGTAGGGGAACTTCATGTAGGTATACGGCTCGACGGCTTCGCCGATGTACTGGGCGTAGTCGGCGGGGTTGAGCGCGGCGGCGATGACGTTGCCTTCGGAGTCGATGACGCGCAGCGCGCCATCGTAATACTCGGCGAGGCCGTGCTCGTCGACCAGGCCCATGAAGAGGGTGGGGAAGTTGGCAAAGACGCCGATTTCGGCGGCGAATCTCTCGGTAATGCCTTTGTACCAGCGGAGGGTGCGCTGGATGGCGGTCTTCGCGGCGGGGATCATGGCGAGCATCTGGTCGCGCTTGTCGGCGCTGAGCGGCTCGTTGACGCCGCCGGGGACGGTCCAGCCCGGATGGATGCGCTTGCCGGCGAGCAACTCGATGATCTGCTGGCCGAATTTGCGGAGGGCCACGCCGTCGGCGCCGATTTCCGGATGCGAGTGGGCGATGTGCAGGATGCTGCGCTCCTCGGCGGGGGCGTCCATGCCGAGGAGCAGGTCGGGGGAGGACAAGTAGAAGAAGCTGAGCGCGTGGGACTGGATGAGCTGCGCGAGGTTCATGATGCGGCGCAGATTGGCGGCGGCGGGGGGAACCCTGACGGCGAGGATGGCATCGCAGGCTTTGGACGAGGCGATGAGGTGGCTGACGGGGCAGATGCCGCAGGTACGCGCGGTGATGTTGGGCATCTCGTAGAAGGGGCGGCCCTCGGTGAATTTCTCGAAGCCGCGCAGCTGGGTGACGTGGAAGGTGGCGTCCTGCACGATGCCGGCTTCGTCGAGCTGGAGGGTGATCTTGCCGTGGCCTTCGAGGCGCGTGACGGGATCGATAACGATGGTCCGGGACATAGTCTCCTGCTTTCCTGCTCAGCCGAAGTGGGCGACGCCGCCCAGGTCGGGCACCTGGCCGGCGAGCAACCGGGAGAGAACCTGGTAGATGGTGTCCGCGGAGGGCGGGCAGCCGGGAACGAAGACGTCGACGGGAACGACTTCGTGCACCGGGCGCACGCGATCGAGAAGCGCGGGCACGCCGACGGTGGGCACCTGCTGCTGCAGGTCGGCGTTCTGCTGGTAGACGCGCAGGTAGACCGGCTGCGGGCCGCAGGTATTGCGCATGGCGGAGACATTGCCGGTGAGGGCGCAGTCGCCGAGCGAGACCAGGATGGCGGTGTGCTCGCGGATTTTGCGAATCTTCTTCAGGTCGTCTTCGCTGGCGACGGCGCCTTCGACGAGGGTGACGTCGACGCGATCGGGGAAGGTTTTGCGATCGACGAGGGGGCTGTAGACGAGGCGGAACTGGCTGCTGAGCTCGATGAGGCGCTCGTCCATATCGAGCAGGGACATGTGGCAGCCGGAGCAGCCATCGAGCCAGACGGTGGCGAGGGATTTGAGGTCGCTCACGCTCATTCTCCTTCCCGCATGATGCGCAGATAGGGCAGGAACTCGGGGTGCTTGCGGGTCTTGTTGCCGACGCTGTTCTTCTCAAAGAGGGCGCCGGTGGGACAGACCTGCACGCATTTGCCGCAGCTGGTGCAGGTTTCCGAGTCGCCCCAGGGCTGTTTGAGATCGGTGATGACCATCGACTGGCCGCCGCGGCCCATGACGCCCCAGGTGTTGGCGCCTTCGATTTCCGAGCAGACGCGCACGCAGCGGGTGCAGAGGACGCAGCGGTTGTGATCGACGGTGAAGCGCGGATGCGAGGCGTCGACGGGGAGTTGCGGGTACTGGTAGGGAATCTCGACGTGGGTCATGCCGAGCCGGAGAGCGAGGCTCTGGAGCTCGCAGTTGCCGTTGGCGACGCAGACCGAGCAGACATGATTGCGCTCGGCGAAGAAGAGCTCGAGGATCATGGTGCGATAGCGGTCGATCTTCGGGGAGTGGGTGGTGACCTCCATGCCCTCTTCGACGCGCGTGACGCAGGCGGGCAGCAGACGGCGCGCGCCTTTGACTTCGACGAGGCAGAGGCGGCAGGCGCCGACTTCGGTGAGCCCTTCGAGGTGGCACAGGGTCGGGATGCCGATGTTGTGCTCGCGGGCGGCGTCGAGGATGCTCTGGTCGGAGCGGGCGCTGATCTCTTCGCCGTCGATGATGAGGGTGCGAACATTGGGTTCTGCGCTCATGCGTGCACCTCCCGCTCGGCGGCTTCGACGGTCGCCGGGCTGCACTCGCAGACGCCGGCGGGACATCGCTTCTCCTCGATGTGCGCCAGGTACTCGTGCCGGAAGTAGCGCAGGGTGCTGAGCACGGGATTGGGCGCGGTCTGGCCGAGGCCGCAGAGGCTGGTAGCGCCGACGACCTCGCACAGTTCGGTGAGCTGGTCGAGATCGCGATGCGTGGCCTGGCCTTTGCAGATTTTGGTGAGCAGCTCGTACATCTGCACGGTGCCGGCGCGGCAGGGGATGCATTTGCCGCAGGACTCGGTCATGCAGAACTCCATAAAGAAGCGGGCGACCGAGACCATGCACGAGGTATCGTCCATGACGATCATGCCGCCCGAACCCATCATGGAGCCGGCGCTGATGAGAGCGTCGTAACTGATGGACAAGTCGAGGTGTTCCTCGGGCAAGCAGCCGCCCGAGGGTCCGCCCGTCTGGACGGCCTTGAATTTTCTGCCGTCGGGGACGCCGCCGCCGATGCCGAAGATGATCTGGCGGAGGGTCATGCCCATGGGCACTTCGACAAGGCCGGTGCGCTGGATCTTGCCGGTGAGGGCGAAGACCTTGGTGCCCTTGCTGCGCGCTGTGCCCATCGAAGAGAACCACTCGCCGCCGTTGCGGACGATAGGCGCGACGTTGGCGAAGGTTTCGACATTATTGATGAGGGTGGGATCGCCCCACAGTCCGGAGACGGCGGGATAGGGCGGGCGTGGGCGTGGGGTGCCGCGCTTGCCTTCGATGGAGGCGATGAGCGCGGTTTCTTCGCCACAGACGAAGGCTCCGGCGCCGAGACGCACATCGATGTCGAAATTGAAGGTGGTTTCGCAGATGCCGTAGCCGAGGAAGCCGCGGCGGCGCGCCTGCTGCAGCGCCACGGTGAGCCGCTGCACGGCGAGCGGGTATTCGGCGCGAACGTAGATGTAGCCTTTGCTGGCGCCGATGGCGTAAGCGGCGATGGCCATGCCTTCGATGACGCGCTGCGGATCGCTTTCGAGGACGCTGCGATCCATGAACGCGCCGGGATCGCCTTCGTCGCCGTTGCAGATGACGTATTTCTGCGCGCCTTTGACTTTGGCGACGGTATCCCACTTGAGGCCGGTGGGATAACCGCCTCCGCCGCGCCCGCGCAGGCCGCTTTTGGCGATCTGCTCGATGACAGTTTGCGGGGTCATGTCGGTGAGGGCTTTGAGCAGGGCTTCATAGCCGCCCCGCGCGATGTACTCCTCGATCTTCTCCGGATCGACGTGACCGGAGTTCTCGAGCACGATGTGCTTCTGGCCTTCGAAGTAGCCTTCCAGATGCGGATCGAGGCGGGCCAACGGTTCGCCGTCGAGGGAGGCGACGAGGTCTTTGGCGTCTTCGGGGCGAACGTGGCCGTAGCGCTTTTCGGAGGGCTCGAGGAGCACCATAGGTCCGGCGGCGCAGAGACCCATGCAGCCGGTGCGGCGCACGTGACATTTCTTACCGCTGCCTTCGACTTCTTTTTCGAGGGCGTCTTTGACTTTGTCGCTGTGCTGGGAGAGACAGCCGGTGCCCATGCAGACATTGATGTGGTGGTCGGACTGCCCGCGTTCTTCGACGGCGGCGGCGGCGATCTCCTGGAGTTCTTCGACGTTCATTGCGTCGTCCACCTTTCCAGCTGCGTTTGGAGTTCGGCGGCTTCCATCTGTCCGGAGAGCTCGCCGTCGAGGAGGACGACGGGGGCGCGCCCGCAGGCGCCGACGCAACGCGCGGTGGTGAAGGAGACTTCACCATCGGGCGTGGTTTGTCCGGGATGGATGTGGAGCAGCTTTTCGGTCTGTGCGACGAGCTTGTCGGAGCCCTTGATGTAGCAGGCGGTGCCGGTGCAGATGGTGCAGGTGTGTTTGCCCGGGGGTTTGAGGCTGAAGAAGTGGTAGAAGGTGACCACTCCGTAGGCCTGGCTGAGGGGGACGCGGAGGGACTGTGCGACGAATTTGATGGCGGGCTCGTCGAGGAAGCCGAAGGAGGACTGCACGGTGTGCAGGGTTTCAATGAGCGCATTGCGCGAGTAGCCATGCTTGCGCATGGTGCCGTTGACGATTCTCCATCGCTTGTCGTCGGAGGGCAGGGGCGGACGTTCTGCGTACAGCGGCATGATGTGCTCCCCGATTGCCGGTGCGGGCAATCGCGGCTCGGGTTTCACGTTCGCCGCTGCTTCGGCGTGAACGAAGCGAACACGGCCGGAGACGAGTTGTGCTCGCGCTGTTGCCGGCAGGAGCAGGGTGTCGAACGATCCGGCGGCCAGCGCGGGGTACAAGACAGGATGCAGTCCGATGTGGACGATTGTCGGTGACAGTCGTCACGATGGGCAAGCGTTCTGGCATCTGCCGGTCGAGGTTTCTGAGGAAAACCCTGCAGGCGCGCATGTTATGGGCGACTTATCCCGCGCTATGGCATGGAGTTATTCGCCGAGGACCGCGAGATCGAGTTGCCGCAGACGTTCCGGATCGCCGAGGATTTCCATCGCGGCGATTTTGTCGCCGGCGAGGGTGAAGCGGAGGATGCGGACGAGTCGGCCCCTGGGGGCGATCAGGATGCCCACGCCGCCATCGATGAGCGCGGCGCGCGCGAACTTCGCGCCACGCGCCGTCTGCACGGCGAGTTTGGCCCAGGCCTCGGCGCCATGGATGTCTTTGGGAATCGCGCCTGCGGCGGATCCATCGGCACGCACGGTGAATTCGGGATCGAGGAGCGTGACGAGTCCCGCCACATCGCCGCCGCGCACTGCGGTGAGGAAGGCGTCGACGACGCGGCGCTGGCCGGCGATGGCGTTGGTTTCGGCGAGGTCGGCTCCGCGCACGCGTCGGCGCGCACGGCTGGCGAGTTGACGGGTGGCGGGCTCGGAACGGCCGACGATGCCGGCGATCTCGTCGAAGGGCAGATCGAACATATCGTGCAGGACGAAGGCGAGGCGCTCGGCGGGATCGAGGCGTTCGAGGACGACGAGCAGGGCGAGACCGACAGAGTCGGCGAGGACGGCTTCGGTTTCGGGGTCGGCCTTCGCATGCGGGAGGACTGCAGGCTGGAATCCGGAGGGGGATTCCAGGGGCTCTTCACGTTTGGACTGGCGGGAGCGGAGCATATCGAGGCAGACGCGCGCGACGACGGTGGTGAGCCAGCCGCCGAGGTTGTCGATGCCGTCGGCACCGTTGCGGCTGAGGCGCAGCCAGGACTCCTGGACGGCGTCGTCGGCGTCGCTGAGGGAGCCGAGCATGCGGTAGGCGACTCCGCGCAGGTGTCCACGATTTTGCTCGAATTGGTCGGCCAGCCCGTCGCGCTGCTCCATGATTCCTTCTCCCGCGTCACATTTTCGCAAACCGGTTCGTCATGGTGATGACGAACCGGAACCGCCGGTTGTGACAGGGAGGCTTATCCTGGGTGAACCTCGTTCCCGATCCCGCCTGATCGTCTACTGGGTAACGACCGTGCTGGTGGTGTGGGAGATGGCGATGGGAGGCGTGTGGGATCTGCTGCACACGCAGTACGTACGCACCATCATGGACCATCTCGGCTACCCGGAATACTTCGTGACGATCCCTGGAATCTGGAAGGTGCCGGGGGCGGTGGCGCTCCTGCTGCTGCGCTTTCCACGGCTGCGGGAGTGGGCCTATGCGGGGATGTTCTTCACGTATTCGGGAGCGGTGGCCTCGCATCTTTTTGCCGGAGACGGGCCGGCTCGCTGGGCGGGGCCGTTGATTTTCGGTGGATTTCTGATGGTGTCGTGGTGGCTGAAGCCGGCACCCCGGGCGCAGGGCGCATTCGCCGGGGGAGCGGTCACAACGGCGCGCCCGCATCCGTCAACGCTGTAAGCAGGTGCAGGTGAGGAGGAGGTTCACGATGCTGGCCGAGATGAAGCCATCCGATATTGCATTCGCAGGATTCGACGAGCCGCTGCTGGCGCCGGTCGAGAAACCGAAGGGCCTGATGCTGAAACTGGTGTACGCGATGTCGCGGCGGCAGTTCGGCCGGGTGGTGACGCCGCTGAAGGTGCTGGCGCCGCGGCTGCCGATGAATTTCTGCAAGTTCATCGGCAAGATCGGAGCGCTGGACAAGCAGATGACGCTGCCGCGCGAACTGGTGATGCTGGTGCGCGAGCAGGTGGCGCAGATCAATGTGTGCCTGTTCTGTATCGACATTGGGCGCGCGTTCACGATTCGCGAATCGATGAACCAGGCGAAGTTCGATGCGCTGGGCGAGTATCGGACGAGTCCGCTCTTCAGCGAGGCGGAGAGAGCCGCGCTGGATTATGTGACGGAGCTGACGCGGAATAAGCGCGTGGATCGGGAGGCGTTCGCGCGGCTGTCGCGGCACTACAGCGAGCGGCAGATCTGCGAGATTGTGTGGCTGGTGGCGACCGAGCACGTCTACAACATGACGAATATCGGGCTCAATATTCATTCGGACATGCTGTGCGACGTTGCGAAGAAGCCAGTGATCGGGCGCTGAAGACCGGCTGGGCACGTTCGTCACTCTCCTATTGCATTCCCATAAGGGCGGTTGCTATATCTATGGGGCAGCCATAGGAGAGCGCGTGCCCGACAAATCGGATGTGTGGCAGGGGACCCTGGCCCTGATGGTCCTCAAAACGCTGGAGAGCATGGGGCCGCAGCACGGCTACGGCATTGCGCGGCGTATCGAGCAGACCAGCGGCGACCGTCTCGCGCTGAATTACGGGACGCTGTATCCGGCACTCGTGAAGCTGGAGCAGGAAGGCGCGATCGCCTCGGAATGGGGCGCCTCGGAGAACAATCGGCGGGCGAAGTTCTACCGTCTGACGCGAGCAGGACGCAAACAACTGGAGCGGGAAGCGCGCAACTGGGAAGCGGCGACTGCCATCGTCGCCCGGTTTCTCTCGCCGGCCGAGGAGAGCTAGATGCGCCCCCTCCGCGCTTTCTTTCATCGTCTTCGCGGGCTTTTCGGCAACGCCTCGGGCGACGTCGATGCCGAACTGGAGAGCCATCTGCAGATGCACATCGACGATGGTGTGCGGGCCGGGCTGTCGGCGGAAGAGGCGCGGCGGCAGGCACTGATCCGGCTTGGCGGTCTGGAGCAAACGCGGCAGGCCATGCGCGAGCGCCGCACGCTGCCCTGGGCCGAGACGCTGGCGCAGGATCTTCGGTTCGCGCTGCGTCAGCTACGCAAGGCTCCGGGTTTCACGGCGGTGGTGATCGCGACGCTGGCGCTGGGGATCGGCGTGAACACGGCGCTGTTCTCGATCGTCAACACGGTGCTGCTGCATCCGATCGATCTGCCGCGCCCCAATGAACTGCTCGCCGTGGATGCTTCAAAGCCGAACTTCGAGCACGGGTCGATCTCGTATCCCAACTTTCGCGACTGGCAGCGCGATAACCGCAGCTTCTCCGGCCTGGCGGTTTACCACCATGTGGGCTTTGTGATGACCGGCTCGGGCGAGTCGGAACGGGTGCGGGGGAATTATGTCTCGTCCAGTTTCTTTCCCGTGCTCGGGATTCGGCCGGTGATTGGGCGAGTCTTCGCTTCCGATGAAGACGAGATCGGGCGCGCGCCGCTGGTAGTGCTGGGCGGCGGGTTCTGGGAGCGCAAATTCGGCGCCGATCCCAGGATTGTTGGACGCGCGATCACGCTCGACAACCGGACGTATACCGTCGTCGGGGTGATTCCGGCATCGTTCGATCTGGCGTTCGGGGGCTTTCTTCCCGAGGACATTTACATCCCGATCGGCCAGTGGAACAACAATGCGCTGGAGAGGCGCGGAGCCGGCCTGGGAATCCACGGCATCGCTCGGCTGAAGCCTGGCGTCACGCTGGCGCAGGCACAGGCGGACATGAATAACGTTGCGGATCACCTGGCTGCAGTGTACCCGGAAGATGACCACGGGCTGCGCGCCAGTCTGCAGCCGCTGCGCACGGCGGTGGTCGGGGATCTGCAGCCGGTTCTGCTGATCCTGCTGGTCGCGGTTGGCTTCGTTCTGCTGATCGCGTGCTCGAATGTTGCCAACCTGCTGCTGGCGCGCTCGACGGCGCGGGCACAGGAGTTCGGAGTGCGCCTTGCGCTGGGGGCAGGACGGCGGCGCATCGTGCGCCAGGTTCTCACGGAAAGCCTGCTGCTGGCTCTGGCCGGCGGCGCACTGGGACTCGGCCTTGCGGCGGCCGGCGTTCGCGCGGCCGTGAGTCTGGTTCCGGAAGCGCTGCCGCGGGCTTCGCACATTCAGCTGAGCGCTTCGGTGCTGGGCTTCACCTTCGCGATTTCTGTTCTCGTGGGGATCCTGTTCGGGCTGATTCCGGCATGGAGGGTCGCGGGGCAGCAGCCGCAGTCGGCGCTGCGGGAAGGCGGGCGGACGGTGCATGGCTCGCGGCATCGCACGCAGGATGGGCTCGTGATTCTGCAAATGGCCGCGGCGCTGGTTCTTCTGAGCGGGTCGGGGCTCATGCTGCGCAGCCTGTTCGCGCTGACACACACCTCGCCGGGCTTCGACCCGAACGGCGTGCTGCGCTTCAGTGTGGCGGCTCCGGCGATTCCGGTTCTTTCGACGCCGGAGGGCGCCCGCTCGTGGATTCGGCGGCTGCACGATCAGATGGAGCACGTGCCGGGCGTGCAGGCGGTCTCGCTCGTTTCCGACGGCGGCATCCCGCTTACCGGCGACGACGACGAGGAACTGTTCTGGCTGCAGAACGAGGCGAAGCCGGCGAACAACAACGATATGCACTGGTCGCTGCTCTACATCGTCGACACGGACTACCTGCGCGTGATGCGCATTCCGCTGGTGCGCGGCCGTTTCTTCAGCGAGGCCGACCGGCAGGATGCGCCGCACGTTGCCGTGATCGACGAGGACCTGGCGCGCCAGTATTTTGGGAGCGGCGATCCGATCGGCAAGGTCATCAACATTACGAATCCCACCGATGACAAGGTGACGGTGGTGGGCGTGGTGGGCCATGTGCTGCAGTGGGGGCTCGACAATGACGCGGGTTTCCCGCTGCACGCGCAGCTCTACCTGCCTGCGAGCCAGTACGATTCCCTGCTGCTCGACGCGTCGCAGGTTGGGCCGAACACCGGTTTTTTCTATGACGTGCTCGCGCGCGCAGACCACCCCGCGGCGATTTTCCCCGATCTTCGGACGGCTGTGCAGCGCATGAATGCCGCGCAGGTGGCGTGGCGTCCGCTGACGATGAACGAGATCATCGACGGGTCGCTGGCCGAGCGCCGCTTCTCGATGCTTTTGCTCGGGGCGTTTGCGGGGCTGGCGCTGCTGCTGGCGAGCGTGGGGCTGTATGGGGTTATCTCGTATCTGGTCGGCCAGCGGACGCAGGAGATGGCGATCCGCATGGCGCTGGGCGCGGATCGCAGCGATGTTCTGCGCTGGGTGCTGCGCCGCGGCGCGCTGCTGGCGGCGCTGGGGATCGGCGCAGGGACGGTGGCGGCGCTTGCTGTCACGCGGGTGATGGCCGGGATCCCGGTGGCGAAGTCGTCGATCCTTTACGGCGTTCGCCCGTGGGACCCGGTGACGCTGGCGGGGGTGATCGCGGTGCTGCTGCTGGTGGCGCTGCTGGCCAGCTATGTGCCGGCGCGGCGGGCGGCTTCGGTGGATCCGATGCGGGCGCTCCGTTCGGAATAGGCAGGACCCAACGTGGTCACGCGCTCTTCGACTGTGGCTCCGCGCGCGAGTAGCGGATCGCTTCGACGTTCGAGGTGACGATGAGTCCCTCGCCCACCATCGAGTCCAGATGCGGGATCAGCCTGGCGATCTGGGGCTCGGTGTCGATAACGCTGATCATCATGGGAGCGTCGCGCGAGAGCTTCCACGGGCTGGCGCGGTGGATGCGGGTGCTGCTGCCGTATCCCTCGGTGCCGCGATAGACCACGGCGGTCGCGATGCCGAGCTCCTGGCATTTGGCCACGATGGCTTCGTGCAGCGGCTTGCCCATCCAGCGATCGGCCTCGCCGAAATAGATGCGCAGCATCCGGGCTTCGAATTGCTCCTTCATCGACCCGCCCCCGTCACTGACCGTCCGTTTCGAGTTCCGCCGGCCGCCACGAATACTTAACGATGTCCACGTCGGACATGACGACCAGGCCCTCCTGCACCATCTGCTCGACCACGGGGAGGAAGGCCTGCAGCTTCTCCTCGGAATCGACGGCAGACAACATCATGGATGCATCTTTGGAAAGGTGCAACGGCTTTTCCTGATTCGCGCGGCGGTGGGCGCCGTAGCCCAGCAGACCGCGAACGACTGTGACCCCGGCGATGTCGTTGGCGCGCATGGCCTGGACGAGGGCCTCGTGCAGGGGCTTGTCGTTCCAGCGGTCCGATTCGCCGACGTAGATGCGCATGAGCCGGGCCTTGCCCTCCATCTTCAGGTGCTCGGGGGTGACGCGCTTCTGCTTCGAGGGCGTGGGCGCTTTGGCCACGGTGGTTTCCTGGACCTCGATGAGTCCGGTTCCGGCCATTTCTTCGAGTTTGCCGAGGAGTTCATTCACCTTCTCGCGCGTTTCGACGAACTCGATCCGCACGGGCAGCTTGTCGGAGATCTCGACGGTGCTGGCGGCGTGGAGGTGATGATCCGCGCCGAAGCCGGCGATTCCCTTCAGGACCGTGGCACCACTGACGCCGCGGTAGAAGAGAAAATCGAGGATCGACGCGTACGCGGAGGCGCCGTGATAGGTCGCTCCTTCGTTGACGGTGATCGAAACCTTCAGAGCCTTCCCTGTCGTCAGCATGTCTCCTCCATTGCGCGCACTCACAGCATCTCCGCGGCGATCATGCCGCACCAAACCGCGGCCAGGCCCAGGATCAGGCTGCCGAAGGCATACAGAGCGGCGAGCGGGAATCCGCCACCGCGCAGCAGCGAGAGCGTCTCCCACTCATAGGTCGAAAAGGTACTGTACGCTCCGACGAATCCCACGGGAACCAGGTAGCGCCATGCGGCGCTGAAGCCGGCGCGGCGGCCGAGGAAGGTAATGGAAAAACCGATAATGACGCAGGCGGTCAGATTGATGACCAGCGTGCCCCAGGGAAAGCGTGCGCCGAGGCGATCGGTCACCGTTACACCTACCCAATAGCGGGCCATCGATCCCAGCGCTCCGCCCAGCGCAATCAGCAGATACTTTTGCAATCCCCCTCCTTACGGAACTGCCGGAAGATTCGGCAGATCCAACGGGCCGGTGCGCAGGCGGGACAGACGCCGGCCACACCAGGAAATTCACATCTTTTCAGGGATCGCGCCGGGAAATGACTCCACGACAGGATTCCCTGTCAGGAGTCATCATCTGTCCGGCAGCAAAAGGACAGCGGTTGAAGGTGAACTCCTTCGCCTCTGGATTGATTCCACTACAAATCAGGCGGCGGTGGATGTCAAGAGCGGGGGTTGCGACGGTGCGGGCTTCAGAAGCCCATGATGTTGTAGCCGCTGTCGACGTAGATGACTTCGCCGGTGACGCCGCTGGCCAGGTCCGACACCAGATACGCGGCCGTCTTGCCCACTTCGATCTGTTCCGTATTGCGGTGCAGGGGTGCTCGCTCGGCGTGATATTTGAGCATGTCGCCCAGCGCCCCGACACCGCGCGCGGCCAGGGTCTTGATGGGGCCGGCCGAAATTGCGTTCACACGGATATTCTTACTGCCCAGATCCCAGGCGAGATAGCGGACGGTGGCTTCGAGGGAGGCCTTGGCCACGCCCATGACTTTGTAGTGGGGGACGACCTTTTCCGCACCGTAGTAGGTGAGGGTGATGATGGACCCGCCGTCGGTCATGAGGGGCGCGGCGGCGCGGCTGAGGGCGATGAGAGAGTAGACGCTGACGTCGTGCGCGGTGCGGAAGCCCTCGCGGGTGGTCTGGAGGAAGTCGTTCTTCAGATCCTCGGCGGGCGCGTAGGCAATGGCATGCACCAGCGCATCGAGCCTGCCGTATTTGGACTGGATCTGCGCGAAGACCTGCTCGATCTCGGCATCATTGGCGACGTCGCACTGGAAGGGCTCCGCTCCCGGCAATTCTTCGATGAGACCGAGCGCCTCGGATTTCATGCGCTCGTTCTGATAGCTGATGGCCAGTTTCGCGCCCGCCTCGTGCAGCTTCTGCGCGATGCCCCAGGCGATGCTGCGCTTGTTTGCCAGTCCAAAGACGGCCGCAACGCGGCCTTCGAGATTCAGCATGGGCGGTTTCACTCCGGGACAGTCGTCGTCCGGCGCAGGACGTCGCGACCGGCTTTGTCATTGTAAATGCGCGGTGCGGCGGCGGTTGAGTTTGAGGGGCGGCCGTGCGGGGACTCCGCTTCTCCGGGGCTGAAGCCCGATTTTCTGGGGAGGCTTGTACGGCACGACTGAAAATCGTGCCCTGTCACAAAAACCGGGCGCTTTCGGCACAGACTGGAAGTCGTGCCCTGGTACAAAAACCAGTCGTGAGCGCTGATTCCGGAGCTTCCGGGGCTGAAAGCCCGGCTTTTACAGGACGCTGCTTTCCCCGGCCTGAAGGCCGGGGCTTCTACCGTCCGCGCTGCGCAGCATCTCAGGTGCAGGGGCGTCGGCAGGGAGGTCGGAACCGACACCACGGGAATTTTGCGGCGGCGGCATGGCTGAAGCCAGGCCCTGTTACGAAGCTGACGCCGGCCGGTAGTACTTTTGCTCCGGGTGGGCGCAGGGCAGGCACAACGTCTGGCCGTTGCGCCTGACGAAGCGCTCGTAGTTGATGCCCTCGCCGCAGGCGGCGCACATGACGCGCGCGCCTTTGTAGCCGGGCATCTCCTTCGGATCGAGGAGCACCTCGACCCACTGCTCGCCGAAGAGTTCCTCGTCGTCCATCTCGCGGTAGGCCCGCATCTGCTGTTTGTTCTTGTCGGCGATGTGCGGGAAGAGTTCGCGAGCGCGCTGCTTCGATGAGTCGAGAGCGACGATGCGGATGGCACGCCCGGAGGCGAGGTCGACGAAGGTGGCCGCCATCTTGCCCCAGTCACGAAACTTGAGGGCGCGTTTGCCGAGGCGGCAACCGGTGACGACGCCGATGGCGTCGGTGGCGCAGCGGTCGATCTCGATCCAGGTGACGAGGCGTTTGCGATCGGCGCCGCGCGGCTCGGCGATGCCGAGGCGTTTGCATCCGAGCATGGCCATCCGGACCCCCAGCACCTGCCCGGCGCACAGATGTCCATGCGCGACCTCGGCCTGCCGCAGCAACTCGTCGATCGGCTCCATACAGCCATGCTATGCCTGGGTTACGGGTTACGGGTTGTTCTCATCGGCGTCTTCTTCGACCAGGACGGCGGAAGTTCCGACGAGATCGAAGCTGACTGCGGCTGCGCCGGCAGGCTGGAAGGTCACGCGCAGCGGCTGGCGCTGCCAGACGGCGAGCATACAGGCGGGATTCCTGTGATCGCCTGCATCCCAAGACCCCAGCTTCGCCGCCAGCAACGGCTTTCGCGCTGCCACCTGGGCGACGACGGCGAGTAACTGCCTGCCCGATGCGCTGACTCCGCAATAGGCCGCGTCATCGCGGAACCACATCACATCGGAAACGGCGGGATCGAAGTCCGGAAGACGGAGCTGGGCGACTTTGCCCGAGGTGCGATCGATGAGCAGCCATGGCCCGCGCTGCCACACCCAGCGGACGCCGCGGTCGGTGGGGAGAGCGTCGTTCAGATGCACGGCGCGGCGGACGGCAAAGGTGCGGTCGGTGATGTCGTGGACCTCGCCCGTGGTCCACTCCTTCACCTTGCCATCGACGACGAGGGGGCGGACGCGGAGGGTGGTCTCCTCCTTCTGTGCGCCGGCCGGATCACCCGCGGCGGAATAGGGCTCGCGATGCGGCGCGCCGAGTCCGACGACGTGGACTTTGGGGGCAGGCGAGGCCAGCGCCGGCAAAAGCAGGGCCAGAGCGATGAGGCAGAGGGATGGTTTTGGGGTCATGCCTGCAGGCTAGGAGGGAAGGCGCGCCTGCAACAGGTCACAGAGGTACTTGGCTACTGACTTGGGTCACTCGGGGTGGCGGTTGCGGTTGCCGCGGCGGCCGAGGTGACGGCGCGCTGCTGCAGTTCCTGGGCGAGGACGTGGCCGCCCCAATAGTGCCAGGCGGCCCATCCGCCGCTGCAGAGCAGCACAACGAGGATGGCGAGGCCGGTCCAGCGGAGCTTTTTGCCTTCGCGACCGACAGGTTTGGGACGGGTGCGGCCGATGTTTTGGGCGAACTCAGACCAGTCGCCTTCGGCCGGCGTATGCTCCTGGCTGGCCGTCATAAACCGATCCACCCAGACGGCCTCGTCGAGGCCGACGGTGCGGGCGTATCCGCGCACGATGCCCTTGCTCAGAATGCCACCGGGCAGAGCCGCGAAATTATCGTCTTCCAGTGCGGTAAGGTAGCGAGTGATTACCTTGGTTTTCTCGCTGATGGTCTCCAGCGCGACACCTCTGGACTCACGTTCCCGCCGCAATTCCTCGCCAAAGTGGCCCACTGCTGGCTTCCTTCCTGAGGGGATTGCCACTACACCATAAGGCAGAAAACCGGAATACGTCAAAGAAAAACAGAGAATGAATGACCTGTTTACGTTTCGAAAATCATGGTACCAACGTAACACTCTGTGGAAATCCCACCCTTGGGGGAGGCCCAGGATCATTTTGGGTCATCGTCCCATGGGTCATAGCGGCCGGGGCATTATCGGCCTCGGCAACTTTCCGTCCGGTTCCCTTCCCGCCCCGTGGCCTTTGTTACCCTGTTCTTTAGGCCCGATCCGGCTTCGATTCATCCAATCTCTCTAATGAACAAACTTGTTATCGGCAATATTCTGCATCGCCCGGTCCGTTCGGCCATCAGCGTGCTCGCCGTCGCCATTGAGGTGGTCATGATTCTCTGCATTGTGGCCGTGATGGTGGGCCAGGTGCAGGGGGCAGCCACGATGGCCAGCGGTGTGGGCGCGGACCTGATGGTGCGTCCACCGAACTCGAGCAATTTCAGCGGGCTGAGCGATGCCGCGGTGCCGGCGAAGATCGCGTCGCAGGTGCTGGCGAAGCTGCCTCACGTCGCCGTGGCTTCGCCGGTGATCGCCAAGCTGGTGACGACCGGTGCGGTGCAGACCATTTTCGGCATCGACTACGCGAGCTATAACGCGCTGCGCCCTTTTAGGTATATTGCCGGCGGTCCGTTCAAGGGTCCCGATGATGCCGTCGTGGACGACCTGTATGCGAAGAGCCACCATGCCGAGGTGGGGCAGACGATCCATGTGCTGAATCACGATTTTCGGGTTTCGGGGATCGTCGAGCACGGGAAGGGCAGCCGGGTCTTTGTGCCGATTCGCACGCTGGGGGTTCTGAACGGGACGCCGGACAACGCGTCGATCTTCTACATTCGCACCGACAACCCGAAGAACGAACAGGCCGTTATCAGCGAGATCGAGCACACGCCGGGGATGAGCACGTATGAGGTGCAGACGCTGGCCGAGCTGATGTCGACGATGACACCGGACCACCTGCCTGGCTTCAACATTGCGCTGAACGTGGTGATTGCCATCGCGGTGATCGTGGGGTTCCTGGTGATCTTCCAGTCGATGTATACGGCGGTGATGGAGCGGACGCGGGAGATCGGCATTCTGAAGTCGCTGGGGGCGTCGAAGTCGTACATCATCAATCTGGTTTTGCGGGAGGCGGTGCTGGTTTCGATTGCGGGGATCCTGGTGGGAATCGGGGCGACGCAAGCAATCAAGCTGCTGATGGACGTGCGTTTCCCGACGCTGATGTTCCTGCTGACGACGCACTGGCGGGTGTACGGGACGATCATTGCGCTGGTGGGGTCGGTACTGGGGGCGCTGTATCCGGCGTGGAAAGCGGCGAGCAAGGATCCGATCGACGCGCTGGCCTACGAGTAGCTAAATTAGCCCAAATGACAATCAGTGGCCGGCAATAGAAAAGCGCAGGCCCTTTGGGGACCTGCGCTCCGGTTTTGCGAGTTGCCTATTTATTGGTCAGCGCTTCGACGCCGGGGAGTTTTTTGCCCTCGAGGAACTCGAGGCTGGCTCCGCCGCCGGTGGAGATGTGCTTGATCTGGTCGGCGACGCCGGCCTGCTTGACCGCCGCGACCGAGTCGCCGCCGCCGATGATGGAGATCGCGTCCTGATTCGCAGCCACGGCCTCGGCGATGGCGTTCGTCCCGACGGCAAAGCGGGGGAACTCGAAGACGCCAGCGGGGCCGTTCCAGACGATGGTGCGCGCCTGAGCGACGATCTTCTCAATAGCGGCGACGGACTTCGGCCCGATGTCCAGCCCCTGCCAGTCGGCAGGAAAGTTTTTGCTCGTATCCCATTCCTGGGTCTTCGCGTCGTTGGAGAAGCTGTCGGCGAGGATGTTGTCGACGGGGAGGAGCAGCTCGACCTTTTTGGCTTTGGCCTTGGCGAGGGCTTCTTTGGCGATGTCGATTTTGTCTTCTTCGACCAGCGACTTGCCGGTGGTGACGCCGAGGGCACGCTGGAAGGTGTAGGCCATACCGCCGACGATGACGAGCGTGTCGACTTTGTCGAGCAGATTGTTGATGACGTCGATCTTGCCGGAGATCTTGGAGCCGCCGATGATGGCGACAAACGGACGCGCGGGAGATTCGAGGGCTTTGCCGAGGTAGGTCAGCTCTTTTTCCATGAGCAGGCCGGCAGCGGATTGTTTGACGAAGTGCGTGATCCCTTCCGTGGAGGCGTGGGCACGGTGCGCCGAGCCGAAGGCGTCATTCACATAGAGGTCGCAGAGCGAGGCGAGCTTTTTCGAGAAGTCGGGATCGTTGGCCTCTTCTTCGGGATGGAAGCGGAGATTTTCGAGGAGGAGGACCTGTCCGGATTCGAGCTGACGGGCGAGTTCCTTCGCGATGTCGCCGACGCAGTCCGGAGCGAAGGCGACGTTGGTCTTCTCGCCGAGGCGGTGATCGAGCAGGGTGCGCAGGCGATCGACGACGGGGCGGAGGCTGTATTTGGGGTTGACCTTGCCCTTGGGGCGGCCGAGGTGGGAGGCGAGGATCAGCTTCGCCTTGTGGCGGAGCGCGTACTCGATGGTCGGCAGGGTCTCTTTGATGCGGGTGTCGTCGGTGATTTCCGAGCCGTCTTCGGTGAGCGGCACGTTGAAGTCCACGCGCATGAAGACATGCTTGTGGGCCAGGTCCAGATCGCGAATCGATAGCTTGGTCATAACACCCTCAGTGTGCGTTGCGCTCGCCATTGCCTTTTCCCCCTTCGGGGCCTGGGGCCCTGAGCCCGAGCTTTATTCGTGCCGCGCCGAATCCACCACGGCTTCGGCTTCAATTTCGACTTTCCAGGTGGGCTGGAGGAGGCCGGCGACCACAACCATGGTCGCGGCCGGCCGGATGGCGCCGAAGAACTCGCCGTGCGCCTTGCCGATTGCCTCCCAGTCTTCGACCTGGGTGATGTACATGCGGGTGCGCACGACGTCTTCCATGCGCGCGCCGGCCTTTTCCAGGGTGCCGCGAATGATCTCCAGGATATGGCGGGTCTGGGTGGCGGCGTCGGCCAGATCGGCGCCGACGGGTCCGGTGCCGGCGACGCAGACGCGGTCGCCGATGCGCACCGCGCGCGAGAAGCCAATCACCGGTTCATACGGAGAGGTGCCTGGAATATTCTGCCGCATTGGTGCCTCCATCGCGCGGGGCTCCCGGCAGGAGCCCCACACGTGAGCAGCCGTTGGTCTTACAGCCCCTTCTTCGTGAGGAAGAGGATCAGGTCACGGACGCGGTTGGAGTAGCCCCACTCGTTGTCGTACCAGCTGATCACCTTCACCGACTGGCCGACGACCTTGGTCAGCGGAGAGTCGACGATGGAGGAGCGGGCGTCGCCCTTGAAGTCGCTGGAGACCAGTTCGTTGGTCTCGTAGCCGAGGATGCCCTTGAGCTCACCGTCGGCCGCAGCCTTGAGCGCGCCGTTGACCGCGTCCTTCGTCACCGGCTTTTCGGCCACGAAGGTGAGGTCGACGACGGAGACGTTCGGAGTGGGAACGCGGATGGCGAAGCCGTCGAGCTTGCCTTCCACTTCCGGGATGACCAGCTTGAGAGCCTTGGCCGCGCCGGTGGAGGTGGGAATCATGGACAGGGCGGCTGCGCGCGCGCGCCGCAGATCCTTGTGCGGGAAGTCGAGGATGACCTGGTCGTTGGTATAGCTGTGGATCGTCGTCATGATGCCGGAGACGATGCCGAACTTCTCGACCAGAACCTTGACCACCGGCGCGAGGCAGTTGGTGGTGCAGGAGGCGTTGGAGATGACGTTGTGCTTCGCCGGATCGTACTTGCCGTCGTTGACGCCGAGGACGACGGTCAGGTCCTCGTTGGTGGCGGGAGCCGAGATGATGACCTTCTTCACGGGGCCGCGCAGGTGCGCTTTGGCCTTGGTGGCATCGGTGAAATGGCCGGTGGACTCGACGACGATCTGGGCGCCGACCGACTCCCAGGGCAGCAGCGCCGGATCCTTCTCTTTGAAGACTTTGATTTTCTTGCCGTCGATGGAGATGAAGTCGTCGCCCGCGACGATTTCATTCTTCAGATTGCCCAGGATGGAGTCGTACTTGAGCAGGTGAGCCAGCGTTGCGGGACTGGTCAGATCGTTGACTGCCACAAAATCGATGTCCGGATTGCCAAGCGATGCCCGCAGCACGTTCCGCCCAATGCGCCCGAACCCATTGATGCCAACCTTTACGGCCATATCGAATCGTCTCCTTGCCTCAATTTTTCAGCCTCAGCGTGACAACTGGCGGTGATCCGGATCACTCTGATTTTTAAAGTCGAAAACGCCCGGAACCACCCATTTACCGATGCTAGCACCGCAGTCAATGAAAAAGTGAAGCGGGATTGCAAACCATCACATTTCCTGGTCCGGAGGTCACGTGTTTTTCACACAAAACCGTGCCTCATCTGGCACATACCGCACTTCAGTGTTTGCCCCGCGTGCGGGTCTGTGTTACACCCTGGATATGCGCTTGTGGATGCGCGATCGGATGAAACGTCGCTCGAAGCGTGGGCCCAATAACTCGGAGTCCACAGGAAAGATCGGGCAGGAACTGCCCCAGAATCAGCCAGCACCTCTGCAGCCCGCCTATCATGGCGAGTCCGCAGCACCGCCCGAGGCCGAGACGGTCGAGCCGGAATCGGAAGGGCTTGCCGACGCCGTTGAACCGGTGGCGGAGGTCCCCGCGCCACCGACCGACACGCCAGCCCCGGTTCCGGAGCCGGTGGGCAAGATGGTGGTGGAAACGCAGCCGGAATCGCTCTCGACGCCGCCCCCCGAGCCCGTGGCCGGCGCCAGGGGCTCCCGCGGATTCGTGGTTTTGACGATTGGTCTGCCGGGATCGGGGAAGACGACCTGGTTTAAGCGCCGCGGCGTGACGCCGCTTTCGAGCGACCTGCTCCGCTCGCTGCTCTTCGACGATATTGCCGAGCAGCGCTGGCAGGGGCTGGTCTTCTCGACGCTGCGTTCGCTGCTGCGGGCGCGGCTGATCGCGAAGATGCCGTGGAATTATGTGGACGCGACGAATCTGTCGCCGCACGAGCGCCGGCAGTGGATCAAGATGGCCAAGAGCTTCGGCTACGAGGTGCAGGCGGTGTTTTTCGACGTGCCGCTGGAAGTGTGCATGGAGCGCAACAAACGCCGGGAGCGGACGGTTTCCGACGACGTGATGAAGAAGATGGCCGACCGGCTGAAACCACCGGATTTCAAGGAGGGGTTTTCGAAGATCACGGTGGTGCGGGTGAAGGGGGCTCCGGGCAGCGGAGCGGCTCCGGCTGCCGAGGAGCCGTAAAGCGGTCCACCTGATCCTGCTGGCGTAATTTGGACGGCCTCTGCCCCCCGGGACAGGGGCCGTTCTGCATTCCGGAGTCCGCTGCTTCCCCTGGGGGAGGCCGCTACGGAAAAGTGTTATTTCGGGCCGGATGCCATTCGGCGTATCGTGACTGCGGGTGTAGATGCCCCGGAGGGTTGGTTTTTCCCCTCCTTGTCCATGGAAGAAATGGGTCCTGGGCTTCTGCTGCGCAGCTGATGGAAGGCTTGCGGGAAGCCAGGGCCGACGGAGCTGTTCATGCGCTGCCCCTCCGTGGTTGCCGACGAGAGTGACCGGCTGCTGGCACTGGCAGAATACGGTCTTGACGAAAACGAGGTCCTGCCCGACCTCGAGCCCGTCGTGCACATAGCCGCGCGCATGCTGGACATGCCGGTGGCAGCCGTGAACATGATCGGCAGCGACCATGTCTTCTTTGCCGCCAGCGTGGGGATCGGGGAGTGCGATATGCGGCGGGATGTGTCCTTCTGCGCGCACGCCATCACGCAGAACGAGGTGATGGTGGTGCCGGACGCCACGCTCGATCCGCGGTTTCACGACAATCCTCTGGTCACGGGCTCGGCTGGAATCCGTTTCTATGCGGGCATCCCTCTGCGGTCCCCATCCGGGCATGCCCTGGGGGCGCTGTGTGTGATCGACTCGCGGCCGCACAGTTCGTTCTCCGAGCAGGATCGCCAGCGGCTGAAGGACCTGGGACGCCTGGCCAGCGACAAGCTGGAGCTGCGACGCCTGGAAAACGCGAGAAGCCACCGGTCTTTTCGTTTTGAAGACATTGCCATCACCTCGCCTACGCCGATCGTCTGCCTCGACGAAGAGCGGACCATCCGTTTCTGGAATGCACCCGCTGCAGCGATGTTCGGCTACTCGCTTGCCGAAGGGGTGGGAATGCCCTTCGAAAGGGTGGTGCCGGCCGGCGACGATCCGCTGATGAGGATGATCGAAAAGTTCATCTGCAGCGGGCAGCCTTCGGTTGGCGGAAGCGTGCAGGAGGCGCAGGCGGTTCGCAGGGATGGCTCTGCTTTCCCCATCGAGATTTCCCTCTTTTGCTGGAGCCAGGAAGGGCGGCGGCATTTCGGCGCGATGCTGTCGGACATCAGCGATCGCCGGCATCGGGAAGACCAGCTCTTCCAGCTGGCAAACTTCGACGATTTGACGGGAGCGGCGAATCGCAGCCTGTTCCAGCGCAGGGCGGACGAAGAGCTGGCCTCGGGTCATCCGACGGCGGTCCTTGCCCTCGATCTCGACAACTTCAAGGACATCAACGATACGCTGGGCTGTTCCTGCGGCGATCGGGTTCTGGCGGCCGTCGCCAGCCGTATCCTGAGCCGGATTCGGCCAACGGATACGCTGGCGCGCATTGGAGGCGACGAGTTCGCGCTGTTACTGCCGCAGAGCGGCGATGCGCATCGGGCGTTGTCGGTGGCGGAAGCAGTGATCGCAGCGATCGGCCGGCCGCTGCAGCTGGACGCGCACGAGGTCCGCGTGGCGGCCTGCTGCGGCATCGCAATCTCACCCGTGCACGGGCGCACCACCGAGGAGCTGATGGGCAATGCCGATCTGGCGCTGTACCAGGCAAAAGCCACCGGCCGCGGCTGTTCTTCCGTCTTTGTGCCGTCGCTGCGCCGGGAGGCGATCGAACGGCGCAACTGCCATGCGGAGCTGCCCCGCGCTCTGGAAGCGGGGGAGTTTGAGCTTTTCTATCAGCCGCAGATTCGGATCGCCGATGGCACAACGGTGGGCGCCGAAGCGCTGATCCGATGGAATCATCCCCGACAGGGCCGCCTCTCGCCGGCTGCCTTTCTGCCCGCTCTGGAAGGGGGCACGCTGGCCGCCGCCGTGGGCCGGTGGGTGCTGGAAACAGCCTTCTCGCAACTGGCCAGCTGGCGTTCGGAGGGAAGTTCGCTGCGGATGGGGGTCAATCTTTTCGCGGCGCAGCTTCGCACCGCGGAGTTCGATGCGCAGGTGGCCGACCTGCTGCGGCGGTGCAACCT
>JBKICP010000108.1:0-5416 GCA_046567085.1 Acidobacteriota bacterium
CAGAGTGCTGTCTTTGCGCTTCCTGTGCTTGCTCTGGCGCCGGAGTGACTCCACAGGGCCTTGCCGACGCCCGATTTTCCGTCCACATCCGCAAACGATCACGAAACCGTCGCAATCACTCCGGTCAAGATGCCGCCGCAGAATCGCTGCTTACACCACGGGCTGCTATGGTTGAAGTTGGGCTCTGCAGCGAGGGACTCGAGACAACAGCGATGTCGGGCTTCGTGTCACCGTTGAAATTGCCGACGACCGGCCCGACCTGCCACCCGCTGACGCCCGCCGGCGAAGGCCCGGTGACGATCGTGACGCCTGGGGTACCGACATTGAGAAAGTAGACCATCTGCCCATCGTTGTTATTGTTCGGATCGTTCAGCGCCGCCAGAGCCCAGTGTCCCGTGCCGTCGAAGTCCGCTGCCGCGTGCGGAGCACCGATGTTCGAAAAATTCGAGGCGAGCGGAGTGAAAAGGTAGCCGAACTGGCGGCCGTAGTGTCCCAGAAACACCGCCAGCTGACGGCTGCTGGTCTGGGGAATGTATTCCATGCCGTAAAGATCGGTGGCCGCGTCATTGTTCAGATCGGCTGCGTCCAGGCTCATCGCCCCGCTGATCGTGGTGACGTCGACGGGACTGAAGCTCCCTGTGCCATCTCCAAAGAGAGCCAGCACGGCCGATATGGTGCTGGAAATCGATATCCAGCGTGTTGAGATTGAAGGCGTAGGTCGTATCGTCGCGGCTCGTGCGGTCAAACGAGACCTGCAGCGAGGTTTGCGATGTGGATGAAAACGTTCGGGTCCAGCGCGACAGAACATTCCAGCCGGAGTAACGATCCCGCAGAGCCAGGGTTGAAGTGACTGGCGGAAGCAGAGAGAGGGGAGCCAGGGCGAGTTCTCCCCCGTTGCCGCTGTAGACTTCTCCTTCGGTGGTGAGGGAGTCCTTTGCGGACAGGCTCCTGTCCGTGCGGAAGCCGCCATGAACGAGCCTCCAGTCGTCCTCCCCGTCCCTTCCGTCGACCGCGCGTTGTGCCGCGATATGAAACCCCTCGGCGTACACGCGATAGGCGCCCGTCAGGCGGCTGGTGCCCCCGTAGCGAACCGTTGCAGGCCCGATAAGGTCGTTTCCGGCTCCGCCGCTCAATGAGGCGCCCTGCGTGTCACTCGCGTTTCGCGTAATGATATTGATCACTCCGTTGACAGCGTTAGCGCCCCAGACCGCCGCCCCCGGTCCGCGGATGACTTCAATCCGATCAATGCTGTCGATGGGTACGTTCTGGGAGTCCCAGAACACGCCGGCAAAGACCGGGTTGTACACCGTGCGTCCGTCGATCATGACGAGGAGCTTGTTGGACTCCTGACCGTTGAATCCTCGAACGGAGATGGCCCATCTGCTGGCATCCAGCTGGGCCACCTCGACGCCGGGAACCATGCGCAGCAGGTCCGGAATGTTGAGCGCACCGGAACGAAGGATGTCCTCCCGCGAAATCACGAAGATCGCCGCAGCAACCTGCGAGGCTTTTTGTTCTTTTTTCGAGACCGATGTCACCTCGACGTCCATCAGGTCTTCGAGGCTCTTCTGGGTGAGATCGGGCGCGCTGGTGGACTGCGCGCGCACCGGAGGGGCGACCAGAACGATCGTTGTCAACAGCAGAGATGCGGTAAGGCAAAGACGCAGGTTTCGGACCGTCGGGCGAAGGGTGTCAGTCAGGCCCACAGGAAAGAAGCGAATACGAGGTCCAAAGCGCATAGGAGGAAAGCGTGCAATCACCCGGTCTATCGGCGTGCATGATAGTTAGTTCAGTTTGGGACACTTCCACTAGCTCTTTCGATTCCCCTTTTGGGTTACCTCGGTGACTTAGGTACTGACCCTTCTGTGGGGTCCCTGACTATCTCCAGCGCATGATTCTCTCGAGCGAAGCCGCAGGGTTTGATCCCAACGTGGGATATTCCGCGGCCGCTAACAGTCGATAGAATTCTCTGATCCTGCGCATCGCAATCCGGTACCGGGCGCGCCAACGCAGTCGCTGATATCGATCAAGGTCATGAAACGGGCACGCTCACTCCGTCAACGCCGAATCAGGACGTGGTTTCCAATGCTGGGTCTTGCTGCTCTTCTCGCGCACCCCGCCTGCGCCCTGAACTCTGCCCCAGCGATCACCCAATATATCCAAACCTCCTGGACCAGCGAGTCGGGCCTGCCCCAGAACTCCGTCCACGCGATCGCGCAGACAACTGACGGATACTTGTGGTTTGGCACTGAAGAAGGCCTGGCCCGTTTCGATGGAATCCACTTCACCGTCTACAGCCGCGAAAATGTCGACGGCCTGACCTCGGACTACATTCAGGCGCTTGCCGCCGACCCCGACGGCTCGCTCTGGATCGGCACAGACAGTGGCCTCACCCACTACACGCCCGACCCCGGCGATCGGGCTGACGGGCACTTTCATACACTGACCACCGCCGACGGCCTCGCCGCCAACAGCATCACTGCGCTCCGGGAGGATCCGGCCGGCGCGCTCTGGGTAGGTACCGCCCGTGGCCTCGACCGCATCGTCGACGGCCGCATCGAGAGCCTGGCTGTCGGTCGCGGTCTTGCAGGCTCATCCGTGACCGCTCTTGCCCTCGACGCTTCGGGATCCCTCTGGGTCGGTACAGACAAAGGCCTTTTCCATCTCATCCACCATCGCCTCCTCACCTTCACCACGGCTGACGGCCTCCCCGGCGATTCCATCACCGCTCTGGCCCCTTCTCCCGATGGCTCACTGTGGGCAGGAACCCTCAGCCACGGTATTGCGCAGATTCGCCAGGGCCACATCTCCATCCCAGCCCAGAAACTCCCCTGGGATGAGATCACCGCCCTGTTCTCCGATCGCGACGGTGCGCTCTGGATCGTCTTCGACCGCCATGGCATCGGCCGCCTCAGCCGCGCCCGCATCGAGCTTTACGGCGCTGCCCACGGGCTACCCAGTGATCGCTGCACCCATGCAGTCTTCCAGGATCGTGAAGGTGACCTCTGGATCGGTCTCCTCGACGCCGGCGTCGTCGAATTCCGAAAAGCCAAATTCGCCGTCTTCGGCAAACCCGAGGGTCTCTCCGGCAGCTATATCGGCAATGTCCTTCAGGCGCAGGACGGAACCATGTGGATCGGCGCCGACAGCAACGGCCTCAACCACCTCCTCACCGACGGTCGCGTCGAGGTCTGGGACCATCGCCGCGGCCTTCCGAATCAGGCTGTCTACTCACTGGTCCAGACTCGCGACGGCTCAATCTGGGTCGGCTACCGCCGCGGCGCGCTGGCTCGCATCCATGACGGCCGCGTATCCGTCTTCCACGATCCGCAGGCCCCGGATACTTCGATCAATGCCCTGTTCGGAGACTCCCAGGGCCGGCTCTGGGTCGGTTTTTTCGGCAAAGGACTCGCCCGCTTCGACAATGGCGTCTTCCACCACGTCACCCTCATCGGCCGCATCTCCGATCTCGCGCAGTCATCCGACGGTGCCATCTGGATCGCCACTGACGGCGACGGCCTCGAGCGCCTCGCTGGCGACTCCCTCACTCGCTTCACCATCACCGAGGGCCTGCCCAGCAACCACGTTATGTGCGTTTACGCCGATCCTCGCGGTAATCTCTGGATCGCTACGGCCAGCGGCGGACTCAGCCTCCTGCGCGACCACCGCATCGTCTCCTGGAAGCCCCGTCAGGGGCTTCCCGCCTCCACCATCGGGTCCATCCTCGAGGATCGCCGCGGCAATCTTTGGATGGGCAGCGATAACGGCATCTTCCGCGTTGCCATAAAGGAACTCCTCGATACCGTCGGCCGGCGCGGGGCTCGCCTGCACCCTGTCGTGTATGGCACGGCTGACGGCCTCCGCTCCCGTGAAACCCTCTACGGCAGCATGCCGTGCGCCTGGAAGGATCGGGACGGCCGCCTCTGGTTCGCCACGATACGCGGCGCCGCCGTCGTTGATCCCGCGCACATCCCCACTGACGTCGTTCCACTTCCCGTCCGGATCCAGAGCCTCAGCTTCGACTCTCGCCCTGTTGCGCTGCGCGCCGGCGTTCGCCTCGGTCCCGGTTCCGGCAACCTCGAGATCGCCTTTGCAGCTCCCTCATTCGTCGCCCCGCAGAACGTCCGGTATCGTTATCGTCTTGCCGGATTCGAGAACGCCTGGACCGATGCCGGCTCCCGCCGCAACGCCTGGTACACTAACCTTCCTCCCGGCCTCTATACATTCCAGGTCCAGGCCGCGAACAGCGATGGTCTCTGGAATCGAAGCGGCGCTTCCTTCTCCTTTCGTCTCGCGCCTCCGCTCGATCGCACTCCGCTGGCGTATGTGGTTTACACACTGCTGGCGCTGCTGCTGGCGTGGACCCTGATTGCGCTCCGCACTCGGCATCTCACTCGCCACCAGCGTGAGCTGACCCGCATCGTCGCGGAGCGCACCGCACAGCTGGAAGCCGAGAAAGCCGCCCTCGAAGAGACCCGCCGTGAGCTTCAGATCCAGGCCACCCACGATTCCCTCACCGGCCTCTACAATCGCGCCGCCATGCTCGAGCACCTCCGGCGCGAGATCGCCCGCGCCGCCCGCGAAAACAGTACCCTGGGTGTGCTCATCGCCGACCTTGACCACTTCAAGCGGGTCAACGACCGCTTTGGCCACCCCTGCGGCGATGACATCATTCGCGAAGCGGCCGACCGCTTCCGCACCGTCATGCGTGAATACGACATCGTCGGTCGCTATGGCGGCGAGGAGTTCCTGATCCTGCTCCCCTCCTTCGACTCCCTCCGCAGTCCAAACCGCGTCGAAGATCTGCTTGACGCCATCCGGTCTCGTCCATTCGCGATCCCTGGCTCTCAAATCACCCTGACCTGCAGCATCGGGGTCGGAACCTGGCGCCTCGATACCGATCCGCCCGACACGCGCGAGGTGATTGCCCGCGCCGATACCGCGCTCTATGTTGCCAAGAATTCGGGTCGTAACCGCGCAAGCTTCGAGGTCCGCGACGTGGCGGGCGAGGCGAATTTCGCAATGCCGCACGACCTGCATGCCGGATCTACCTAGCGCCCTTCGCACTTAGAACGACCACATGTTCGCGTGGGCTGGAGCAGTCGGCCGCCTCGCTGCGCATCTGCCCCGAGGCAGGCTCTGTCCGCCGATCAGGCCTGACAGGGCCAGAGCACCAGGTCCCGAGTTCTGGATGCGCATAACCACCGTAATCTTGACGGTGCTGGGTGCTCGATTGAAGCTGAGATATCCGATTCCTCGGATATCTGCGGCCCGCCGACTGTAGATGTGGGTTGGCGGGCTGTTCGGCGTCAACTATTCATTCCGGTGGACGACAACTATTTCTCCCTACGAACGACAACTGCTGGATCAACTGCTAACGACATTTGCTTCTTCCTTCGCTGAAGCGGCTGGAGGC
>JBKICP010000109.1:0-3104 GCA_046567085.1 Acidobacteriota bacterium
GGAACTGAAATCGGCTGTCCACCAGGCACTGATTGGGCGGATCGACCTTGAGAAGCTGGGCGATGCGCAGGAAAGCCGCACCGGGCAGCAGCAGCTGCTGTCGGTGATTCAGCAGATCATCAGCGAGCAAAGCTTGCCTCTGAGCACGACGGAGCGCGACCGCCTTGCGCGCGAAGTGCTGGACGAAGTGTTCGGGCTGGGGCCGCTGGAGCCGCTGCTGCAGGACGACACGATCAGCGACATTCTGGTGAACGGGTGGAACAACGTCTACGTCGAGCGGCGGGGCTCGCTGTCCCGGACGCATGTGACGTTCAAGGACAACCGGCATCTGATGCAGATCATCGACAAGATCGTTTCGGCGGTAGGCCGGCGCGTGGATGAATCGACGCCCATGGTGGATGCGCGGCTCCAGGACGGGTCGCGTGTGAACGCGATCGTACCTCCTCTGGCGATCGACGGGCCGGCGCTGTCGATTCGGCGCTTTGGTTCATCGCCTCTGACCGCCGACAAGCTGGTTCAGAACAAGGCGCTGACACAGGTGATGCTGGATACGCTGCGGGCTGCGGTGCAGGCGCGGCTCAACATCGTGATCTCGGGCGGAACCGGCGCGGGCAAGACGACCCTTCTGAATGCGCTGTCCAGCTTCATCTCGGAGAAGGAGCGGATTGTCACCATCGAGGATTCGGCCGAACTGCAGCTGCGCCAGGACCATGTTGTGCGGCTGGAGACGCGGCCTCCGAATATCGAAGGCAAGGGTGCGATCCGGCAGCGGGAACTGGTGATCAATGCGCTGCGTATGCGGCCCGACCGGATCGTGCTGGGCGAGGTGCGCGGCGAGGAAGCCATGGACATGCTGCAGGCCATGAACACCGGCCACGACGGCTCGATTACGACAATTCACGCCAACACGCCGCGCGACGGACTGGCGCGTCTGGAAACGATGTGCATGATGGGCGATATTCGGTTGCCGGAGAAGGCGATCCGGCTGCAGATTTCATCGGCGATCCACATTATCGTTCAGGCCGCGCGCATGAGCGACGGCAGCCGCCGGATCACGCATATTTCCGAGCTGACGGGGGCGTTCAGCGATGTGATCAGCATGCAGGATTTGTTTCTGTTCGAGAAAGACGGAGTCGATAAGGATGGCAAGGTAAAGGGGCGGTTCCGTTCGACGGGCATTGCGCCCAAGTTCTGCGATCGGCTGCGGTCGCTTGGCATCCCGGTTCCGGCAGGTATTATGGATCACTGCGTGGAGGTCTGAGGAAGAACGTTATGCTTCTGGCTATCGTATTTCTCGGAATTCTGCTGCTGAGCTTCATCGTGATTGCCGCGGCGACGCGGCCCACGAACGAAGACAAGGCCGTTCGCCAGCGCGTGAGCGCCATCGCGCGCAGCGCAGCCGAACCGTCCGATGGCGGAGGAGCCTCGGTGCAGTTGCTGCGCAAGTCGGCATCCGGCGGCCTGGGCTGGCTGGATCAGGCATTCAGCCGCTATGAGCCGATGCAGCATCTCCGCCGCTGGGTGTCGCAGTCGGGCATCGACACGCCGGCGTCGTCGATTCTGGTCCAGTCGGCGGTGGCCCTTGTCATTGGCTTCTTTCTTCCGCTGCTGGCCATCCATCTGCTGGTTGCGCAGATTGCGGGGGCTCTGGTTCTGGGCGCGGTGCCGTGGGCTCGCATCGCTTTTGTGCGGTACCGGCGGCTGAGCAGCTTTGAGAAGGCGCTTGCCCAGGCGATCGACACGATGGCGCGGTCACTGCGGGCGGGGCACTCCATTTCGGGGTCGATCGACATTGTTGCGCAGGGAGCGCCGGAACCGGCAGCGTCGGAATTTGGCGAGGTATTTCGGCAGCAGAACTACGGCTTACCGATGCGCGACGCACTGCTGCAGATGCTGGAACGGATGCCATCGCAGGATTTGCGGGTGCTGGTGACAGCCATGCTGGTGCAGCGCGAAACGGGCGGGAATCTGGTGGAGATTCTGGATCGGACGGTTTTTGTGATTCGCGAGCGCCAGAGAATTCGCGGGGAGATTAAGACACAGACGGCGCAGGGACGGCTGACGGGGTGGATTCTGACGCTGATGCCGGTTGGTCTGCTGTTGCTGATCAATGTTACCGACCCGGGGTATTCACGGATTCTTCTGACCACTCCGCTGGGACACAAGTTATTGTATCTGGGACTGGTTCTAATCATTTTGGGCGGGTTCACGATTCGGCAAATCATCAATTCGATCGAGGTGTAGCGGGAAATGACGAACATTGCATATTACGCCGCGCTCGCTCTGATGATCTTCAGCGTTGTCGCACTGGTTTCCGCACCGTGGGTGCTGCGCCCTTCGAAACAGTCGAGGCGGATTCTGGATATTGTGCACAGCAATCGCCCGCAGCGCGAGACCGTGAGCCAGCGGGAAGTAACGAAGGACCGGCTGTTTTCCGTGGCGCGCACGCTGCGCGCGCGTATGGGCCTGACCGAGGACGAGAAGCTGCGGCAGCGGTTCATTGCGGCCGGGCTTCGGGGATCCAGCAAGATGGAGGTCTATTTTGCCGCGCGCATGATGCTGCCGCTGCTTGGAGTGATCGGCGGCAGCTTCGTCCATGGGAATACATTCTTCTGGTGTATCTGTCTGGCGGGGGTGGGGTACCTGGGGCCGGATATTTGGCTGACGCGATCGGTTCGCGCACGCACGAAGCGGCTGCAGCGAGGTATTCCGGACGCCATCGATCTGCTGGTGATCTGCGTGGAGGCGGGGCTGGGGCTGGATCAGGCAATTCTGCGCGTCGGGCAGGAACTGGCAGTGAGCTATCCGGAGATCAACGAAGAGTTTACGCAAATCAATCTGGAACAGCGCGCCGGGAAGGCTCGCATCGATGCCTGGCAGAGTCTGGCCGACCGGACCAAGCTTGAGGAATTCAAGGCTCTTGTGGCCATGCTGACGCAGACGGATCGGTTTGGAACGCCGATTGTTCGCGCGCTCAGCCGCTACTCGGAGGAACTGAGAACCAGCCGCCGGCAAAAAGCTGAAGAGGCCGCGGCCAAGACGAAAGTGAAGATTCTCTTTCCTCTGATCTTTTTTATCTTTCCGTGTATTTTCATCGTCCTCCT
>JBKICP010000110.1:0-14129 GCA_046567085.1 Acidobacteriota bacterium
TTTGGGGGGCTTCCGGGGCTGAAGCCCCTTCTGTTTTTGGCCGCTGATTCCCCGGCCTGAAGGCCGGGGCTTCTACCGTAGCGCCGCTTTGCGGCGCGGAGGTTGAGAAGGCGCTCAGGTGCGGCCTGTGGCCTGTGGCTTGTGGCGTGTCGTACATCGCCGGTGGCCGGTGGCTTGTGGCCTGTGGCGTGTGGCTCGTTGCGTTTGGCGTGGATTCGGGAATGGGCATTCGGAAGGTTTGGGGGGCTTCCGGGGCTGAAGCCCCTTCTGTTTTTGGCCGCTGATTCCCCGGCCTGAAGGCCGGGGCTTCTACCGTAGCGCCGCTTTGCGGCGCGGAGGTTGAGAAGGCGCTCGCGTGCGGCCTGTGGCCTGTGGACGGTGGCCGGTAGCGGGAAGAACCGCGGATAGCGGTTAGCGGATCGCGGTTAGTGGAAGGGCCAGCGGAAGGGCGAGTGGAAGGGCGAGTGGAAGGGCGAGTGGAAGAGCGAGTGGACGTGCGAGAGGAGCGGCGAGAGCGCGGCGTTTCGGCTGCGGCTTTGAGGTTGAGGCCGGAATGGAGGCCTGATGAGCTCGTCGCTTGTGGCGTGTGGCTCGTCGCTTGTGGCGTGTGGCTCGTCGCTTGTGGCGTGTGGCTCGTCGCTTGTGGCGTGTGGCTCGTCGCTTGTGGCGTGTGGCACATCGCTTCTGCTGCTTCGGCTTTTTCTTTCTTCTCCTGGAAGTATTCGCGGAGGGCGGCGACTCGGGCCACCGCTTTGTCGCCTGGATAGCGGGGGTCGCTGAGGTCCATTTCGCGCTGGCCTTTGCAGTAGCAGCAGGCGTGGTCCTTGCGGACGCCGTCGCACCAGGAGATGCCGAAGGGGCAATCGGGATTGCTGGACCTGGGCTTCGCGTGGGGATCGGGGAGGCCGGCGGCGAGGGCTTCGGCGGTCTCTTTGGCCTCGATCTCGGCGCGGCGGCGCTTGATCTCTTCCAGCTTCTTCTCGTAGCGCCTGGTCATGAGGCGCGTGCCTTCGTCGGTCTGCTGCTCTTCGAGTTCCTGCTCGGTGAGCCAGCCCTCGGGCGGGAAGTCGGCGGCGCAGGTGGGCTTGGGCTTGCCGGCCTGTTCGCACATCTGCTCGTAGATGTATTTGGAGACGGACCACTGGGGTGCAAATTTGCCGGTGGGACCTACCCAGGGCTCGTCGGGCGCGAGGAAGCGGCTGTCGACGAAATCGAAGTCGGCGATGGGTTCGGGAGCGGGCCGGTCCTTGAAGGCGCGCATCTGGAGGAGATGCGTGCGAAGGGTGGCGTTGGCGATGCTGGCTCCGTAGAGGATGGCGCGAGCGCGGGCAGGTTCGATGGTGTTGTCGGAGAGGCCCTGCATGGCCTGGGAGACAGAGAGCTGGACGGAGGCGGTGTCGTCGAGGAAGGGGACGACGGAGTCGCTCCAGACCTTGCGGGTGACGGGGTGGAAGTTTTTGGTGTGGTGCCAGCAGTAGTAGTGGCCGGTCATGGCGACGCCGGAGCACTGATCGCCGGCGGTGCGGACAAAGCGGCAGCGGCGTTTGCCGTCGGGTTTATGGGTGATCAGGGTGACGGTTTCTGACATGCGCGACTCCTGTAAAGGACAGCGGTTAGCGGTTGGCGGATAGCGGATGGCGGTTAGCGAACGGCGGTTAGCGAACGGCTATCAGCAAAGTGCTGCTAGCGAACTACGCGTGGTGATGCGAGTGGTGCTCGTGCACGGGCACCTCTGCGTTGTGAAGTTTGCCGCTAAAAGGAAAAAGCCCCGCCGGAGGACGGAGCTTTTTTCTTTTTCTCTACTATAAGTTCAGAATATCAGGTTGATGGAATCAGTCTGCCAAATTTCTTTGGGTAAGTTGGCTTGTAAGTGGTGAGTTATCAAGGGCCATTACCTTGGTTTGGGGGCTTGCCTCTTGACAGTTTTGTGGAAAAGGCTGGAGCGGGGAGCCTGAGCGAAAAAGCGAGTGAAAAAGGGAGCCCGGGGCTGGGGGCCTGAGCCTGAGCTGGAGCCCGAGGATCAGGGGTGGATCATCATTTTGCCGACGCCGTCCTGATAGCGGCCGGCGATGGTGAAGGCTTCGTCGATGCGCTCGATGGGGCGGGTGTGGGTGAGCAGCGGGCGGAACCAATCGCCGTGTTCGCGCAGTAGGTCGATGGCCTCTTCGGTTTCATGATTGGAGCGGCGCACGTTGAAGATGGTGAGCTCCTTGCGGCGCATCGAGGATCCGTCCATGGAGACGCTGGCGGTGGAGTGGATGCCGGTGAGGGCGATGCGGCCGGCATTGCGCGCGAGCTGGAGGGCCTGGCTGGTGGTGTGCTCGGCGGCGGCGCAGTCGATGGCGCAGTCGACGCCGCGCTGGCCGGTGGCGCGAAGGATTTCGGAGAGCGCTTCGTCGGGTTCGAGGACGGCGGCGGCGCCGATGGCGCGGGCCATCTCGCGGCGGTGGGCGAGGGGTTCGACGGCCCAGATGGTTCCGGCTCCGGCGGCGCGGAGGGCGGCGATGGTGACGAGGCCGATGGGGCCGGCGCCGATGACGGCGACGGTTTCGCCGGGGCGGATGGAAGCGAGGCGCACGGAATGGATGCCGATGGCGAGCGGCTCGGCGAGCGCGGCTTCTTCGAAGGACATGGGAGCGGGGATGGGGCGGAAGTTGGCCACGGGGAGGTTGACGAATTCGCGGAAGAAGCCGGGGTGGTTGGGATTGCTGAGGAAGCGGATGTTGGCGCAGACGTTGTGGTGGCCGCTGAGGCAGAACTCGCAGTGGTAGCAGTAGAGGGCGGGTTCGAGGGCGCCGCGGTCGCCGCAGTTGAGGCCGGTGACGCCGGCACCGATTTTGACGATGGAGCCGGCGGGCTCGTGGCCGAGGAGCATGGGGTAGACGTTGGGGGTGCTGCCGACGCCGCCTTCGCTCCAGGCATGGAGGTCGGAGCCGCAGACGCCGACGGCTTCGACGCGGACCTGGATTTCGCCGGGGGCGGGATCGTCGATGGGCATGTCGGTGAGGTGGAAGGCGAGAGGGGCGGTGAGTTCCGCGGCGCGCATGGAGTCACGATAGCGCATGTGGGGCTGGAGCTGGGAGGGGGGAGCCTGATCTGGTTGACTCCGGTTTTTCCGGGCCTAAAGGCCAGAGGTTTTCCTGCCGCTGGTTCCCCGGCCTGAAGGCCGGGGCTTTCTCCGGTGTGCTGCTCCTCAGCACCGCTTCGCGAAAAGGCCCGGATCTTCTGGTTGGAAGCGTCGACTAGAATGCGGGCGAGGGTGAGATTGCATGCGATGGATGGGTCTGGTTGCGCGGGGGATGTTGGCGGGTGGGGTTGTGGGTCTGGCGTTTGGGGCGGCGGCGCAGAGTGCTCCTGAGGCTCCGGCGTGGTCGCAGCCGGGATCGGCGACGCACAATCAGGTGGCTCCGCCAGCGGATTTTCATCGGGCGACGACGACGTTTGCGACGCCGGTGGGGATCTTCGAGGGGCAGTCGGATGTGGGGAGCGCGCTGGCGCCGGGGAGCGCGAGCTATGACGCGGCGACAGGGGCGTACACGATCCGGTCGGCGGGTTACAACGTGTGGTACACGCGCGATGAGTTTCGGTATCTGTGGAAGAAGATGTCGGGCGATGTGTCGCTGGCGGGGGATATCGCGTTTCCTGATCCGAAGGGGTATGGGGACCGGAAGGCGGTGCTGGTGATCCGGCAGAGTCTGGACGATGATGCGAAGGAAGTGGTGGTGGCGCTGCATGGGGCGGGGATGATCCAGCTGGCGGAGCGGCCGGAGCGGGATGTGCGGGTGAAGGATATGGAGTTCAGGATCGGCGGGCGGGGGCGGCCGGGGGGCGCGAGTCCGGACAGTCTGGTGACGGTGATGGCGCAGCGGATCGGGGTGGAGAAGAAGGGCGATCGGTTTTCCTTATGGGTGAGTCTGGAGGGGGAGCCGATGCACGAGTTCGGGCCGCCGGTGGAGCTGCACTTCGATGCGCCGTTCTATGTGGGGATCGGATTCTGTTCGCATCTGCCGACGACGGTGGACACGGCGGTGGTGTCGAAGGTGGTGCTGGAGAATCGGGCGGGCGGGGTGCGGTAGCGGGTTACGGGTTACGGGCTGCGCCCATGTTACTGTTGGGGAAAGGTCGTTTCGCGCGACGTCGCGAGCGTCCCCACGCTCTTTTGCGTATGCCGTCGCCGCCCAACGTCGCATCCTCCGCGCCTCCATCGCCGCCGGCCAGCCCTGTCGCGAGCGGCCACTCCGCGCAGCAGCATCCGGCGACGCAGTGGCTGCGCCGGGCGGATCTCTTTCTCCGGGTGATCATCCGGCTCTACGTCGGCCTGATCCTGGTCTTTCTTCCCTGGACCCACGTGTGGGCGTACAACCGCTTTTTCCTGTACTTCGCGCCGGTGGCCAAAGTCGTCGAGAGCGGTGCGCTGCGCGGCGTCGTCTCCGGACTCGGTCTCCTCAACCTGTGGATCGCTATTTCCGAGGCGATCCATTACAAAGAGAGCTGATGCCCCGCAAGCTTCCTGAGCCCCTCGAAAACGCCGCACTCGCCTACGAGAACGAGCCCTTCCTCAACAGTCCCGACGGCCGCATCCTGCGGATTCTCGCCGAATACTCCGAGCCGCTGGCGCGGTTCCGCCGGGAGCGCATCCAGGACACCGTGGTTTTCTTCGGATCGGCGCGCTTCCGGGCGCTCGATGAAGCCAACCGGGAGCTGGAGCTGCTGGAAAACACCGGCTCGCGCCAGCCCGCTCCCGAAGAGGAGCAGCCGGCCCGGGGTTCCGAAGCCGAGCAGGGCGCCTCGAGCGAGCTGCGCCGCAGCCGTGCGGAAGCGGCCGTGGAAATGGCGCGGTACTACGAGGATGCGCGGCAGTTGTCCTTCCTGCTGACGAAGTGGGCGAAGGAGCTGAAGTACCGCCGCAACCGCTTCGTCGTCACCTCGGGCGGCGGCCCGGGGATCATGGAAGCGGCGAACCGGGGCGCCTGGGAAGCGGGCGGGAAGACGATCGGGCTCAACATCCGGCTGCCCTTCGAGCAGATGCCGAACCGCTTCATCACTCCGGCCCTGAACTTCGAGTTCCACTACTTTTTCATGCGCAAGTACTGGTTCGCGTATCTGGCGAAGGCGCTGGTGGTGTTTCCGGGCGGATTCGGGACGCTCGATGAAATGTTCGAGATCCTTACGCTCTCGCAGACGCAGAAGCTGGCCAAGAAGATCACCGTCGTGCTGTACGGGTCATCTTATTGGGAGAAGGTGATCAATCTGGACGTTCTGGTCGACAAGGGGGCGATCTCGCCGCGCGACCGCGAGCTGTTCCAGGTGGCGGACACGCCGGACCAGGCGTTCGAGATTCTTCGCGACGGACTGACGAAGAACCACCTAGAGCCGGAATCTCCGCACGAAAACGACCTGCCCGATATCGCCCACACCCGTCGTTAATCGCCTGCACGAGATCGCAGCGGGGGAGTATCGTGTCAGTCAAGGGCTCGCGGGCCTTTCACCAACGGCGAAAGAACGCTGCATTTACAAGAGCTTAGAAGCCTGATCGCCGTTCAGAAGTAACGTTACCTTTCCGGGGTTCGGCCCTGATTTGTTCGATCATTCGTGTACCCGTAATGCCCCGTTCATGGTGCAGGCGGATACTCAGGCCAGAAGTACGACCCAGGAGGCTTCAACATGGCCGCTCTGCGCCGCATCTCCTACCTCTGGAAGGAACCCGACGCCGCAGGTACGTGCACGACCGGCGTCTCGCTCCACAGTCACACGAACCAGTCGAGGGAGACGCTCGACTTTCTCGCGAACCTGGGCAATCAGTATCCGCTGCTGCGGCCGATTCTGGCGCGGAGCGAGCGGCGATCGCGCGACCGCCACAGCATCCAGGTGAACTACGCGGCCGCGTACTGGACTCCGCCTCTGACTCCGCGTATCGCCTTTGACGTGGAGAGCGGGCAGATCGAAAAGAAGCTTCACCTGATGCCGCTGGTTTCCATTACGGACCACGACACGATCGCCGCACCGATGCTCCTGCGCACGGTGGCCGCAGCCCGTCACATCCCCGTTTCGGTTGAATGGAGCGCTCCCTTCGGCGGCGATCAGGCGTTCCACCTTGGCATCCACAATCTGCCCAGCGACCAGGGCGCCATGTGGATGAAGACCTTCGCCGACTACACGGCCAGCCCCGACGAAAAGCGCCTGACCGAAATCCTTGCGGCGCTGCACGCTCTGCCCAATGTCCTGATCGTCTTCAACCATCCCGTCTGGGACCTCTACCTGATCGGCGAGGAAAAGGCGGCGCAGCGCGTGCAGGACTTCCTCGCGGCGAATCACGCCTACATGCACGCCTTCGAGCTGAACGGGCTGCGTCCGTGGGAAGAGAACCGCCGGGTGAAGCGGCTTGCCCAGCAGTGGAACAAGCTGCTCATCTCCGGCGGCGACCGTCACGGGATGGAGCCGAACGCCAACATCAATCTCTCCAGCGCGACCAGCTTCACCGAGTTCGTGCACGAGATCCGGTACGAGGGCCGCAGCCACGTGCTCTTCATGCCGCAGTACGCGCAGCCCTGGAAGCACCGCATCCTGCAGTCGACGCTCGATGCGATCCGCGACTACCCGGAGTTCCCGCTCGGCTCGCGCTACTGGGACGAGCGCGTATGGCATCCGGACCGCAGCGGCACGGTCCGCCCCGTTCGGGAACTGTGGCCCGATGGATCGGCGCCCTCCTGGATGACCATGATCATCAAGAGCGTGCGCCTGATGGGCAGCAGCCCGGTGTCGGGCGGCCTGCGGATGGCCTGGAGCGAATCCCGGGAGCTGAGTTTCGCTCTTGGCGAAGACGCGGTCTAGGGTCGGCCTTCAGCGACTTGCAGCAACCCGGGGCATCCTGAGATCCCTTGACACGAGTCGCCTACTTCCCCGATTCGTTCCACGAAGTCAACGGGGTGGCCCATACTTCGCGCCACTTCGAAGACTTCGCCCGCCGCCGCAACTTCCCTTTTCTGTGCGTGCGCGCCGGCGAGCGCGGCACGCCGCTCGCCACAGAAGGCAATCTGACGACGCTGGAGTTGCCGCGCGGGGTTCTCTCCATTCCGCTTGAGAAGGACCTGAAGTTCGATCCGGCATGGCTGCGCCACATCCCGATGATCGCCGCGACGGTTTTGCGCTTTCGCCCCGACGTCATCCACATCACCGGTCCCAGCGAGCTGGGCCTCATCGGAGCCGCGCTTGCGGTTCTCCTGCGGATTCCGCTGGCCGCGTCCTGGCACACCAATGTTCACGAATACGCCGCCACGCGCGCGCACTGGCTCTTCGACCTGCTGCCCCCAGCCAGCGCCGCGGCGGGCACGCGCTTCCTGGCCGAAGCGTCGCTCTTCCTGCTTGCCTGGTTCTACGGGTGGGCCCGGATTCTGTTTGCGCCGAACCCCGACCTCTGCCGCCTGCTCGAACAACGCACCCGACGCCCCTGCTTCCTGATGCAACGCGGCATCGACTCGCAGCTTTTCTCCCCGAGGCGCCGCGAGCGCTCCGATTCCGGCTTCATCCTCGGCTACGTGGGACGGCTGAGCGTGGAGAAGAACATCGCGCTGCTCGCCGCGATCCAGAAGGATCTGGAGCAGCGCGGATTGCGCGACTTCCGCTTCCGCATCGTGGGCCAGGGAGCGGAAGAAGCGTGGCTCCGCGAGCGCCTGCCGCGCGCCGAGTTCACCGGGGTGCTGCGGGGCGAAGCCTTAGCCCGCGCGTACGCCGGCATGGATGTGTTTGTCTTCCCCTCGCACACCGACACCTTCGGCAATGTGGTTCTCGAAGCGCTCGCCTCGGGGGTTCCGGCGATTGTCACGCCGGACGGCGGGCCGAGGTCGCTGGTCCAGGAAGGCCGAAGCGGATTCATCGCGCGCGATGCGGAATTCCCCGAGGCCATCACGAAGATCCTCACGGATCCGGAGCTGCACGCGGCGATGCGCGGATCCGCCCGCCAATATGCCCTGGCCGCTTCATGGGATGCCGTCTTCGACGGCGTCTATGCCGCGTACGAACCGCTGCTCGTGCGCAAGACGAGGAAGGTTGCCGGACGGGCGGGCGGGGTTAGGCCGGAGGCGTGAAGTCCAGACCGGCGTCCTGGGCGGCCTGCTGCGTCGCGGACAGATTCAGCGAAGAAAGCGGGATACGCTTCTCGCGCCCCGAGGCCGCGTGGTCCATCACCAGCACCGAATCCGAGGTCAGCACATAGTTGTGGATGTCCTCGCGATGCCCATCGTTGAAGATCAGCGTCAGAGCCGGTTCCGGAGAGAGCACGGCCGCGGCTCGCGGCTCGGCCATCGTCTGCGGCGGAGGCGGCGCGTAGTCGTAAGGCTGCTCGACAGGACCGGCGTATTCCGGCCGGTAATTCCCTTCCTGCGGAGTGGCGGGGGCTTCCTGCTGCTGTTGTTGTTGCTGCTGTGGCTGCGCTCCATTCGCTGCCGAATCGTTCGAGCCGTAGCCGTCGTCGTAGGTCCCGTAATCGAGGGCGTCGATGTCTCCCGGCAGCAGCTCCCAGGAATTCGCATAGACGAAGGGATAGCCGCCGTAGCCCAGACCCTGGTAGGGGGAACGGTACCCGAAGTCGCGATGCCGGCCCCGATCCCTGTCCCCGTCCCGGTCGTGATGGTCGCCGTACCGCCAGCCGTTCGCTCCTCCGCCGTAGGTCATCCGATTCCCGGGCACGTAGGCGCCGCGGGGGGCGCTGGAAATGAAGTTGGGAGTCCTGAAGTTGCGCGGCTCGAATCCCGGGGCGATGCCGGGCGCGCGGCCGAAGGAGCCTCCCGCAGGGCCGCCGCCGATGTGCCCCATCGTTCCTCCGGCGATATGCCCGCCGCCGAAGCCGCCGACCGCGCGCCCTGGACCGGAGACGCTACCGTGCGTGGTGTTCTGCGCCAGCGCCGCAGGGAGAGCCGAGAGAGAGGCCGAGAGGAAAGCAACTGCCAGCATGCGCCGCATGGAAGCACCTCTTTTCATTAGACGCACCGAACGATGAACGGACCCAGGGAAATCCATCAGATCAGCTCCGTTCCCCATAAGTCGTGCAGATGGATCACGCCTTCGATGCGGTTCTCGGCATCGACCACGATCAGCGAAGTGATCCTGCGCTCTTCCATCGTATGCAGCGCACGAGCGCCCAGTTCGCCGGCGGAGATGGTCTGAGGAGCGGCATGCATGACCTCGCCCGCCGTCCGGCGCAGTCCTTCGGGGCCGTCGCGTTCGAGCAGGCGGCGCAGGTCGCCGTCGCTGATGATGCCGGCCAGCTTGCCATCGCGCTCGACGGCGGTCATGCCGAGTTTCTTGCGCGACATTTCGTAGATCACCTCGGGCATGGGGGTCTGCATGGCGACGCGCGGAATGGCCTCGCCGCTGTGCATCAGCTGCCGCACGAGCGCCAGACGCTTGCCCAGCTTGCCGCCGGGATGCAGCGCGGCAAAGTCCTCGGCGCGAAAGCCGCGCCGCAGAGAGACTGCGATGGCCAGCGCATCGCCCAGGGCCAGCATCGCCGTTGTGGACGCGGTGGGCGCGAGGCCCAGCCCGCAGGCCTCGGCCGGCACGGAGCAGTCCAGTGCGACATCGCTCGCCTGGGCCAGGGTCGACTTCGTCTCGCAGACAAAGGAGATGAGGGCGTTGCCGCGGCGCTGCAGGGTCGCCAGCAGGCGGAGGATCTCCTCCGTCTCGCCGCTGGCCGACAGAGCCACCACGACGTCGCCTTCGATGATCATGCCGAGGTCGCCATGCACTGCCTCGGCCGGATGCAGGAAGAGCGCGGGGCTGCCGGTGGAGCTGAGGGTCGCGGCCACCTTTTGCGCGATCAGGCCGCTTTTGCCCATCCCGGTCACCACGACGCGGCCGCGGGACTGGCCGCACTCGAAGATGCGGGCCACGGCACGCTCGAAGTCGGCGGCCATGGGACCGTCGAGCCGCGCAGCCAGCGCCAGCAGCGCATCGGCTTCGATACGGACCAGCTGCGACGGATTGTCGAAGGCGCCCATGCTCTGAAACTCCTGATGCTATCACTCTGCCGCGCTGCTTTCGTGCGGCCGGCCGACGCCCGCCGGCCGACGCGTAGAATAAAGACAGCGAGGAATCTGACTTTGAAGCGCAATCTTCTGGTTCTGGGAGCGATGGCCACGGCTCTGGTGCTGATGATCGCTGCCGGCATCGTCAACTTCGAGAATCGCCGCAAGGCCGAGCAGGCGCGGATGCGCGGTCCGGAACTGACCCTAGTGCCCGATAATGGCGGCGGCGCCGCCGCCCAGGCCATGCCCGACGATATGGACAACGCCTCGGCCCTCGACGGCAAGATGGCCCCCGGCTTCACCCTCGCCGACCTCAACGGCAACAAGGTTTCGCTCGCCAGCTTCAAAGGCCGACCGCTGGTGGTCGACTTCTGGGCCACCTGGTGTGAGCCGTGCAAAGCCGAGATCCCCTGGTTTGAGAAACTTCACGAGCAGTACGCCGCTCAGGGGCTGGAGATCCTCGGTGTCTCCACCGACGATCTGGACCGCGACGATCCGGCCAAGATGTTCACGCAGAAGCGCGACATCGCGGATTTCGTGGCGAAGATGCACATGAACTATCCGGTGCTGCTGGGCGAGGATGCGGTCGAAGACAAGTGGGGCATTGACGCGACTCCCACCACCTTCTTCATCGATCGCAACGGGAAGATCGTCGCGTCCAGCATCGGTCTGGCGCCGAGAGATGTGATCGAGGCGGACATCCAGAAGGCGATCGGGACCGGAGCGAACTCGTGAAAATTGTCACCGTTGCGGTTACATTTTGTGCGCTGCTGGCGAGCGGCGCGGCGCAGAAGCTGCCCTGGGAAACGGGCACGAACGGGGCCTCGCAGCAGCTGGTGCACTATCTTTACCCGCAGCAGGTCACGCTGCCGGCTGGGAAATCCGCCACGATCGAGATGCACTTCCGGGTCAACGAGGGCCTGCACATCAACTCCCACACGCCGCTGCAGAAGAGCCTCATCCGCACCGAGCTCATTGAAGCCGAGCCGCAGGGCATCAACGTGGCGGCGGTCGATTTTCCTCCCGGCGCGAGCTATGCGTTTCCCGCCGATCCCAGCATGAAGCTCAGCGTCTACTCCGGCGAGTTCGTGCTGCGCATGCATCTGACCGCACAGCGCGGCAACCATCTGCTCGACGGGCAGCTGCGCTACCAGGCCTGCGACAATCACACCTGCTTTCCGCCCCGGAAGCTGCCGGTGGCCGTCGACGTGATCGGCCAATAGCGGCCGCGCCTTGTGCAGGCCCGGGGAGGCTATAGTCGGAAGAGCATGGCTTCCGGTGAGCTGGGCAAGAGCGGCCCGATCCTGATCCACTTCTCAGGCCACGATCATCCTGGCCTGACCGCGGAAATCGCGCGCGTTCTGGCGCACCATCGCATCGCCGTTCTCGACATCGGCCAGGCGGTTGTGCACGAGACGCTCTCGCTGGGCATCCTGATCGAGCTGCCGCCCAATGAAAACCTCGCGGCCCTGAAAGCGGAACTCACCGAGCAAGGCCGCGCGCTGGAGCTGCAGGTCCGATTCAAGGCTGTGCGGCGCGAGGCGCTGCGGCACTGGCTGGACGGATTGCACCAGCAGCACTTCATCATCACGGTGCTCGGCCGCGCGATCACCGCCGAGCATCTTGCGCGGGTGACGGCGATTCTTGCCGCGCACGGCATGAACATCGAGCGTATTGAGCGCATGTCCGGGGGGCTTGCGGCGGACGCGGAAGCGGGGGCGCAGGCGTGTGTGGAGCTGGCGGTGAGCGGCGCGGGGCCCGAGGAGCCGGCCATGCGCGCGGATTTTCTGGCCGCAGCGCAGGAGCTGGCCATCGATATTGCGTTTCAGCGGGAGAGCATTTTCCGGCGCAATCGGCGGCTGTTTGCCTTCGACATGGACTCGACGCTGATCCAGGGCGAAGTCATCGACGAACTGGCGAAGATGGCCGGCGTGGGCGGGGAGGTGGCGCGCATCACGGAAGCCGCGATGCGGGGCGAGCTGAACTTCGACGCCAGCTTCACGCGGCGGGTGGGATTGCTGCGCGGCCTCAGCGAAGAACGCGTCCACTCGCTGCTGGAGAAGATTCCGCTGGCGGAGGGGGCGGAGCGGTTGATTCGGACGCTGCGCATGCTCGGCTACAAGACGGCGATCCTGTCGGGCGGGTTCACGTTCTTTGCGCGGCGGCTGCAGGAGCGGCTGGGCATCGATTACGTTTACGCGAACGAACTGGAGATCGTCGAGGGAAGCGTGACCGGGCGGGTGATTCCGCCGATCGTGAACGGCGAGCGCAAGGCCGCGCTGCTGGGGGAGATTGCGCGCAATGAGGACATCTCGCTGGAGCAGGTGGTGGCGGTCGGCGACGGCGCCAACGATATTCCGATGCTGAACGCCGCGGGGATGGGAATCGCTTATCGGGCGAAGCCGCTGGTGCGGGCCAGCGCGCCGCAGTCGGTCTCAGCGCTGGGGCTGGATGGGCTGCTGTATCTGATTGGCGTGCGAGATCGGGATCTGGCGCGGGAGCGGATAGCGGATGGCGGATAGCGGATAGCGGATAGCGGATAGCGGATAGGCGGTTTGCGATGGGACGGTCAGCGAAGAAGCGGTCTGTGATGGCACAGCCGGGTGCGCCGGCTCGCGCAAAGGTGAAAGCGAAGCCGCCGTTTCCGTTTGTGCTGGAGGCGCTGGAGCCGCTGCATCCTGAGGTGCGGCGCATGTTTTCCGGATTTGCGGTGTATGTCGACGACCGGATCGTGTGCATGCTGCGCGATCACGTGCAATCGCCGCAGGACAACGGCCTGTGGATGGTGCTGGCCGAGGGCATCGATCCGGCCGACAAGAGCCTGCGGAGGGAGTTCCCTTCGCTCAGAAAGATTCAATTGCTGGGTGGAATGATTGCGCACTGGCTGCTCATTCCGGCCGATGGGGCGGACTTCGAAAGGGAGGCAGAGCACGCCTGCGAGCTGCTGCTCAGGCGAGATCCGCGGCTGGGGCGGGTGCCGAAGTCGAGGAAGTAGCGGATGGCGGTTAGCGGATGGCGGTTAGCGGATAGCGGTTGGCGGATGGCGGATAGCGGATGGCGGATAGCGGATGGCGGATAGCGGTTGGCTATCCGCTGTCAGTGGGGGATGGCGGGGGCCAGCGCGGCCTGGGCGGCTTCCTCTTCCGCCATCACCAAAGGGCGGGCGGAGCTGTAGCCGGGCATGACGCGGAGGCGCTTGAGAATCTTTTTGGTGAGGCCGGTGAGGGGCAGCTCCGGCAGATCGAGGACCGGCACCCAGACGCGCTCGGCGGTATCGCGGGCGAGGAGCTTCTGCTCATTCGTGGTGAGTCCGTAGACGGTGACGTAGTAGTTGGTGTTGGTGATGGAATGGCGCACGGTGAGCAGGAGCATGTCCTCGCTCTCCTGGCCTTCCCTGATCTGGGGCAGCTCCCACATGCCGGGCATCTGCGAGGCGTCGGCGGGGCGGCGCTGCAGCAGGACTTCGGCTTTGGGCCACTCGCGGCGCTGCACGAGAGCAAGCGCGGTCTTGCGGCTGAGCATCTTCTTCGTGCGGGGCACGGCGTGCTCGCCGCGGGTGGCGCATCCTTCGCGCACGGGGCAGGCGAGGCACATGGGGCTTCTGGGCAGGCAGACGGTCGCGCCCAGGTCCATCATGGCCTGGTTGAAGTCGCCGGGGCGTTCGCGGTCGACGAGCTGTTCGGCGGCGCGGCGGAGCTCTCCGCTGCGGGCAACGCCGGGAACGGGCTCGTGGCCGAAGTAGCGGGTGAGCACGCGCTCGACGTTGCCGTCGACGGCGGCGACCGGTTCGGAGAAAGCGATGCTGGCGACGGCGGCAGCGGTGTAGACGCCGACGCCAGGCAGGCGGCTGAGAGCCGCGACGGTATTGGGAATTTCGCCTCCATGTTCGGAGACGACAGCGCGCGCGGCTTCATGCAGGGCGCGGGCGCGGCGGTAGTAGCCGAGGCCGCTCCAGAGCGCCAGGACTTCGGATTCTTCGGCCTGGGCGAGGGACTGGAGGGTGGGGAAGCGGGCCATGAAGCGCGTGTAGTAGTCGATGACGACCGAAACGCGGGTCTGCTGCAACATGGTTTCAGAGACCCAGATGGCCCAGGGGTCGCGCGTCTG
>JBKICP010000111.1:0-17245 GCA_046567085.1 Acidobacteriota bacterium
CGCCTTGTCGGGCGGCGAGCGGCGACGGGTGGAGATCGCCCGCTGCCTGTGTATCCAGCCGACGTTTATTTTGCTGGACGAGCCCTTTTCGGGAATCGATCCCATTGCGGTCCTCGACCTGCAGGAAATTATCTTTGACCTCAAGGCCAGCGGCATTGGCGTGCTGATTACCGACCATAATGTTCGCGAGACGTTGTCGGTGACCGACCGCGCTTACATCATCAACGAGGGGCGGATCTTCCGGCACGGGACCCCCGATCAGCTGGGAAACGACCCCGAGGTGCGACGCGTCTATCTGGGCGAGGGATTCTCTCTGGGGTAACCATCGTGGTTCGCTAACGACTTGCGAAACCATACACATACGCTTAAACGGCAACAGAATTGCTCCGCAGCCTCGTCGTGCGGATGTAAACTCTGAGGCAACGGGCTCATTTCGCAGAGGATTATGGTTCTTCTTCAGCCAAAACTCAGTCTCAAGGTCGCGCAGCGGCAGATCCTGACACCGGGACTGATGCAGATGGTCAGCGTGCTCGCGCTGAACAAGCTGGAACTGAAGGAGATGATCCAGGCGGAAATCGCCGAGAACCCGGTGCTCGAGGAGATGGACGAGAACGTCCCCCTGCTCGACGACGTCGCGCGAGAAGAAGAGGACCGCGATCGCCCCGTCGAGACGCAGCCCGCTACCGAGGCTGAGGCCAAAGAGAAGGATCCTTTCGACGAGATCGACTTCGGATCGTATTTCCAGGATTATCTCGACCCCGGTTTTCGCTCGCCCAACAACTACGAAGAAATCGAGAAGCCCTCGATTGAGAATTTTCTCTCCGCCCCGGCGACGCTGAGCAATCACCTTTTCTGGCAGCTCGGTGCGCTGAACCTGTCGCCCGCCGTGCGCGAGGCGGCCGAATACGTCATCGGCAACCTGAACGAGGACGGCTATCTGACGGCGAGCGACGACGAACTGCTGGCGGGTTACCTCCGCGAGCAGATGGAACCGGATACAGGCAGCGAGGACGCGAAGAATCTCTACGAGCGCGTCGCCGAACTGCCGCCGGCCATGGCCGACCGCGCGCGCGGGCATCTGGCGACGGCTCTGGACGTGGTGAAGCAGCTGGACCCCATCGGTGTAGGCACCCGCGACCTGCGCGAATGCCTGCTGGTGCAGGTGGATGCGCAGAAAAAGGAGTTCGACCTGATCTTCCTGCGTACCGGTCGCGCTGCGAAGACGAATGGTCAGCCGGCGGTCCAGAACGGAACCGCGAAGCACGCCGAAGCCGCGGCCGACGAGGCCCACGCTGAGAGCGCTTCGAGCAACGGAAACGGCGCGGGTTATCCGGCCCAACTCACCCCGCCTGTGGTGGCGAACGGCAACGGCGCAGGGACCGAGACGACGCTGTCGGAAGATGTGAAGCGGCTGCATGTCTTCGAAACGGCTCGGCAAATCATCGATGCCCACATGCTGCTGCTGCAGAAACGCGATCCCCGCGAGCTGGCGAAGGTAGTGGGCAAGACGGTCGAGGAGACGCAGCGCGCCATCGACTTCATCCGCACCCTCGATCCCCGTCCCGGCCAGCGCTACAACCGCAGCGAAGCCCGGCTGATCGAGCCCGATGTCGCCTTCGTGAAGCGCGGCGACGAGTGGGTGGTGGCCATGAACGAAGAGGATCTGCCCACGCTGCGCCTGAACCAGGGCTACCGCCGGCTGCTCACCCAGGACGGCGCCGCCAAAGATGTGAAGGACTACGTGAAGGAGCGGTACCGCTCCGCGCTGCAGCTGATGCGCAACATCGAGCAGCGCAAGAACACCATCCTGCGCACCTGCGAGAGCATCGTGCGGCGGCAGAACGAGTTTCTGGAGAAGGGCGTGGATGCCCTGAAACCGATGATGATCAAAGAAGTGGCTGAGGAGATCGGAGTGCACCCGTCTACCGTCAGCCGCGCTGTTTCCAGTAAGTACGTGCACACCCCGCAGGGCGTCTTCGAGCTGCGCTTCTTCTTCTCGGAGGGAGTGAACGGGCCGGAGGGCGCCGCGACGCCGTTGATGCTGCTCAAGCGTAAGGTGAAGAAGCTGATCGAGGATGAGGATCCGCGCAAGCCCCTCACCGACGATCAGATCGCCACCATGCTGCAGGGGCAGGGCATCGACGTAACGCGACGGACCGTGGCAAAATACCGCGAAGATCTGCGCATACCCAGCACCCATCAGCGTCGTATCCGCAGCTAGAGGCCAGCTGCGGCATCTCCCCTTCAGAGGAGCTTTCCATGCAGGCCGAGTACACAGGAAGGCAGTTAGCCATTACCCCTGCGCTGCGCCGTCTGGGCGACGAGGGGATCGAGCGCATCACGAAGCTCTTACCCAAGGTGGTCGGCGCGCATATCGTGCTGACTTCGGAAAAATACCGCAAAACCGCCGATGTCGCGGTGAAGATGCGAGCCGGCAAGATCGTCGGCTTCGCCGAATCAAACAACCTGGAACAGGCTCTGCGCGAAGCGCTGGAACGCGCCGAGACCCAGGCCATTCGCTACCGCAAGCGCCAGCACGCGATCAAGCGCCAGCCCCGGGATGCGAAGGTGCCGCGCGAAGTGATGCCGGTGCGTGCGCGCAAGGCTGCCCAGCCGCCGGCCGAACTCTTTGAACCGGCGAATGGCGAGGCTGCGGTGGCGAAGACGAACGGCAAGCGCTCTTCAAAAACCGTGGTACCGGTGACCGTGCACACGTTTCCCGCAAAACCCCCCATCGCCGAGCCGCACGTGGTGCGATCCCTCGATTCGGTGGCGCTGCGGCCCATGACCATCGAGGAAGCGGTGAAGGAAGCCGAGTTCCGCGATCGCGACGTCTTCGTCTTCCGCCGCACCGACGGCGTGCTCTGCGTCCTGCACCGCATGCGCGACGGCAAGATGGAGCTGATCGAAGCGCCCTGATGGAGCAGGGTGCGAGGGAAAAGGGAGAAGGGAATAGAGATTAGGGAATAGAGATTAGGGAATAGGGAATAGAGAGCAGAAATAGCGGACGTCACCGTAATTTCTTCATCAGGGCGACCAGCATTTTCCCAATCTCAAAAGAGAGGCCCTCGGCTTGGTCGATGCTCTCTGAGGCCCCCAATCCGAGTTGCCGTGCAATCACCAGCTGCGTCTGCAACTCGAGATTGGACCCGCGGGCCATACCGAGAAAATGTCGGTATTCGCCGCTCGTAGCTCTGCCGTTGCCTTCGGCAATGTTGCTGGCAACCGATACACCGGCTCGGCGCAACTGGCCCGTCAGGCCGAATGTCTCTTCGCGTGGAAACTGGGCTGTCAGGCGATAGACAGCAACGGACATGGCAACGGCCCGCTGCCAAACGATCAGGTCCCGGTAAGATTCGATACTCAATGCAGGCGCTCTCCGGTCTTGCCTGTCATTAATTGTCTGGTGGTGGCAATCTGAAGCCGCGACTTTTGCAATCGCCAGGTTACTTTGGGACCGTGATTTTCCCGGTCTGATCCTGCTCCCTACTCCCTATTCTCTACTCCCTATTCTCTACTCCCTGCTTCTACAGGTACTCATTCATCATGCGCGCCCAGGTTGGCCAATCGTGGCTGTTGTACGTCTCCCAGATGTACAGATGGTGCGGGATGCCCTTCTCGCCCATGATCCGCGATAAGTTCTGATTTTGGCCGAGGCAGTGATCGTCCCAGCCAGTGCCCAGGATATACATCCCGCGGCTGTAACGGTCGAAATACCAGGAGTCGGTCAGGTTCGGCAGATAGTGCGGCGGCATGTTGAAGTAGACATCCTGGTCGTAATAGCCACCAAGGAAGTTGCTCAGATCGAAGGCGCCACTCATCGAGAGGAAGCCGGTGAACTGGTCGGGATGGCGCAGCGCGATGTTGACAGCGTGATACCCGCCGAAGCTGGCGCCCAGCGCGACCAGGTGCGGGTTCAGGTTCCTGAGGCGGATCAGCGGGACGACCTCTTCCCGGATGTAGTTCTCGTACTGCATATGTCGCGCGATGCGCCATCGTGGCGGCACGTTGCGGTTGTACCAGCTTTCGCTGTCCACCGAGTCGACGCAGAAGAGCTGGATCTGCCCGTGGTCGAGCTTGTGCGCGACGGCCTGGATCAGCCCGCGATCCTCATACTCGAAGAAGCGCCCCTGCGAGGTCGGGAAGACCAGCACGGGGACGCCGCTATGCCCGAAGACCAGCAGTTCCATCTCGCGGTCCAGTCGCCAGGACCACCACTTGTGATATTCGCGGTTCATCGTCAGTTCACGCAGCTGTTACGGTATCGTAAAGCATCGGAATCCCGGTGCGCCGCTCTATTTCGCCGCTGCCATCGGGCGAATGCAGGAGAACAGAGAAGCGATTGGAGCAGCAAACCGACTTTACCGCGCAAGCGATTCCGCCGCCAGGCGAGCCGGCCCATGCGCGCGTGCGCAAACATGCGGGGTTCACCAGCCGCTTCCTGCCCGGCGAGCGCGAGATCAGCGTCTACCTCCCGCCTGGCTATGAGGACGATCCGGAACGCGCTTATCCGCTGCTGATCCTGCAGGACGGCCAGAACCTCTTCGATCCGGCCACCTCGTTCATCCCCGGAAAGACGTGGCGCGTTGCCGAGAGCGCCGACGACGCCATCACCTCGGGAGAGGTCGAGCCACTGGTGATCGCCGGCGTTGCCAATGCCGGCGAGCGGCGCATTGCCGAGTACACGCCGACCCGCGATATGAAGCTGGGCGGGGGCGAATCCGGCAAGTACGCGCTGCTGCTCGTCCGCGAATTGCTGCCGTTCCTGCATGCGCGCTACCGGCTGCGTGCCGAGCCGGACCACACCGGGATTGGCGGCTCGTCGCTGGGCGGCCTGGTGTCGTTCTGGATGGGCCTGCGCCATCCCGATGTTTTCGGCAGACTGGCGGTGCTCTCGCCGTCCGTCTGGTGGAATCACCGCTACATCCTCACGTATCTCAACGACGTCGCGCCGGAGCTGCATTGCCGCCCGCGGATCTGGCTCGATGTGGGCGATCAGGAGGGCCGCCGCACCCTCGCCGATGCCGACATGCTGCACGCGCGCCTGCGCAAACAAGGCTGGCACGACGAGATCGATCTGCAATACGAGACCATCGCCGGCGGTACGCACGATGAGGCCTCCTGGGCGGAGCGCGTGCGCCCAATGCTGCGCTTCCTCTTTCCCGCGAACAACGGCGAGGCGGCTCGGACCTCAGACCCCGGGGCTCCGCGATGAGCGGCACGCCCATGAGCCTGATCCGCACCCTGGATGAAACGGCCGCGGCCTTGCTCGACCTCGCGCATCGCGTGCGCACGGCGGCGGCCGATGTCTCGGATCCGGCGCTGCGCGACGAGATGCTGGAAAGCGCGGCAGGGTGGGAGCGCCGCGCCGGCGAAATGTCCGCGGCGATCCTCCGCTGGAAGCGCGAAATCAACTGAGGAGCGCTCCACGGAGGGGCGCAAACGGGAGTAACCTCGCCCGGCACGCCGGCCGGCCGGACCCGGTATACTTGTACTTCAGAGGACGTTTCGGACGAGTAAGGCCCTGACGGCTGTTCCGCTGTGCAACTGTGCAGGCTGCGGATGGTTCGTGGGTCTTTTTTGATTCCGGCACGAGCGTCCGCGCTCTTCTCGCGCTCCCGATAGCGGACCCTCTGGAACCCCATGGGCATACTCGACAGCATCCACTCTCCCGCCGACCTGAGAAAACTTTCCGTCCAGCAACTGGAGTCTCTGGCACAGGAGATTCGCGAGCGGCTGATTGTCACGCTTTCCAGAACCGGCGGTCATCTGGGCCCGAACCTCGGTGTCGTCGAACTGACGCTGGCGCTCCACACCGTCTTCGACACGCCCACCGACAAGTTTGTTTTCGACGTCAGCCACCAGGCCTACGTCCACAAGATGCTCACGGGCAGGCTCGACCGTTTCGAGACGATGCGGCAGCCCGGCGGCCTGAACGGCTTCATGCTGCGTACCGAGAGCGAGCACGACTGCTACGGCGCAGGACATGCCGGGACGGCCCTCTCTGCAGCCCTTGGCATGGCTGTGGCGCGCGATCTGGCCGGCGGCACCGAACACGTGATCGCGCTGGCGGGCGATGCGGCCTTCACCAACGGAATTTCTTTCGAGGCGCTGAACAACATCGCGGATCAGACCAAGCGCCTGATCGTGGTGCTGAACGACAACGAGTGGTCCATCGACCGCAACGTCGGCGCCATCGCGAAATACCTGCACAAGATCGTCACCAACCAGCACGTGAGCCAGTTGCACGAGAGCGCCGGCCGTCTGCTGGCGAAGATCGGCGGCAGGAGTGCGGTCAACGTCGTCAAGCGCGCCGAAGAAGCCGCCAAGGGCATGCTGTGGCCGTCGATTTTCTTTGAGGAGTTTGGCCTCACCTACTACGGCCCGGTCGACGGACATAACATCGGCCAACTGATCGAGACTTTCCGTTTCCTCAAGCAGCAGGATCGCCCGGTCATCCTGCATGCGATCACGCAAAAGGGGCGCGGCTTCCAGCCGGCGCTCGACAAGCAGAAGAAGTTTCACGGGCTGGGTCCCTACGATCCGGAAACCGGCAAGACCGAGCCGAGCGGTCAGCGCACCTACTCGGAAATCTTCGCTGAGACGCTGGTGCGCCTGGCCAATGAGAACGACAAGATCGTCGCCATCACCGCGGCCATGCCCAACGGCACGGCGCTTGACCTCTTCCGCCCGCATCATCCGAACAAGTATTTCGACGTCGGCATTGCCGAGGAGCACGCGGTGATCTTTGCCGCCGGCATGGCGACGCGCGGCTTCCGTCCGGTGTGCGCGATCTATTCTACGTTTCTGCAGCGAGCCTTCGACCCCATCGTGCACGATGTATGCCTGCAGAATCTCCCGGTGATGTTCTGCATGGATCGTGCCGGCCTGAGCGGCGACGACGGCCCGACCCATCATGGCCTCTTCGACATTGCCTGGCTGCGAGGCGTGCCGAATATCGTGCAGATGGCGCCGACCGATGAAGACGAGCTGGCCGACATGATGTGCACCGCGATGCTGCACGAGGGGCCGAGCGCGATTCGCTATCCCCGAGGAACCGGTCCGGGTGCAAAGATCAAGCAGCACCCGCAGGCGCTGCCGCTGGGCAAAGCGGATGTGATTCAGACCGGCGACGACTTCACAATCCTGGGACTGGGAGCCTTGCTGCCCATGGCGAAGGACCTCGCATCGCGCCTCGAACAGCAGGGCTACTCGGCAACCGTGATCAACCCGCGCTTCGTCAAACCGCTCGATCGCGAGCTGATCGCGCGCTATGCTCGCACCGCGACGGCCGTCGTCACCTTTGAAGATCACGTACTCATGGGTGGTTTCGGCAGCGCAGTCATGGAAGCCCTGAGCGAGATGGGCATCGCTACGCCGGTCATCCGCATCGGCTGGCCCGATCGCTTTATCGAACACGGCAAGGTGGATCAGTTGCGCGCCCGCCACGGCGTGAGCGTGGAGGCGGCGCTCGAAAAACTGGCCCCCTGGCTGAAGAGAGGTATCCCCCGGCTTGTGGCGCAATAGATGCAGACGGGTCATGGACAAGCGCCGCATGCGCTGTGGCAAGATGCGAGGAGAGCGCCGGATGACTGCGCCATGAATACCTCCTCCGTTCCACTTCGAATTGCGGGCGCACGCTCGCGCCGCGACCGCGGGCTGATCGCCATTGGAGCCTTCAAGCTGCTGCAGGGGGCGCTCTTCGTTTTGCTCGGCATCGGCGCCATCCGCCTGCTGCACAAAGATCTGATGCAGGTGGCCGAGCATTTCATCCTCGCCATGCGCTTCGATCCCGAAGGGCGCTTTGTAAACCTCTTCATGGACAAAGTCGCCATGATCGATCCGCATCGGCTGAAGCAGATCAGCGCGGCGATTTTCGGCATCGCAACGCTCGACCTGGTGGAGGGGACCGGCCTGGTGCTGGAGCAGGTGTGGGCCGAGTATGTCACCCTCGTGCTGACCGCGTCGTTCCTGCCCTGGGAGTTCTTCGAGGTCATGCGCCGCGCTACATGGATGCGCCTCGGACTGCTGGTCATCAATCTTGCCGTCGTCTTCTATCTCGTCTATTACGTGCAGGCGCGCATGCGTGAACGCCGCCGGCCTGCAATCGATTGAACGCGATGCCTCGCTGGCAACCGCGGAGCGAAACAGCGCATACTCAAAGAAGAGCATGAACCGCGCCTGCGTGATTGGATCCGGCCCCAACGGCCTTGCTGCCGCCGTCGTGATGGCGCGCGCCGGTCTTCCCGTCGAAGTGTACGAGGCGGAACCGATTCCTGGCGGCGGCGCGCGCACCATGGAACTCACCGAGCCTGGGTTCAGGCATGACTTCGGATCGGCCGTTCATCCCATGGGCGCCGGCTCGCCGTTCTTCTCTTCGCTGCCGCTCGCGGATTACGGACTGCAGTGGATTCACGGAACCTCGCCGCTGGCGCACCCGCTCGGCGACGGCACCGCTGTCACCCTGGAGCACAGCCTCCGCGACCAGGAAGCCCAGCTCGGCGAAGACGGGACCGCGTGGCGCGAGTTGATGGAGCCCATTGCGATGCAGTGGCCGGATTTTTCCGTTGACGCCATGGGGCCGCCCACACGCATCCCGCGGCGGCCGATGCTGATGGCGAACTTCGCGCGCAAGGCGATGCAGTCGGCCAACACGCTCACCCGTCGAACTTTTCGCGGCGAACGCGCTCGTGCCTTGTTCGCGGGTCTGTCCGCGCATTCGTTCCTCAGTTTCGACGAGCCGCTGAGTCCCGCGGTGGGTCTGGTGCTCGGAGCCGCGGCGCATGTGGTGGGCTGGCCGGTTCCACGCGGCGGATCGCAGGGCATCGCCAACGCGCTGATCGGCTATCTCGAAAAACTGGACGGTAAGCTGCACACCAGCCACCGCGTCACCTCGCTCGACGAAATGGATCCGCAGGATGGACCGGTGCTCTGCGATCTGACCCCGCGGCAGTTGCTTGCCATCGCCGGCGATCGCCTGCAGAAGACCTATCGCACGGCCATGGAGCAATTTCGCTACGGCCCGGGCATCTTCAAGATCGACTACGCGCTCTCGGCGCCGATTCCCTGGACCGCTCGCGAATGCTTCCGCGCCATCACCGTCCATGTCGGTGGAACTCTTGAGGAGATTGCGCGTTCGGAGTTTGCCGCCAGCCACGGTGCTGTTGCGGAGAAGCCCTTCGTCCTCGTCGCGCAGCCCTCGCTCTTCGATGCCACGCGCGCTCCGGAAGGGAAGCACGTGGCCTGGATGTACTGCCACATCCCCAACGGGTCCACCGTCGACATGACCAGCCGCATCGAAGCGCAGATCGAACGCTTTGCTCCAGGATTCAAAGATTGCGTGGTGGCGCGTCGCACCTGGTCGCCCGCACAGCTGGAAGCCATGGACGCCAACCTCGTCGGCGGCGACATCGGCGGCGGCGAGCTGTCGATCCGGCAATTTTTCTTCCGGCCCGCATTGGGCAACTACTACACGGGAACGAAGAACCTGTATCTCTGTTCGTCTTCGACGCCGCCCGGCGGTGGCGTGCACGGCATGTGCGGCTATCACGCGGCGCGCATGGCCCTGCGCCGCCTATGATTTTTTGCCGGCCATCTCGGCGACCGCCGCCATCGCTCGCTCGCTGAGCGTCTGTCGGACCTGGTTCATTCCGATCCAGGGATCGTGCCGGAGCCGCGCCTTCCACTGATCGAAATTCACCACGGCAAACTGCGTCGGATCGGTGCGCTCCAGCTCGTTCCAGGTCAAAGGCACCGCGACCCGTACTCCGGCGCGGGCACGGGGTGAATACGGGGCGACAGCGGTGGCGCCGCGCTCGTTGCGCAGATAGTCGAGGAAGATGCGCCCGGTGCGCGCGGACTTCGTCATCTTCGTCAGGTAAAGCTCGGAATGCGCGCGCTCCATCATCAGCACAAAGTCATGGGAGAATTCCTTGATCGCCGGCCACTCGTGCTGCGGATCGATCGGCGCGACGACGTGAATCCCCTTGCCGCCGGTGGACTTCACAAACGTTTCCAGACCGAGGTGCTTCATCAGATCGCGAACTTCGATCGCACTCTTCACCAGCTGCTTCCACGGCAACTCCGGATCCGGATCGAGATCGATGATGATGCGGTCGGGCTGCTCGAGGGACTTGTTGCTCGATCCCCACGGATGCAGCTCCATCACGCCCATCTGGCCCAGGCCCACGAGGCCTTCGCGCGTCGAAACCGTCACGTACTCTTCGCGCTGCGGATGGCCGCCCTTTTTCACCGTGACAGGCACGCTCTCGACACCGGCCGGCATGCCTTTGCCGATCTGCTTCTGGAAGAAGCATGGCTTGCCGCTGCCTTCCGGGCAGCGCACAATGCTCAGGGGCCGTCCGGTAATATGCGGCAGCAGATGATCGGCGACCGCGTCGTAGTACTCGACCAGCTGCAGCTTCGTCAGGCGCGAGGACTCGTCCAGAATCTTGTCCGGATGACTGATTGACACGCCGGCCACCACGGCCCGGTCCTTTGGAGACCGGCGCGTCGCCGGTGGCTCGACCATCGCAGCCGTGGGCGCAGGCGCAGCGTGATGCGCCGCTTTCGCAGGCGACTCGCTTTTGCGGCTCGACTTCGGCACATGCTCTGCGGTTTCGCGCACCACTTCTTTAGGGTCCTTATCTTCGCGAACGCCCAGGAACGCCGACTGCCGGACGAGGTTATCGCTGGTCCAGTTGGCGAAGCGCGCCTCGATCACCATCGTCGGCTTCACCCAGATCGCATCTTTCTTCGCATCTGCGGGCAGGCTCTCGAAGGCGGGCTTCTTCTCGCGCAGCGCGTCCAGCCGGTCGCGCAGCATCGTGTGCGTCTTCTGGTTGAACCCGGTGCCGGTGCGGCCGGCGTAGATCAGCTCCTTGTTTTTGTAGTAGCCGAGCAGCAGCGAACCGATGCCATGGCTGCCGTTCGACAGCGGCGTAAAGCCGCCCACCACGAATTCCTGCTGCAGCACGCATTTCGATTTGAGCCACTGCCGCGAGCGATCGCCGCGCCACGCCGACGCCGCCAGCTTCGACACGATGCCCTCGGCGCCCATCTGGCAGGCGTGGCGAAACATTTCGGCGCCGTGCGCGCGGATGTGAGCGCTGTAGCGGAACTCCTCGTTGCCCAGTTCCTGAACCATCCCTTCGAGGATCGTCTTGCGCTGTTCCAGGGGAAGATTCCGCAGGTTGTGTCCGTCCAGATGCAGCAGATCGAACGCAAAATACGTCATCGGGTGCGGCGCGCCTTCGTCAAAGGCCGCCTGCAGATCGGCAAAGCTGGTGAGCCCCTTCTCGTTCAGCACCACCACTTCGCCATCGATAATCGCAGCATGCACCGGCAGCTGCGCCGCCGTTTCCGCCAGATCGCGCATGCGATGCGTCCAGTCCAGACCCTTGCGCGTAAAGAGCCGCGCCCTGCGCCTGCCGTCCTTTTCATCGATGTGGATCTGGATGCGGTAGCCGTCCAGCTTCAGCTCGTGCAGCCACTCCTCGCCTTCCGGCGGCTCCTCGATCGACGAAGCCAGTTCCGGCGCGAGAAATCCGGGCAGCTTCTCTTTCGGAGCGTCGTGCAGGGCGGATGCGCGGTCGGGAACCTCGACCTTCTTCACCAGGCCCGGCACCGGCTGCTCCGCCGCCCGAGAACCCGCCGAACGCCGCGTCAGCAGAGAGCGATTCGCGGGCCCCTTCTTCTCCGGAACGTGGGAGTTCCAGACGTGATCCTCGGCTGAGGCGATCTGCTCGATGCTGCGGCCGGTCACAGCGCTGTCCGGCGCTTCCTCGGTGATGGCGGGATCGTCAGCGGTGCGCTCAAACTCGTCGTGCTCTTTGATGAGCAGCCAGTTGTTTTTGTCTTTGTCGCCGTAGCGGTTGTTCTTAATGCGGATGAGCGCCCAATGGCCGTTCAGCTTCTTCCCATGCAGGATGAACTTCAGCTGGCCTTTTTTGAACCCCTCATCCACATCGGTCACCGGTTCCCAGGTGCCCGTGTCCCACACCATCACCGTTCCGCCACCGTACTGGCCCTTCGGAATCGTCCCTTCGAAGCCCCCGTACTCCATCGGGTGATCTTCCACCTCGACGGCGAGCCGCTTGTCCGCGACTACGTAACTGGGACCCTTCGTCACCGCCCAGCTCTTCAGGACGCCTTTCCATCCCAGGCGGAAGTCGTAGTGCAGCCGCGTGGCCGCATGCTTCTGGATGACGAAAGGCAGGCCCTCACCCGCCTGCGTCTTTGTTTTTCCAGTCGATGCGCCGCTCGGCTCTGCCGTCGTGGCAAAGTCGCGCATGGCACGATACCGAGCCAGCTGCTCGTCGACCAGGCTGGCCGGCGTTTCCTTGCTGCGGGCGTGTTTCCTCGTGGATTTCGCGTTCTTTGGCATTCTTCCATTCGGATTCAGGCGCCCTGCCGCGGGCTGCTTCCGCCGGCTGTCGTCGCCGTTACGGCTGTCCTTCCGGCGTCGGATTCGCCGCGGTGAACTCCGAGCAGCAGGGCTTGGCCGCCGCGGTGAACTCCATCAGCTCCATCCGCGTGTGGTCCGGATCATAGGCGTTGAACTGCCACTTGCCGTCCCGCCCGATCTGGGGCCGCGGCGGCGCATCGCCCAGTCGGTCCTCCTGGTAGAGGGTCGTAACCGTCTTTTCCATGTTCACGACGCCCAGCGACAGATGATTCAGCACGCCGAGCTGGTTCTGCGGAACGTGGTCGGGCGCGCCCTCGCCGTTGTAGACCATGTATTCCAGCCAGTCGTGGCCGTCCGGCACCTGCTGCGATACCCAGTCGGTGTGCTCGTGCATGCCGCCATACCAGTACGGCCGGAAGCCCAGCAGTCCGCGGTAGAACGTGTCCTCCTTCTCGCGATCCCGCACCAGCATGCCCACGTGGATGATCCGCCGCCCGATGGGGTCCGCCCCGCTGAGCGCGTACAGCCCTGCCGTGCCCGACAGGTTCAGCAGCTTCGCCGGCGGCTGCACAAACTCCACCTTATTTCCTTCCGGATCCTTCACCTCAAACCACGAGCTGCCGTCCCTGCCTTTCTTCACAGCATCCGGAACCTCAACGCCTTTCGCCTTGAGATAGGCGCGCATGCCTTCGGCGCTCTTCGTCATATAGGCCAGGTGATCCAGCCGGTTCGCGCCGGCGTCGGCCGGTAAGGGCAGCACTTCGACAAACTGCTCCTGGTTGACGTAATAGCGAACCCCGTTGCTGTTCTCCGGATCCTCCGCTTTCTTCAGTCCCATATCGTGGACGTAGAACTGCTCGGTCTTCGCGGCGTCCGATGCATAGACCGCGATGTGCGAGACCCCGATGATCGCCGGCCGCGTCTGCGCCGCGCACGATACTGCTGCCAGAAACAAAACCACACCCGAAACGCGCATGAACTTCAGACCCTCCGCATTGCGTATCAAGGATAACCCTGCCGAGCGGCCAGCAGAAGTACCGGCTGCCCAATCGGGCCAGGGCAAGTTACTATGTCCCCACGGATGAAACATCGAACCCGAAAGAAGCCTGTATCCCCCAACCTGCTGCGCCTCTTTCTGGCTCTCTGGATTGTCGCCAGTCTCGGCTATTGGATCGCCGGCACCACCGACCTCTGGTCGACCCGCATCCACTGGGACCAGCGCGTCAACATGCCCTTTCGTTACGACACCGATACTCTCCTGATTCAGGACGAGGGCCTCGCTCCCGAAGCACGCGCCGCCGGCGCCGTCGCCGGTGACCGCATCGACCAGCTCAATGGAGCACCGTACAGCGGCATCTCCCAATGGTGGACCATCCTTGCCGACAGCCACCCGGGCGACATCCTCGATGTCGACGTCACGCGTCCGAACGGCTCCCACGCCACTCTCACGCTGACGCTGGTGCACCGAGCCTATTTCTTTGGCCGTATGTCCCCGGCCGTGGCTTTCTGGCAGGGATTCTTCCTCTTCGGCCTCCTGAGTCTGGTCTGCCTTCTCACCAGCTACTGGGTGGTCTTCACCCGTCCAACGGATCGCAACGCCTGGCTGCTGCTCGTCCTCCTCGTCTTTCCTGAGGTTGTGTTCCTCCCTCCCGGCCCAGGCCTCTCCACCGGCTTTCTCCTCTTTCTCCGCATCGTCTGGTACCAGGGACTGCAGCTTGCCGGAGCTCCGGCCTTGCTTCTTTTCGGCATCTGGTTCCCCGAACGCTCCCGCTGGGATGCCCGCTTCCCCTGGATCAAGAAGGTCCTCTTCGTGATCTTCGCCGCCGCCGTCTGCGTCCTGCTTCCTGCCATGTATCTCGACTACTACGGGCAGGGAGATGGACCGCTGCTCACCCGCGCCGGCAATCTCGCGGGCAGCTACGTCATCAACCCCTTCAACCTGCTCTGCGTCATCCTCTATCTCGTCCTCACCCTCGATAAGCTCCGCTCCGCCTCCACGGAAGATGCTCGCCGCCGCCTGCGCGTGCTCACCACCGGCATGAGCATCGGCATGGGCGCCCTGCTGCTGGTCTTTGTTCTTCTCCCGCACTTTGGAGTTAACTTCAGCGAGCCGCGTTTCTACTGGATTATTTCCCTCGGCGCCCTGCTCTTCATGTTCGCGCCGCTCACCCTGGCCTACGTCGTCGTGGTGCAGCGCGCCCTCGACGTCCGCGTCCTGCTGCGCATCGGCACCCGCTACGCGCTTGCCAGAGCAACGTTATGGGTCGTCCAGGCTGCCCTGCTCATCGTGGTCGGACTCAGGCTCTTCCTGCCCATGTTCGAGCGCCGCGTTCCCCAGCCTTCCGATGTCTGGACCGCCCTCATCTTTCTCGTGCTGATCCTCGCGCTGCGCTTTGGCGTGGGCAAGCGCATCGAGCAGTGGCTCGACAAGCGCTTTTTCCGCGAAGCCTACAACGCCGAAGTCCTGCTCAACGAGCTCTCCGACGAAGTCCGCCACTTCACCGAGACGCAGCCGCTTCTGGAAACCGTCGCCCGCACCGTCTGCAACACCCTCCACATCCGCCAGATCGCCATGCTCCTGCGCCACGGCGATGCCTTCCGCCTCGAGCAGTCCGTCGGCGTCACGGCCGAAGGCGTCCTCACCCTGCCCGTCCAGGCTTCTTCCATCCGCTACCTGGTCAACTCCAACGAACCGGCGCGGCTCTATCGCGACGACCCTGACGCCTGGTACCTGATGGCCGGCACCGCCGAGCGCCGCGCTCTCGACCTGCTCAACGCCGAGCTGCTCGTCCCGCTGCCCGGCCGCAACCGCCTGATGGGCGTGATGGCCCTCGGGCCCAAGCGTTCGGAAGCCGCCTGGTCCCGCACCGATCTGCAGGTGCTGCAAACCGTCGCCCGCCAGACCGGCCTCGCTCTCGAAGTCTCCGAACTCGCCCACTCCCTCGCCGCCGAGGCCGCGCAGCGCGAGCGCGTCAACCGCGAAATCGAGATCGCTCGCGAAGTCCAGGAGCGGCTCTTTCCGCAGGAGATGCCCGCGATCGCCGGAGCCTCGGTGGCTGGTTCCTGCCGCCCCGCCCAGGGCGTCGGCGGCGACTACTACGACGTGATCCATCTGGAAGACGGGCGCCTGGGCCTCGCCATCGGCGATGTATCCGGCAAAGGCATTTCTGCCGCGCTGCTCATGGCCAGCCTGCGCGCCTCGCTGCGCGGCGTCACGCTCGACAACCCGCGCGACTTCGCCAATCTCATGCACAAGGTCAATCGCCTGGTGTACGAGGCCTCGGCCTCGAACCGCTACGCGACGTTCTTCTTTGCTGCTTACGATCCACAGAGCCGCCGCCTGGAGTGCGTCAACGCCGGCCATAACCCCCCGGTGGTCCTGCGCAACGGTCAGGTCATTCGCCTCGAAGCCGGTGGGCCCGTCGTCGGGCTGCTGCCCTTCGCGCCCTACACCGAGCAGGCCATCACCCTCGAGCCGGGCGACCTGCTGCTGCTCTACACCGATGGCATCAGCGAAGCCATGACCCACGCTGACGAGGAGTGGGGCGAGGAGCGCATGATCGAGGCCGCCTCGGCGGTCCAGGACCAGCACGCAGGCGACGTCCTGCGGGCGCTCTTTGTCGCGGCGGATGAGTTCACCGCCGGCGCTCCGCAGCACGACGATATGACGCTGCTCATCCTGAAATTGAACGCCTGAGGACGGGGGGTGAAGCCCCTGGCAAGAGGCTGATTCCAAAGGGTTGGAAGCGGGGTGGAAGCCGGCGCATTAACGACTCAGTTAACAAGGCGGATAGCCTTGCAGGAGGCCAGTCCGAACCCGTATCCGGACTTTTACTTTTGAGAAATCTAAAGTTTCATCTCAGATTCCTCAAGGGTCTATGCCCCGCGCAAACTGTTGATGGAGCACCGGGCGGGAATTGAACCCGCGAATACTGGTTTTGCAGACCAGCGCGTTAGCCACTTCGCCACCGGTGCTCGTGTCGGACGGCGTCCGACTTTGTCTGACAAACGCTTTACTTCGGCTGAGCGGTCGTCCGCAGATACGGCTTCACCGTCTTGTATCCGGGGAAGATCTTGTCTGCTTCCTCATTCGAAACCGCTCCACCAATAATGACGTCGTCGCCCTGCTTCCAGTTTGCCGGCGTCGAGACCTTATGTTTCGCGGTGAGCTGGATCGAATCCAGCACGCGCAGAATTTCGTCGAAATTCCGCCCCGTCGACATGGGGTAGGCGAGATGCAGCTTGATCCGCTTGTCCGGACCGATCACAAACACGGTGCGCACGCAGGCGTTCTGCGCCGGGGTCCGGCCCTCGGATGTTTCTCCCGCATCGGCCGGCAGCATGTCGTACAGCTTCGCCACCTTCAGTTCCGGATCGCCGATCATCGGATACTTCACCTGGTGCCCGGTGACGTCGTGAATATCCGGCTCCCACTTGCGATGGCTCTCGACCGGATCGACGCTCAGCCCGATCACCTTCGCGCCGCGCTTCGCAAACTCCTTCTCCAGCCCCGCCACCGCGCCCAGCTCCGTCGTGCAGACGGGCGTGAAATCCTTGGGGTGCGAGAAGAGGACGGCCCAGTTGTCCCCGATCCACTCATGAAAACGGATGGTGCCCTGCGTTGTTTCGGCGGTGAAATCGGGGGCAATGTCGTTAATGCGCAACGTCATGCTGATTCTCCTCTGGGATCTCTTCCTGGGATAAAGGGCAAATGAAAACCCACCCGGTTCAGCGGGTGGGCTCTGAGAATCCTGAAACGTCGATCGCTTCTCTCAGAGACACACCCGAACTGCGCAGCTGCAACAGCAGCACGTCGACATCCGGAATGGAGAGAAAGCG
>JBKICP010000112.1:0-15392 GCA_046567085.1 Acidobacteriota bacterium
CCTGCGACGGACTCGCTACAACCACACCGGCGTCGGCGCCGGCCACCGCCGATCCTGACCATATCTACGCCCTTGCCGACTTTCTCGCAGGATGCTTCGACGCGGGAGCCACCAGCATCGTGCAGGGCAATCCCAAGCGCCAGGTCTTCGTGAATACCTGGGCGATGTTTGCTCAGGACACCTGGCAGCTGGCTCCTCGCCTGACCGTGAACTACGGGCTTCGCTACGAATATGTCGGTCCGATGCACAACGGCACCGAGGACCTGAGCACATTTCTGCCCAGCGCTCCGAACGGCATCGCCATTGCCGGCGTCGATCTACCGACGCTCTATCCACAGTGGTACGGAGGCTATAGCCCACGACTGGGCTTCTCGTGGCAGCCGACGAACGACGGCAAGACAGTGGTGCGCGGCGGCTTCGGATTGGGATTCGACAGCCCCAATCTGGTCAACCTGCTGAACTCCCGTTTCAGCAGCAACGGCGGCCCGTTTGGCGTGCAGGACAATCCCGCCGGATCGAGTCCCGTGGAGCAGACGGCGCCCACCGCTGCGGTCATTCCGTCGGGAGCCGCTTACGGCACGGACATTTTTACCAACGTGAGCACCCCGTCCAATCCCTGTATCGCCAATCCCAATGCGAGTTCCTGCCCCTCGGTGAATCTGTTTTCGGTGAGCCAGAAGCTTCGACCCGGATACGTCTACAACTACAACCTCAATCTGCAGCGAAGCTTCGGCTCGGGGGCGATTGCGCAGCTGGGCTATGTCGGCAGCACGGGACATCACCTGCGCAACCTGGTGGATATCAACCAGGCCGCGCTCGGCAGCGGCGGAAGCAATGCAACGCGGCCGTTTGGATCCCAGTTCCCGAACTACGGCGTGATCAATCAGATTCAGTCTGAGGCGGGATCCAACTACAACTCGCTGCAGGCGCTCGTACGCTTCGCCAGCTGGCACCGCATCACGAGTCAGGCTTCGTATACCTGGGCACACTCTCTCGACGAAGCCAGCGAGATCTACCTCTTCAATCCGCAGAACAGTTTCTGTTTCCAGTGTGAATACGGCAACAGCGACTTCGACGTGCGCAATACCTTTACCGCTTATCTCACCTACGATGTGCCCGGTGCGCCGGAACTCAAATGGCTGACCGGCGGCTGGCAGCTGAACAGCCTGTGGAGCTTCCACGGAGGTCAGCCCTTCACCATCTACGCCAACAACGACCAGAGTGGCACCGGCGAATTCGCGGAACGCGCGAATCCAGTGCCCAACGTCAATCCGTACGCCGGAATATCGCATGGCGTTCAGGGGGATTCCACGAACGGTTTTTTCGTCAACTGGATGAACCCCAATGCATTCACCGAACCAGCGGCAGGCACCTTCGGGACCAGCCAGAGGAATGCTCTGCACGGGCCAGGATTCGAAGACGTGGATTTCTCAGTTTTCAAAAACACGCACATCTCGGAACGGGTCACGGCACAGTTCCGGGTCGAGATGTTCAACCTGTTCAATCACCTCAATCTTGCAGCGCCCGGCGACGGGTACTGCACCGATGGCGGCAGCTGTGCAATCGCAACGACGGTTGGAGCGAACTACGGAGCGCCTGGCATCGGGGCCGGCGAACCGTACAACACCCAGTTGGCGCTCAAAATTCTGTTTTAGCCTCCCTGAAGCCCGTGGTTCTTGTCTCCGGCCACGGGCCTTTTTTTAACCTCAGAAGGCTGCGACAGAAGAACACGTTCCCCAGCACAAAAAGGAAACAGCAAATATGGGTCTCACCAGACGGCAGTTTCTGATGCGTGTCGGCCAGGCGGGTGGCTACAGCGCTGCGTTTGTCATGATGCAGTCCCTCGGGCTGCTGGCGATTCCGGATGCCTCGGCAGAATCGAGCGCTCTGCGCCTTGTGGATGGCAAAGGGACAAACGTCGTCATCCTCGGAGCCGGCATCGCCGGACTGGTTGCCGCATACGAGTTAGGCAAAGCCGGATATCGCTGCACGGTTCTCGAAGCGCGCGAACGGTGCGGCGGCCGCAACTGGACCCTTCGCGGCGGCAGTGACGTCGAGTTCGCCTCCGGAATGCAGCAGTCCTGCACCTTCGATGAGGGCAACTACTTCAATGCCGGACCGGCGCGCCTCCCCTCGATCCATCGCAACATGCTCGGTTATTGCCACGAGTTGGGGGTTGCCCTTGAGGTCGAAGTCAACTCCTCGCGCGGCGCCCTGATGCAAAGCGACAGGCTTAACGGCGGAGCTCCTGTCACCGAGCGGCGGGTGGTCAACGATACTCGCGGACACGTGTCTGAACTGCTCGGCAAGTGCCTCCGCAAAGGGGCTCTCGACGAAGAGGTCACGGCCGACGACCGCGAGAAGATGATCGAGTTCCTGCGTGTCTACGGTGATCTGCAGCCGGATCTGTTTTTCAAGGGCACGGAGCGGTCCGGGTACAAGGTGCAACCGGGCGCGGGCGAAGCCAGACCCGAGGCCATCGATCCTCTCCCGATGCATGCGCTGCTGGATGCCGATCTCTGGCAGGGCATGATGGCCGAGGAGATCATCGACTGGCAGCCGACGATGTTCCAACCGGTCGGGGGAATGGACCGGATTCCGGCCGCCTTTGAGAAGAAACTGGGCGGCGTGGTGCGCTCGGGAGCCGTCGTGCGCAGCATCCGGCAGTCTGCGACCGGCGTGACCGTCGTCTACCACGATCGGGCGAGCGGCGCCGATCGCCCGATTACGGCCGACTACTGCATCTGCGCGATGCCACTGACGATTGTCCGTTCGCTCGATGCCGACTTCAGCCCCGCGGTCCGTGCGGCCATCGACGGCACCAGCTATGACTCGGCCTACAAGATCGCCTGGGAGGCGCCGCGCTTCTGGGAAAAGAACGACGCCATCTACGGCGGTCTGAGCTATCTGCAGCAGACGGTGAACGTCGTCTGGTATCCGAGCGCACGGATGTTCTCCGATCGCGGCGTCGTAATCGGCGGTTATTCGGTTGAGAACGGAACGGCTTTCGGCAAGCTGCCCACCGTGGAAGCGAAGCTCGAGGCGTCGCGGCAGGCCATCGAACGGCTGCATCCGGGACACGGGAAAGACCTTTCCAAGCCGGTGTACATCAGCTGGGGGCAGATTCCCTTCAACCTGGGATCGTGGATCAGCGGCTTTGGTCATACGGGGGCTGGGGCGATGGATGTTCTGCTGCAACCCGACCGGCGCGTGTATTTCGCGGGCGATCATACGAGCCATCTCGTCGGCTGGCAGGAGGGCGCGGCTCTGTCGTCGTATCGGGTCATCAATCAGCTGGGCGCACGGATCGAGAACGGAGGCAGCCTTGCTTAGCCGCATCGCGATGGGAGTACTGGCCGCAACGATGATCGGCACCGGAGCCTTTGCCCAGAGCAAAGTGACGCGCATTCCGCTTCCGAATTCGAGCTTTCCGATCTCCGAAGGCGTGTGGGTGGGCGACACCCTGTATCTGAGCGGCATGCTCGACTCGTCGGTCGCGAAGGGCCAGCCGGGCAACACCGAGACTCAGACCGAGCACACGCTGGAGAACATCCGGAAGGCTCTGGAGGAGCAGCATCTGACGCTGGGCGACGTGGTTCTGATGCATGTCTACCTGGCGGGCGATCCGGCCCAGGGCGGAAAGATGGACTTTTCCGGGTTTATGAAGGCATACTCTCAGTACTTCGGTACCGGGGCGCAGCCCAACAAGCCGGCGCGCAGCGCCATGCAGGTGGCGGCGCTGGCCTTGCCGGGAGCTCTGGTGGAGATCGAAGTCACCGCGGTCCGGGATTCGGGTTTGATGCGCAGTCATTCTTTCGGGAAGTGATCGGGCCTCATTCAAATTCAGGAGGAGCGGGTGAACACGAACCTTTCTCGCCGTAATTTCTTTGGTCTTGCTGCTGCCGCAACCGCAGCGGCTGCAATGCCGATCCTGACCGAACCCCAGCTGGCGCGGGCGCAGCGGGCGCGCAAGGCTCGCGAGTTCCCGCCGGGAGCGGTGCGCATCGACGCCAACGAGAATCCGCTGGGACCGTGCAGCGGCGCGTGTGCAGTCATGAGCAGCCTGCTGCCGGAGGGCGGACGGTACGACGACGATCTGACGGTGAGGCTGGTGAAGACCTTCAGCGCGATCGAGGGGCTGAAGCCGGAATACCTGCGGGTCTACGCGGGATCGAGCGAGCCCCTGCACTACACGGTGCTGGCGTTCACCTCGAAGGATCGCAGCCTGGTGGTTGCCGATCCGAGCTATGAAGCGCCGATGTTTGCGGCGAAGTACAGCGGGGCAAACCTCGTGAAGGTTCCGCTGGCCAGCGACTATTCGCACGATGTGAAGGCGATGGTTGCGGCCGATCCGAATGCGGGTTTGCTGTACATCTGCAATCCGAACAATCCGACCGGAACGATCACGAGCCGGGAAGACATCGAGTATGCGCTGGCGCACAAGCCGCAGGGCTCGATCCTGCTGGTGGATGAGGCTTACATCCACTTCTCGGACGCGACGCCTTCGATCGATCTGGTGAAGGCCGACAAGGATCTGATCGTGCTGCGGACCTTCTCGAAGATCTACGGAATGGCCGGGCTGCGGTGCGGGATGGCGATTGGCCGGCCCGATCTGCTGGCGAAGATTCAGCCTTACGGCACGAACATGATGCCCATTCTTGCGGTGGCGGCAGCGACGAGCAGCCTGGAAGTGCCGGAGCTGGTGCCGCAGCGGCGCAAGATCAACACCGACATTCGCAACGAGACGTTCTCGTGGCTGACGGCAAATAACTACAAGTTCATTCCGTCGCAGACGAACTGTTTTATGGTCGATGCGGGGCGACCAGGTAAAGAAGTGATCGAAGCGATGGCGGCGAAGAACGTCTTCATTGGGCGCACGTGGCCGATCTGGCCGAATTCGGTTCGGATCACAGTCGGAACGCGGAGCGAGATGGCAAAGTTCCAGGAGGCGTGGAAGGAAGTCATGAGCGCTCCGGCTTCGGCGCAGCGGCCGATACGGAAAGCTCCGGCCACGCTGGCACTGGGAACGCGGGATCTGCCGATCGACATGCGCTTTTCGTGATCATGAGGCCCCTGTGCCCCCCGGGGGGATGGTTTCCGGGGGGCCTTTGTTTTGAGCAAGATGCGGGGTAATATGTTTTGCCGATTACCCTGAGCTGCCGGGAAATCCGTTGTTTTCCTGACAGACAGATTGGCAAGTTGCTGATTCTGCATGACTTGCGCACTGTTTACAGATTCGACAACTTTTGCCGTCCCCTGGGAATTTGAAACGAAAGGGTTTGCGCCCAGGTATTTGATTTCAGGTGGAACGAGGACGGGAGCTCGATTCACGTCTGTCGCGGGTCGCCGGGATGCCAAAGAACCTCAAGATCGGCCTGAGCCGGTCCGTCCGGGATAGGCCGGGGAACTTGCCGGAGCAAGAAATGCTTTCCTCGGCGACAAGAAAAGCTCTGTTCCGGGCGGTCCTGAGACCGATGCGGACAGAGCTTTCCTTCTTCAGGGTAGGAGTGCAGTCAAGGCAATACAAGGGGAATCGGCGGGGGAGGCGGTACGAAAGTCATGGAGGCAGCCGGTGGCCGGTAGCCGGTGGCCGGTGGCCGGTAGCCGGTGGCCGGTAGCCAGTAGCCGGTGGCCGGTAGCCAGTAGCGAATCGATGCTTCCGGGGTGCCGTTTTTTGACCCGGAACGGGGACTTCTCACTCGATTGTGTCTTCGGGGCTGGGCGGTTCGCCGCCCTTGCGATTCAGAATGCGGCGAAACGCTTTGCGATCGGCACGGTCTTTCCTCTCGGCGAAAAAGCGCTCCGTCTCCATCGCCGCAATTTTCTCGGCCGCAGCGATCACGAGGAACTGGTTCAGGCTTGTGCCGTCGCGCTTGCTGATCGGTCGCCGCGACATTGAGTTGCCCGATAGTAACGCGTATAGACGCAACCGCAGATCCCTCGCTCGCCTACCCCATCTGCGATGGGGCCCCACGGCGCTCGCATCGGGATGACACGGTTCGCGGGTGATGGGTGGGTGGTCGGCGATACTTACCTTTCGAAGGCCGAAAGGTGTACCAGCGTCGTCGGGGTCGTGTAAGGAAACCCGGAGATTTTTATCGGTGGCTGCGCCACCGACTCCCTCCGCGCCAGGAGCATTGTCGTGCGGGCGGTTCGTGGCGCTCGCCGTTTGGCGCGGCGTCCTGACGACGCCTTGCTCAGGCCACGCTGGGGGTCGATTCGCCCATTCGACTCGCCGAGCGCCGCTCGGCCTGTGCTCAGAGTGACGTGACTCCGCGCGGATGAAGGGTTGTTCCCTACGCCGAGGGCTAAGGCCGCGCTCCGCTCACGATGACATTCATGTTGGGGCGAAAGGTAAGGTTGGTCGGCCTTACTTACCTTTCGAACCTGGGCCAGGAGAGGTGAACCTGGTGAGGTTCGGGCCGCGCAGGGAAAACGTCGAGATTTTTATCGGTGGCTGCGCCACCGACTCCCTCCGCGCTGAGAGCTTTGTCGTGCATGCGGTTCGTGTCGCTAGCCGTTCGGCGCGGCGTCCTGACGGCGCCTTGCTCAGGCCAGGCTGGGGGGCGCTTCCACTCCGCGCCGATGAGGAACATGCGCTCTGGCAGGTGCATCGGCGGCGCTCCGGTCAGAATGACTCTCGTGGTGGGGCAACAGGGGCGCATCTCGTCTCTGCCCGAAAGCTTTCCCCAGCGCGGTGCAGGTTGTTTTGGCCGGCTATTACCGTGAAACGGAAGCGGGGCTGGAATCACATCACTGTCGTGCGGGGCCTGCGGTTACTGTTCTGGGCCCCGGATTTCCCCATTTTTGGGATAGTGAGTCGCACGCATGAGCGCCTACCTTTTCAGCATGAACTTCAAACAAGGACAACACGTTCGGATCAAAGGCAAGCAGATGGTGGGGCTGGTGGAGAAGAAGCTGACCTCGCTCGATGACGTTTACGTGGTTCTGCTCGGCGACAAGCAGGAAGAAGAGAAGCTGGTGCGCGGGGCGGATCTGGAAGTGATCGACATCAACCAGCAGAAGACGGCGTAAGGGGCGGCTTCCCCGGAAAGCACGGCGCGCGGTCAGGTGCGGCGCCGGCTGCGCGTAAAGTACGCGTTCACGTCGGGATCGAGGGAGAGAAGTTTCATTCCCTCGGCGTGCGCCTGGGCGACCAGGAGCCGATCGAAGGGATCTCGGTGCGGCCAGGGGAGGGTATCGACAGCGGCGGCATGCCGGGCTGTCACGGTCAGATCCTCGAAGCCGGTTTCCCGGGCAGCTTTGGCGATGGCGGCCGGCTCGGCAGGAAAGTCCTCTCTGCCCAGCGAGTGTTTAATGGCGATCTCCCAGATGGAATCGGCTGAAAACCAGACGCGGTTTGCGGTGTCCTCGATGAGGCGGCGCATGGGGGCCGGCACCCGGTCCGGATCGATGAGCGCCCAGAGAAGGACGTGGGTGTCGAGCAGAAGATTCATGAGCGGTCGCCTTCGAACATCTTCCGGATCTGCGCGTCGTGGGCCTCGAAATTGCGCGGGAGATGGACCTTGCCGCGCAGGATACCCAGGGTACGGCGGAGGGGGCGCGCCTCGGGATGGGCGGAGAGGATGGCCACGGGTTTGCCCGCGCGGGCGATGGTGACCGGCTCGCCGCTGGCCAGGACCCGCTCGACGATGCGGGAGAGGTGGGTCTTGGCTTCATGGATATTGACAGCGTCCAAAGACTTAGTCATACGACTTAGTCTATCAACGGAGAGACATGCGAGGCCATCCGCAAAGCCATGCGGATGGCCTGTGAAGCCGCGCCCCTGAGGCCGGGCTTCCCGGGCAATCGGAATTTGGCTGGGTGCCGGGCGGCTACTTGAGGCTTTGGAGCTTCTGGGTGGCGATCTGGCCGGCGTCGGTCTCTTTGTCCTGGTCCTTGATCTGGGCGTAGAGACGTTTGGCTTCCTGCGGCTGGGTGGTTTCGTAGAGGGCGGCGAGCTGCAGTTGGGCCTGTCCTTTCGGAACCGTGGTGGTGGGGTGCGCGATCACATCCTGCAAAAGGGAGACGGCCTGGGAATCGCGGCCGGTTTCCGCATAGAGGTTCGCGAGGGCGATTTTGGCCAGGGAGGCCAGGTTGCTGTTGCCGGCGTGGGTGGCCTTTTCGAGGTCGGCTTCGGCCTGAGCTTTCTGGCCCATGTCGATTTCGGTGACACCGGCGAAGTAGCGGGCCATCTGGCCGGCGGAGAGCCAGCCATAATTGTCGGCGGCCTGGCGGAAGAGCGGATAGGCGGCTTTGGCGCGGTCGGCGGCGGTGGCGTAGGTCTTCATGCCCGGCTCGACGGGGACATTGGGCTGGGTGAGGGGGGTCTCGTAGATGTCCATGGCCTGACCGAGGACCCGGTCGGCGGCGGCATCGCGCTTCTGGTAGAAGATGACGCTGGCGACCACGATGGCGACGGCGACCACGACGCCGACGGCCCAGCCGATCACATTGCCGCGGTGCTCTCCGACCCATTCCAGGCCGGAGGTGGTGGCGGTGACGAATTTGTCCTGTTTGAGCGCGTGACGGGTCTGTGTATCCACCGGGTTTACCGCTTTTCCTTTGGACGGGAGTGGCGAAGGCGCACCAAGGCGTCTTCGCACAAGATTCCCAACAGTTTATCACGCGGAGGCAGGAGAACCGGACCGGGAGGCGGGAGCTCGAGCTCGGAGCTGGTTATGCGGCGCGGACGACGTCCTCGATCTGGCCGTTTTCGACTTTTTCCTGGCACTCGATGCAGTAGGGGGTCCAGGGGAGGGCTTCGAGGCGTTTTTCGCCGATGGGGTTGCCGCAGTGGAGGCAGTGGCCGAAGGAGCCTTCGCGGAGGCGTTCGAGGGCGAGGCGAACGAGGGAGAGCTGGGTGTGGCCTTCCGTGCCCTGAGAGAAGATGAGCTCCTTCTGATAGGAGAGGACGGCCTGATCGGCGACGTCGAGGGTGTCTTCGGCGACGGTTTTGCGGCCCTCTTTGACCGCGGTCAGCATGCTGTGCTCCAGCTGCTGCTGTTGATGGCGAAGGCGCTCTTCAAATCGCCGCTGTTGGGGATTTTGCGCTGGACGGGTCACGGAAACTCCTGGGGTATAAAGACTGGTCCCGGTTCAGGACATACATTGGACGCACAAACCCGGATAAGATTTGTTTTCTTTTTTCACATTCGGGACTATCTTCTGCCGGGACGGCGGCGGGCCGGGCTGGGTGGTGACGGGGGGCGTGTCGGAAGGAAAACATTTGTAGCTGTGGCAAGAAAAAGCAGGTCCCTCGCTCGCCTACCCATCTTCGATGGGGCCCCACGGCGCTCGCGTCGGGATGACAGGAAGAAAATTGTGTGCAATGTCCCACGAACGATTGCACTGCGATGGGTGACGAGGGTTTGGCGGGGCGGGCGCGGAGAGGTGCGTGGGCGGAAAAAATGCTCTAGGCTGGAAGAGTCATGTACGAAGAATTCCATTCGACCGACCGCTGGACCGGCGAGGATCTGCACTGCCGGTGGAAAGCTAATATTGTTGCGATCGCGACGCGCCATGCGGATGCGGTCGATGTTCGATTCGACGTGAACGGGCGTCCGGTATGGATCGCAATGCCGTGCCTTGCGTGGGTGGAGCAGAAGAAGCGCAGCAGCCACGTAATCACAGATGCGCTGGCAGCGCAGGCGGCGGGGCGGTATCTGAAGGGCGCGATCGAGTCGGGCTACGACAACGGGCGCGAGATGTACACGATGACGGTGGAAGAGGTGCTGGCGCAGGTGGATGCGGTGCTGCACGAAGCCGGGCACACGCGGAACCTGCCGCATCTGACGCCTTCGGATGACGCGCAGCCGCAGGTGTAAAGGGCAGGGTACAGGGTACAGGGAGTAGGGAGTAGGGAGTAGGGAGCAGGCATTAGCACTGGGCTGGTGCGGCGGCGTTCGATCCTGGTGAAGATGCCGAAGATTTTCCTGTGCTCCGCGCGGAAGGCGTTGCCGTCGATGGCGCCGGTGGTGATCATCATCCTAGCGGTTCCGGGGCCGGATCGAGGCGGAGATTCCGCTAGGCAAGGCCAGCGCCGAATGGGACAATGGTGAGTCCTTTTTGACCTCAGGATTTGACCCACGGAGGCATCCCCAGCTATGGGTGCAACTGCGACACTTCAGGATCTGAAGCGCCTGACCGAAGGCCTGCATGCTCACCGCAACCTTTCCACCCCGCAACTGGTGGAGAGCGCGATCTCTCGCGGCGAAGGCCGCCTGGCATCGAACGGCGCGCTGGTGGCGATGACCGGCGCGCGCACGGGGCGCTCGCCGCGCGACAAATTCACCGTCGAGGATGAGGAGACGCGGGCGCGGGTGCACTGGGGCAAGGTGAACCAGGCGTTTCCGCCGGAGAAATTCGAGGCGCTGCTGCAGCGGGTGATCCGGCACATGGCGGAGCGCGATTTGTTCATCATGGATCTGGCGGCAGGGGCGGATCCGACGTATCGGCTGCCGATCCAGGTGATCTGCGAGTATGCGTGGCACGCGCTGTTTGTGAAGCAGCTGTTCGTGCGGCCGGAGGTGCAGGAGCTGGCGCAGCACAAGGCGGAGTTCATCGTGATTGCGGCGCCGGAATTTGAAGCGATCCCGGAGCGGGACGGGGTACGGTCGTCGACGTTCATCCTGGCGGATTTCACGCGGAAGATTGTGCTGATCGGCGGCACAAAATATGCCGGCGAGATGAAGAAGTCGATTTTCGGGGTGATGAACTACATCCTGCCGGGGCGGAATGTGTTTCCGATGCACTGCTCGGCGAACACGGGACCGGACGGGGTGACGGCGCTGTTCTTTGGGCTGTCGGGGACGGGGAAGACGACGCTGTCGGCCGATCCGGAACGGCGGCTGATCGGCGATGACGAGCACGGGTGGAGCCCGGACGGCATCTTCAACTTCGAGGGCGGGTGCTATGCGAAGTGCGTCGATCTGACGCTGGAGAAGGAGCCGCAGATCTACAAGGCGATCCGGTTCGGATCGGTGCTGGAGAACGTGGTGCTCGATTCGCGGACGGGCGAGCCGGATTATTCGGACATCCGGTACACGGAGAACACGCGGGCGGCGTATCCGGTGGATTACATTGCGAACGCGGTGATCCCGGGGATCGGGGGACATCCGAAGAACGTGCTGTTCCTGGCAGCGGATGCGTTCGGGGTGCTCCCGCCGATTGCGAAGCTGACGCCGGATCAGGCGATGTATCACTTCCTCTCCGGATACACGGCGAAGCTGGCGGGGACCGAGGCAGGGCTGGGGAGCGAGCCGGTGCCGGAGTTTTCGACGTGCTTTGGATCGCCGTTCCTGCCGCTGGCACCGGGCGTGTACGCGGAGATGCTGGGGCGCAGGCTGCGGGAGCACGATGCGCAATGCTGGCTGGTGAACACGGGGTGGACGGGCGGCGCGTTCGGGGTGGGCAAGCGGATGAGCCTTCCGCACACGCGGGCGATTGTCCATGCGGCGCTGAATGGCGGGCTGGCGAACGCGGAGTTCGCGACGGAGCCGGCGTTTGGGCTGAGCATTCCGAAGGCGTGTCCGGGGGTTCCGGCGGAGTTGTTGAATCCGAGGAATGCGTGGGCGGACAAGGCGGCGTACGACGCGCAGGCGAAGCTGCTGGCGTCGAAGTTCATTGAGAATTTTAAGAAGTTTCAGGTGCCGGAGAGCGTACGCGAGGCGGGACCGCGGGTGTAGGCGGGTTTTGGGTTGCGGCGCCCGGGGCTAAAGCCCGGGCGGTGGTGCGCGGATTTCCCGCGGCCTGAAGGCCGCTGCTTCTACCGCCTTGCCGCTGGCGCGGCAATCTGGATTGCGATGCATGTCCCCTCTTCACCGGCTTCCCGCTGATGCGGTGGTCTGGATCGCGGCGGGTGCTCCCTCTTCACAGGCTACCCGCTGATGCGGCCGTCTGGGGGCGGCTGGAAGGGGCTTCGGGAGCGATCGATTTCCCGACGAGTGCCGGTGCGCGAGCTGGAGAGGGCGGCGCGGATAAGGGAACTGTCTCCCGTAACTTGACTCTTGACAACCGCAGACTTAGTCTCGAAATGGAGGCAGCGGCAGTTCCCTTTTCCTCCGCTCTGTAGTCGCTAATCAGGAGAACGGCCCATGCAAAGCAATCCCACCTACATCTGGAATTACCTCCCGCTGCTGATGCAGATTGTGGTGGTGGGCGCGCTGTCGGCCGGCATGGTGGGCATGTCCTGGTTCATCGGGCGACACCGGAATCTGAAGCACAAGCTGGAAGCCTATGAGTGCGGCATCCCCGCCGAAGGAGATGCCCGCGGGCGTTTTTCCGTGCGTTTCTACATGGTGGCGATGCTGTTCATCCTGTTCGATGTGGAAGCGGTGTTCATGCTTCCCTGGGCTGTGATCTACCGCGAGCTGCCGAAGCTGGCCGGTTCGCGCCTGTTTGGGTTCTGGGAGATGCTGGTTTACCTCGGATTCGTGGTGATCGGCATCTTTTATGTATGGAAGAAAGGGATTCTCGACTGGGCCTCGGATAAGGCAGACCTCTAAACAGGGCTCAGAGCTTAAAAGACAGAGCTCAGAGCACAGGGCTCAGAGCGCAGTAGAGCGGAATCGTGGGAAGGCCGATGACGGAAGCACTCCTGAGTAAAGACGCTGTGTTTGAAGCCCTGGCGCAGAACGTGGCCATCCAAGCGGTGCGCGCCGCGCATCCCCAGGCGATTACGGGGGCGAAGTTCGACCGGGGCGAACTGACGCTGGTGATTGCGGCCGATCAGATCCGCGCGGTGTGCCGGACACTGCAGACGGCGGGATACAACTTCCTCGAAGACGTGACGTGCGTGGACTGGTATCCCTCGGAGCCGCGGTTCCAGGTGACGTATCACATCCTGTCGCACAAGCTGAAGGAACGGGTGCGGCTGCACGCGATGGTGGGATCGATGGATCCCTCCGTGGACAGCATTACGCCGGTGTGGCCTTCGGCCAATTACTACGAGCGCGAGGTGTGGGACCTGTTCGGGATCCGTTTTCACGGGCATCCGGGGTTGCGGCGGATCATGCTGCCGGAAGAATGGGACGGGCACCCGCTGCGCAAAGATTATCCGGTGGAGGGGTATCGCTGATGGCGGACCGGATCGAGAACCCGCACGCGCCGGAGATTCCCGGCTTTGTTGAAACCGCGACGCTGGTAAAGCCGCGCCCGGAAGAGGGCCCGAAGGACCGGACGATGGTCCTGAACATGGGGCCGCAGCATCCTTCGACGCACGGCGTGCTGCGCGTGGTGCTGGAGATCGACGGGGAGACCGTCGTGAAGCTGGTGCCGGATATCGGGTATCTGCACACGGGCATCGAGAAGACGTGCGAGGCGAAGTTCTGGCAGCAGGTGGTGCCGCTGACGGACCGCATCGACTACCTGAGCCCGATGACGAACAATCTGTGCTTCTGCCTGGCCGGGGAGAAGCTGCTGCAGCTGGAGATTCCGGAGCGTGCGCAGTGGATGCGGGTATTGCTGAACGAGCTGACGCGGCTCAACTCCCACCTGGTGTGGCTGGGCACGCATGCGATGGATATCGGCGCGCTAACGGTGTTCCTGTACACGTTCCGGGAGCGCGAAGAGATTCTGCGCATCTTCGAGCATGTTTCGGGGCAGCGGATGATGACGTCGTACTTCCGCATCGGAGGCCTCGCGCTGGAGCCGCCGCTGGACTTCTTCGCGTCGGTGCAGGCGCTGATCAAGGTGCTGCCGGAGAAGATCGATGAGTACGAGAACCTGCTGACGGGGAATCCGATCTTCGTCAACCGGCTGAAGGGCGTGGGATATCTGAGCCCGGCGGATGCGATTGCGCTGGGGGTGACGGGTCCGCCGCTGCGGGCCAGTGGCGTGGACTGGGATCTGCGGCGCGACATGCCGTACACGGGCTACGAGAAATTCAAGTTTGAAGTGCCGGTCTCGCAGGACGGCGATGTGTGGGCGCGGTACCTGGTGCGGCTGAAGGAGATGCGCGAGAGCGTGAAGATCTGCCAGCAGGCGCTCGATGGGATGCCCTCGGGGCCGATCAAGGCCGATGCGCCGCATGTGGTGCTGCCGGATCGGGAAAAGATGAAGACGCAGATGGAAGCGCTCATCTACCACTTCAAGATTGTGACGGAAGGCTTCCAGGTACCGGCGGGCGAGGTGTATCAGGCGGTGGAGTCGCCGCGCGGGGAGATGGGCTACTACGCGGTGAGCGATGGGACGGCGAAGCCGTACCGGGTGCACATGCGGAATCCATCGTTTGCGACACTGCAGGCGCTGGAGACGATGTGCGTGGGGCGGCTGATCGCGGATGTGGTGGCGGTGATCGGGTCCATCGATATTGTGCTGGGAGAGATCGACCGGTGACGGCGACGATGCTGCAGGCGGAACTGTGGATGTCGTTTGTGTCGATGCTGCGCTCGTATGCGGCGGCGGCGAGCCTGCATGCGGGCGAGGTGGCGGTCCGGTCGGATGAGAACGATGTGGCGGTTGAGGCAGCGGGCGCGGAGCTGGCAATGCGGTTCGACGCGGAGACGGGCGTGGTGAGCTGGACGAAGCGCGGCGCGGCGGGTCCGGCCGCTGCCGGCAGGTTTGAGATTCTGGCGGATGGCGTGGTGCTGGTGAACGGGACGCGGCGCGATCTGGACCATGCGGCGATCGATCTGGTCGCCTCGGTCACGGAAGGGACGAAAGGAGGCCGCCCGTGAACAGCCAATCGACGACGATGTTTTCTCCGGCGCTGGCCGCGCGGTTCGACAAGCTGGTGACGCTGTATCCGGTGAAGCGCTCGGCGCTGGTGCCGATGCTGCTGTACGCGCAGGACGAGGTGGGGTACCTGTCGGACGCGGTGATTGCCGAGGTGGCGGAGCGGATCGGGATCACGGAGCTCGATGTGCGGAACGTGATCAGCTACTACTCGCTGCTGCGGACGAAGCCGGCGGGCAAATATCACGTGCAGGTATGCACGAACATCTGCTGCATGCTGCGCGGCGGCAATGAGATCCTGGAGCACTGCAAGAAGACGCTGGGTGTGGCGAACAAGGGCGTGACGGCGGACGGGGTGTTCTCACTGGAGGAAGTGGAGTGCATCGGGGCATGCAGCTGGGCTCCGGCGGCGCAGGTAAATTACGACTTCCACGAGAATCTGACGCCGGAGTCGATGGACAAGGTTCTGGACGAGTACCGCGGGAAAGCCAAAAGCGGGGGGACGAAATAATGCCGACGCTGACGACACATCCGGACTGCGTCCCTGTGGTTTCGTACCGCTTCGGGCAGGGTGCCACGGATATCGACCGGTACATCGAGCTGGGCGGGTACGAATCGGCGCGGAAGGCGCTGGCGCTGGGTCCGGACGGGATCATCAACGAGATGAAGGCGTCGAACCTGCGCGGGCGCGGGGGCGCGGGATTCCCGACGGGGCT
>JBKICP010000113.1:0-3691 GCA_046567085.1 Acidobacteriota bacterium
CCCGCCTGGCCGGCCTTCTTCTCCGGCAGCAGTTTGGTTGCCTGCTTCAGCAGATCCGCTTCGCGTTCCAGCGCCGCAGAGACGCGTCCGATCTGCGCATCGGCCTCGCTCCACTGCTTCTGCTCGATCGCCTCCCGCACTCCAGGCACCGTCTTCACCCCGTAGCCCGTGTAAAAGCCAGGAGCGTAGAGAAGATGCTCGAACCACGGCCGGTTGGGCAGTCCGCGCTCGTCCGTCAGCAGACGTTCGCTGCGCATCAGATCCGCATTCAGTCCATCGGGTGCTGTGCCATCGGCAGCCCCAAAGGCCTGGTCAAACGCCTTCGCCGCATCGGTCAGATCGTCCGACGCCTGATCGAGAGGCGCGAAGTTCAGATACGGTGGAATCGCCTCAGCCGGAGGAGGCACCATCGTCTTCTTCGGATCCTTGAGCGCCTTGTACACGCCCTCTTCGAGCTCCCGATCGCGCTCCTTCGCCTCATCGCGCTTCTCGGTCAGCAGCGACTTCAACTGCGTGTCGTACAGATGTACCGTGTCCGCGAGATCGGAGAACTGGAACGGCAGCGCGTCCGCATCCGCCATGCGCATCACCATGGTGCCGGCGGTCTGCGCCAGCGCGCGGCCGTAACTGAAGTCCGTATCGGAGAAATGCGTGTACCAGTAGAAGTCGTCGTAAATCGAGTGGTACTGGCCGCCGCCCTGGTCTTCGCCGCCGTAGCCAAGGTTCACGCTGGCAATCCCGAGATGATCGATGAAGACGGTGTAGTCCGAGCCCGAGCCCAGCGCCGGAATCCGAAGGTCCGCCCGCGAGCGGATCTCGCTCCGCGCCTGGGCGTTGGCTGCGTGCGCGATGTCCGCCAGCCGCCCCCGCTTCCACACGGTCATGCCCGTCTCAGGATCCTGGATATCCTTCGCCACATCATTCACGAAGTTTTCCAGCGAGTGCGAGCCTTCTGCACGGAAATAGCCGCGCCCATTGCCGTCGGAGTTGAAGTAGGCGACAGCATGCTGCTTCAGTTCGTCGCCATGCGCCTCGGCCCACTCGGTCGAGCCGAGCAGCGCCGGCTCCTCACCATCCCAGAAGCAGTAGATGATGGTGCGATCCGGCTGCCATCCCTGCTTGATCAGCTCGCCAAACCCGCGCGCCTCTTCCAGTTCAGGGCTGGCGCCGGAGATCGGATCGGCAGCACCGTTCACCCACGCATCGTGATGATTGCCGCGAATGACCCACTGATCGGGATACTTTTTCCCTGGAATCTTCGCGATCACGTCATACAGCGGCTTGCGATCCCAGTTGAAGCTGAGCGCCAGATGCGCCTTCACCGTGCTCGGCCCCGCGTGATAAGTAAAGGGCAGACCGCCGCGCCACGACTCGGGAACTACCTCACCGCCGAGAGCCTTCAGGAAGGGCGTCGCATCGGAATAGGAAATGGGCAGCACCGGAATCTTCGTGATCGTCTGCACCTGATCGAGCGGTATCAGCTTCACCCCTGGTACCGCACCCACACCCGGCGTCTGCGGATCGCCAGGATAGACGGGCATATCCATCACGCTGCCCCGCTGCACGCCATCGGCTGAGCGCATGGGGCCGTCCGGATAGGAATCACCGCGGAAGTAGCCGTCGTCGCGAGGATCGGAGTAGATGATACATCCGACTGCGCCGTGCTCGGCCGCGACCTTCGGCTTGATCCCGCGCCAGCTCATCCCGTACCGCGCAATGACGATGGCGCCCTTCACTGAAACACCCATCCGATCCAGTTCGTCGTAGTCTTCCGGACGGCCGTAGTTCACATAGACCAGCGGCGCCGTCACGTCTCCATCGCGCGAGTAGGCGTTGTAGGTCGGCAGTTGCTCGGCCGTCTGTCCTGAGGTTGGATCGACGCTCAGCGCCGGCTCCTGGAGCTTTGCGGTAAAGGGCGTTGCTCCCAGCAACTCCAGCTTGCGCGATTTCGGAGTCGGAAACAGCGCCGAGAATTCCTCGATCTGCGCGTTGAGCCCGTAGGACTGCAGCTGAGCCCGCAGCCACTCCGCATTGTCCTTGTCGTAGGGCGAGCCAACGTGGTGCGGCTGCGCAGACAGCCGCCGCATCGTCTCCCGGATATGGTCGCGATCCGGCATCGCCCGAAACTTCTGCTCCCAGGTGATCTCGGTGGCCGAGTCCTCAGGGGTGTAGCCGCGCAGGGTGTGCCCGGCATCAACGGCATACGCAGCCAGGGAAAACAGACAGACGGCAGCGATCGACAGTCGCATACGGTGGATCCTCACTGAAGCCAGGATTGAGTAGCTGGGGATGTGACAATTGACGTGAGCAACACTATAGCCCAACCTCGCCGACTTCCGGACATTTCCCGAAGCCATAATTTTTTCTTCTGCCGCGCATGGAAGTTGCGCCGTCGGACGCGCCCCGGCATCCTTATATGCATGGCTGATACCGCGGACGTGCTGCCTACAATAACCAGCACAGGTCCCGCTGTCGAGCATTTTCGGGACGGACGCTTCTTCAATCCAGGCGTCGTAGATCACAATTTCCGAACGGCGCTGCGCTGGATGGCCAACCGCAGGATCGGCCCCTGGCGTCGCTGGATCGATTCACCGCCCGGCCCCCCACCCCCCGCCCAGGTGGACGGTTCTGCTCTTCGCGCAACCTTCATCAATCACTCCACGGTTCTGCTGCAGACAGGCGGCCTGAACATCCTCACCGACCCCGTCTGGTCACGCCGAGCGAGCCCCGTGCAGTTTGCCGGACCACAGCGCCATCGCGCCCCCGGGATCCGCTTCGAGGACCTGCCATCGATTCACGTCCTGCTGATCAGCCACAACCACTACGACCACTTCGACGTTCCGACCCTGAAGCGCCTCGCCGCTGCGCACTACCCCATCGTCTTCTGCCCGATTGGACTCGAAGCGCCGTTGCGGCGGCTCGGTTTCACCGACGTTCACCAACTGGACTGGTGGGAGTCGCGGCTGTGGCGGGACATCGGCGTGCATTGCGTCCAGGCGCAGCACTTCTCCGCACGCACGCCCTTCGATCGCAATCGCACGCTGTGGTGCGGCTGGATTCTGGAAACCGAGCACGGAAACGTCTATTTCGCCGGGGATACGGGCTTCGGCGACTTGTTCGCCTCGATCCACGATCGTTTCCCCTCCATCCGGCTCGCGCTGCTGCCGATCGGCGCCTACGAGCCGGAGTGGTTCATGGGCCCGATCCATATGTCGCCGGAACAGGCAGTCAACGCGAGAGACATCCTCGGCGCTGCAACCGCCATGGCCATTCACTTCGGAACCTTCTCGCTTGCCGATGACGGCGAGTTCGATCCGATAGAACGTCTTCGCAGCGCCCTGGAAGGCCGCGAAGACGGGGAGCGATTCTGGACTCTCGGTGAAGGCGAAGGGCGCCTTGTTCCGTAGCCTGCCCTATGAACGCAGGAATTCCGGCAGCCGCTCCGGACGCACATTGTCATAAGAATGCAGCGCGGTGAAGCGTGCGATCGACGCTGGAATCCCGACCGCCGTAAACCCGGGATGCCCGGTCGCCGGATAGGGACCGCCGTGATTCATCGCCGGGCTGACAGCGACGCCGGTCGGCATCTTGTCATTGAGCAGGCGCCCCACTTTGCGGCGCAGCGCCGGCTCGATGCGGCTGTACAGCGCGTCATCGGCTCCCGCGGCAGATGAATACACCGTACCGGTGA
>JBKICP010000114.1:0-3701 GCA_046567085.1 Acidobacteriota bacterium
GATGCTCAGGTCCAGGAACTGGACCCCTGGCCGGCCCCTGGCGGTGATCGACGGCGGCATGCAGATTGCCACCTCGCACTTCAACTTCTATAACCACAATGTGATCACCGAGCTGCGGATCCTGTTCTGAAGAGGGCAGCTGGCAGCCGGGAGCCGGGAGGCTGAGCCGGAAGCCTGAGCCCGAAATCCATTGGTCGCACCCCGCAAGCCCGCACTCCGCACCCCGCCCCCGCGTCGGCTTTCAGCTCCCGGCTCCACCCGACATTGACTCTCCCCCGAAATTCTCGTATTCTGAACTCCTTGCGCAGTGTGCGTCCTCGCGTCTGTGCGTTTGTGCCGCAGACCGGGGATGGTCGATCCGGAAAACCAGTAGTTGTCGACCGGAACCTCATATTCTGCGCCAACTCACGCGTACAGCACCCGTAAACCGCGGAAGAGTTCCTGCTCCGTGGATTGCCGTTGCGTGGGGTAATTTTTCGGTTTTCACGGCCTGGCCGGGAGAGAAGAGTTAGAAAGATGTCGACCTATATTCCCAGCGCGAACGAGATCGACCGCAAGTGGTACGTCGTCGATGCCAGCGGCAAGACCCTCGGCCGCCTCGCTACCGAGGCCGCCAGCGTCCTCAGCGGCAAGCGCAACCCCAAGTACACGCCCTTCCTCGATATGGGCGACCACGTCATCGTCATCAACGCCGGCAAGGTCCGCCTGACCGGCCTCAAGGCCCAGTCCAAAACCTACCGCCGCTACACCGGCTTCCCCGGCGGCCTGCGCGAAGAGTCGTTCATCCGCCTCATGGAGCGCCGCCCCGAGAAGGTCGTCGAAGAGGCGATCAAGGGCATGCTGCCCAAGACCAAGCTCGGCCGCAAGATGGCCACCAAGCTCAACGTTTATCGCGACGAGAAGCACCCGCACGCGGCTCAGAAACCGCAGCCGCTCGAAGTCAAAGCCTAAGGACTAAGGAAGATTCATGGCAGATCTGGTTCAGTACTACGGCACGGGACGGCGGAAATCCGCCATCGCGCGCGTCTATCTCCGCCCCGGCTCCGGTGAGTTCAGGATCAACGGCAAAGCCTTCGACACCTACTTCGTCACCGAGCAGCAGCGCGTCTCCGCGAAGAAGTCCCTCGTCGTCAGCGACACGGCCGCGACCTTCGATGTCGTCACCACCGTCTCCGGCGGCGGCGTGGCCGCCCAGGCCGATGCCGTGAAGATGGGCATCGCCCGCGCCCTGCTCCAGTTCAATGCCGAGCTGCGCAAGGCCCTCAAAGCCGAAGGCCTGCTCACCCGCGACGCCCGCGTCAAGGAACGCAAGAAGTACGGCCAGAAGGGCGCCCGCAAGCGGTTCCAGTTCAGCAAGCGCTAATCGCTGCTGGATCGAAAAGGTTCTGGTTAGCCGTACTGCGGTATTGCTGAGCGCTATCCGCTGAACGCTAACCGCTCAGTTTTGCAGTTCAATCTGCTCGCCCGCGCGAGCATCAATTCCGGCCCGGTATCACCGCCCGGAATGCAGTCCAATAAGGAGGCTGTTTGGCCACGATCACTATGAAGGAGCTGCTCGAAGCGGGTGTTCACTTCGGGCATCAGACCAAGCGCTGGGATCCCAGGATGAAGGAGTACATCTTCGGCGAGCGCAACGGTATCTACATCATCGATCTGCAGAAGACCCTCAAGATGTTCAAGGAGGCGTCGAAGTTCGTCACCGACCTCGCCGCCCAGGGCAAGGTCATCCTCTTCGTCGGCACCAAGCGCCAGGCGCAGGATGCCATCGCCGAAGAAGCCACCCGCTGCGGCATGTTCTACATCAACAACCGCTGGCTGGGCGGCCTGCTCACGAACTGGGTCACGGTGCAGAAGTCGGTGAAGCGCCTTCAGGAAATCGACGAAATGGCCAACGACGGCCGCTACAACCTTCTCACCAAGAAGGAAGTCATCCGTCTTGAGCGCGAGCGCAAGCACCTGCAGGCGAACCTGGCCGGCATCAAGAACATGCGCCGCCTCCCCGACGCCATCTTCGTCGTCGACTCGTCGAACGAAGCCATCGCCGTCAAGGAAGCCCGCAAGCTCGGCATCCCGGTGGTCGCCGTCGTTGATACCAACTGCGACCCCACCGTCGTCGACTACGTCATTCCCGGCAATGACGACGCCCTGCGAGCCATCCGGCTCTTCACTTCGAAGATCGCCGACTCGGTCTCCGAAGGCGTTGCCGCCATGGGCGACAAGACTTTCGACCAGGGTGGCGTCACTTCCGACATCCAGGCGGTCGCCGCCGAAGGCGAGCCCGCAGCCCAGGCCGCTGCACCCGCCGAAGGCGAGAGCACCGAAGAAGTCGACCTCGAAGCCGCACTCGGTGGGGGCATCCGCAAGGCGCCCGCCATCGTTGCCGCTCTCGACGAAGCCGAGGCCGCGGAGTCGGGTTACTAAACGACGGTTCTACGTTTTTCGAAAAGCGTGGTCGCCGTCAGCCGGGACCACGCTTTTTGTGTGTAGAGAGCCACGCATGGCGAAAGCGGCATGGCTCACATCGGCCTTCGCGCCCGGAGTTTTTCCAGAAGAGCGAGCTTTTCCCCGCGAAAACACTCGCCTTCGGCACGTACAGGGGAAGGGGCACGGCTTTGAGCCGTGCCGTAACAGGCACGATCAACAATCCGGCTGTGGCCCTGGCTCGCGGACGCACCAGCGTCCGCCGCCAACGCCAAAGCCCCCCAAAGAACATTCCCGCATTGCGGGAACGTTCCCCGGGATGAAAAGATCAAAGGAAGAAGGAATCAAGGATGTCCACCGTGACTGAAAAGATCGACGCAAAACTCGTCAAGGAACTTCGCGAGCGCTCCGGCGCCCCCATGGGCGACTGCCTCAAGGCCCTGCAGGAAACCAAAGGCGCAATCGAAGACGCCTTCGTCGTCCTGCGCAAGCGCGGCATGGCTTCGGCTGCCAAGAAAGCCTCCCGCTCCACCAACGAGGGCGCGGTCGGCCAGTACATCCACGCCGGCGGCAAAATCGGCGTCATCGTCGAGGTCAACTGCGAGTCCGACTTCGTCGCCCGCACCGACGACTTCCAGGAGTTGCTCAAGGACATCGCCATGCACATCGCCGCCACCGACCCGCGCTACATCCGCAAGGAGGATGTGACCGAAGACGATCTCGCGCGCGAGAAAGAAATCTACCGCGCCCAGACCGCCGCGCTCGGCAAGCCCGCCAATGTCGTCGAGAAGATCGTCGAGGGCAAGATGGGCAAGTTCTACGAAGAGGTCTGCCTCCTCGAGCAGCCCTTCATCAAGGAACAGTCGCAGAGCATCAAGGACCTCATCGCCACCAAAGTCGGCAAACTCGGCGAGAACATCACGGTCAGGAGATTCGCCCGCTTCAAGGTCGGCGATCCCACCTGGACCGTCGCCCAGACCAAGGTGACCGAAGAAGCAGCCGCGGAATAATAGGTCGCGCCGTCCAGGAAAATGCGCTTCGCGCCACCTGACAACAAGAGCCCGGTCAAAGGACCGGGCTCTTTTATTTCGCACGAAGAAGGCTTCGTAACAGGGCATGACTTCAGTTGTGTCGAAAATGCCCGAACTGCTCCCCGCAAAAAGTCACACTAAAACCACGGAAGGCTCTGTCCGCTCGCCACGATCGCGACGCGCGCACAGAGCTTTTCTCATTGGCCCGGCCCAGGCCGGCTCGCAAACCGATCTTTGAGACGACCACCG
>JBKICP010000115.1:0-2746 GCA_046567085.1 Acidobacteriota bacterium
GTCTGGTCTTTCAATCGGGGCAGGGCTTGCCAAACCGCAATCCAAATATCCTGCACAAGGTCGTCGACCCTGTCGGGATGGCGCTCATACGCCGTCGCGATGCGGCGCACCATGGCGGCGTGGACCTTAACGATCTCCTCTAGCTTGACCCCAGTGCTCACATCCAACCCTTATCTATCGCCGTAGTCACCATTACATAGAGTCGCCGACACCGGCGGAATCTTACAGACAACATTTGTGGCGCCCGGTGCTTGAATTTGTCCCCTGTAAGATTTTCAGCCCCGCGCGACTGTACATGCATGAAAAGACCCTTTGTAAATGCGTCAGCCATCGTTATCGGGCTCATGACCGTGTTTGTCGTCCTCCTCGCGTACCAGGCTCCTGCGCAGGACGCTGCCGGCAAGGAGAGTGGTCCTCTGCCCGATCTTTCCACATACCAAATGGATCACATCTCCGTGAAAGTGATGGGAACGACCGGAAGCCCGGTGTTCCTGATCCCGGGTCTATCCAGTCCACGTGCTGTATGGGATGGAATAGCGCCCGAACTCGCGAAGACCCACCGGGTTTACCTGGTGCAGGTCAATGGGTTCGGCGGAGATGCTCCGGGAGCGAATCTCAAGCCAGGTATCCTGACGGGAATTGTGGCCGATCTTGATGAGCTGATTCGCAGCCGCAAACTCACCCATGTTGCTGTTGTCGGTCACTCCATGGGGGGAATCGCGGGGCTCCTGCTTGCGGCACGACATCCGGCGAGTCTGGAACGGCTGATGATCGTCGATGAGTTGCCCTTCGCTGCGGTGATGCTGGCCCCACCTGGCACCGATGTTACGGTTTCGATGGTCGAACCGCGGGCAGCGCAGATGCGTGATACGACGGCTGCCGAGTACGGCAAGCCGGCAAACCGTGCCGCTTTGGAAGCGAGCATTGCGCACTTGACACTGAATCCCGAGAACCACGCCAGGATAAAGGAGTGGGCGACGACTGCCGATCCCCGCGTGACGGCACAGGCGCTCTACGAGAACCTTACTACCGACGTGCGCCCTGAACTGGCTGCGATCCGCGCGAAGGTGACTGTCGTCTACGCGTGGAATAACACGTATCCACTCAAGGAGCGTGTCGACCCATTCTTTCGTCAGCAGTATGCGGCCGTTCAGCAGATCACCTATGTCGGGATAGGCCCTTCGGCGCATATGGTAATGCTCGACCAGCCCGCGAAGTTCCAGGAAGCGATCGAGCATTTTCTTGGTAATTAATATAAGTGTGGCTCCCGCGGTTCGGGAATTCTTGCTGTTCGGTTAGTCCTCATAAGTCGGCTGGTGTGGCGTAGTGGCCGAAGTCGAATGGGCTCCGCGGCCACCCCGGCGCAACTTCGTTTCGCTGGGACCCCGGCCTCCCACCCTCATGCCCTGGCATCTCCTCGCATGCGAGGAGATGCCACCAGATTCCGCGGCAGGTCCGCGCGGAGGAGAATTGTGGTCGTCCCACGGGGGCAAGTGTGCCGTGTGGCCGCCGGTCTCGTTGGGGGCCGCTGTTTTCCCCAAGCTGAATGTTCGGACTGCTGAGTCGGCTTGCGGAAAGGATTCGATCCTCAACTGGCGATCACTTGCCGAATCGTCGCCTGTGGTGACTGTGCGTGTCTCAGTCAGAGACGAATCGCGCATCCTTCACCAGCGCCTTCTTGCCGATGAGGTTTTCGATATCGCGCCGGGCTGTGTCGTGCGAGCCTTTGGTCCTGATCCACGCATTTTATGCGTCGATCAGGGCGTTGATTCGACGCATGGGGGCCTGCATGGGCCGCCCGTTGTTTCCTGCCTGGCATGAGGCCGCTGCGCGGCGGGGTTCCCTGCTGATTGAGCCAGACTGCACGGTATAATCCCCCTGCGTATCGTCCCTGATGCCCCAGCTATCCTCATGGTTCGCTCGAGTGATCGCCGCGGTGCTGCTGCTCTGGGCAGTTCCCCTGAGTCACGGCCAGACGGCAGCGGCGAACAGCGCTTCGATTGTCGTCCACGGGCTGGGTAAGGGCACGGTACCGCTGAGCGGGCCGTGGCAATTCCATACCGGCGACGATTCCGCGTGGGCCGCGCCCGGCTTCGACGATTCCGGCTGGCAGCAGGTCTCGGCGGATCGGCCGTGGGGCGAGCAGGGCCACGACCGGTACACCGGCTATGCGTGGTACCGCTGCCGCATTTCTCTGACGCCGGCTGCGGGGGTGGCTCCGCCCTTCGCGCTGCTGGTGGAACACATCGACGACGCCTACGAGATTTACTGGAACGGCAGGCTGATCGGGCGCAACGGGCGGGTGGATCCCTACCGGATCTGGTACTACTCGCAGAAAGCGCAGATTTTCACGCTGGGTCCGGGAGAGAGCGGGGTGCTGGCCTTCCGGGTGTGGAAGGCTCCGCTGTTCTCCGACGATTCGGGCCAGGGGGGCGGTTTCGAGTCGGCGCCGCTGGTCGGCAGCCCCGCGGCGATTGCCGCCGTCCGGGGCGCGCTCGATTACCAGTGGCTGAGCGGGCGGCAGTTTCTGTTCGGGCAGAACCTGATCTACGCGCTGATCGCACTGGTGAGTTTTCTGGCGTGGCTGCGGCATCGCAGCCAGTGGCTGCTGTTCTGGATGATGGCGTTCACCGCGGCTCCGGTGGCTCTGCTGCTGCTGATGGGGAGCGACCTGCACTGGCCGTATCTGTTTGTCGTGGGAGCGGCGCAGCCTTTCTATTCCATCCAGGACGAAATTGCGCTGTGG
>JBKICP010000116.1:0-12082 GCA_046567085.1 Acidobacteriota bacterium
ATTGGCCGAACCCATAAAATAGAGAGTGTAAGGTTGACGACTGCTCCGATAATCGAGAAAGTAGCCTGTCGCTTAACGCGCGTCGTTGCTCCCATCAGACACGACTGATTCGTGGTAAATGCATAAATGATCATCCATACGCACATCAAACAAATAAGACCCATGGGCGGAACAGCTGCAGCGCCTGCCCAAAGGCGAATAATCCCTCGGCCAGCCCCGAGCAGGATGATGCACCCGAGGATAAGTACGCCAACCGTGATGCGGCGGTTTCTCGCGTACGCAGCCCGAATCCAGCCCATATCCCCCCTGGCAAAGGCCTCAGAGTAGGCGGGCCACAGCGCCGGGAAGAGCAGAACCTGAACGGCAGTCAGGTAGTTTGCCAGTTTCCATGTGACATTGTACGGGGTTACATGATCGGGACTCAGGTAGTGCGAGATCACCAGATTGTCGCTGTTGAAAATGATCAAACCTGCGATCTGGATGATGAAGAACTGCCCACCTGAGTGGAAGATCCTGCCGATCAGATTTCTGCGGATAAGCGAAAACCGAGGCCTGAGCCAGGGCATATGAACCAGGCAGATCCATCCAAGACAAAGCAGATTTGCAGCGGCTGCTGATCCGGCGTAAACCGCTACAAGGGTGGAGAGAGTCCCGCGAAAATGGATAACCGCGACCACACTGAGCAGCCCGGCGATACTGCCGACCGCGGCGAAGATATTGGCCGTATGCAATTCCTGATACCCGGCAAGTACCTTCCCGGCAAGACCAGCAGGAAAAGAGAAAAGAAACATGACGAAGGCAGCGGCTACAGCCGTCGATGTTACTCTGGCAAATTCGCTGCTCTGTACGTGCAGGAGCGAAGTCCAGTGAATGTATGGCCAGAAAGTCCACCCGAGTGCACCCAATATCAGAGCAATGGCAGAAATCAGCCAAAAGGCCGTCGCGAAACCGCTGGCCGCCAGTTCACGATCCTGCTTTGCATATGCTTCGGAGATAAGATTTGTCAGCGTGTTCGCAATTCCAATATCGAGGATGAAAAACATCGTTACGGCGCTGCTGATGGTGATCCAGAGCCCATACCCTTCAGATCCCAGATAGTGGAGCGTGAGGGGTACCGTTGCTGCGCTCGTCAGGAAATTGATTCCCTTTCCGAAGACCGCGGAAATTGCAGCAGCGGCAATTCTGCGATAACGCCTTTTTGATCCCAACGATGTTCCCGGAGATTGAACCTCGTCTATGGGGATGAGATCAGACATGGGATTATTGCTGCCTGCTTGGTCCGGGGGCGCAGTCCTATTGGAGTTTAGCGGCACGCATGCCTGTCCGGTGCAACAGAGGAAAGATTTTGGTGCGAACGGCGGAACGACGTCAGTGCTCTCCCCGGAACCGGCTCAAGTGGTGAACATTTTAAAATCCGCGTCCATGAGCGAAGGGCGTCGGACCAGAAACTTGAGAACTCTCGCAATCCGCGGCTGGGTTGCAATGGAAAAAAGCAGAGGTGACGCTTCGTTCCGTGTAAACAAATGAAAACTTCGCTTTGAAAGCAGCCGCCGTCCGAAGGTCTTCGCGATGACCTCAAGGGCTCTTGTCGAATAAAACGAAATATGCTGGCCAGTCGAGGGCGTATAGTACCACCACTGCTTCGGCTGCGGTGGTGGTTCTGGAAGCACTTCTGTGCTGACGAGCACGTCATCTGCAAGCTCCATCATACGGGAGATCTCGTCCATCGGACGGGGAAGATGTTCAAGGACTTCATATGCGGTTACCAGATCGTAGCTGGAGCTCCGTTTCTGCTCAAAACCTCTGGCAAACAGATTTTCTGCATACGCATCGCTCCAATGAAAGTCGAATCCGTAATCCCGCATCATTCTGACGAAAACCCCATGTCCCCCCCCGAAATCCAGGAACTGCTTTGCGTTCGGGCGAAGCATGCCTATCACTGAAGAAGTGACACTGGTGCACAATTGATTCCGATACATGGCACCGACATCGGCACGCGTCAGAGCGCTGGAATAGGCCTCAGGTAGCCAGTGGGGATCCGGGATGAAGATGAACCCGCAGGCAGAGCATTTTAGATATTGAGCCACGTACTTTCCGAGGATCGAACCAGTCGCGAACAGTTCCGTCCTGGCATCACACAGCCTGCAATTATTCAATTGATCCCTCTAAGACGGCGGGTCCAGTCGGTTCCTGGTGTCCAGCCAAAGTACCTTGATCGCGATTCTATACGCTCGGACTAACGACGGCCGCGGGCTGATGCGAAAAGAATCGAACGCTGCTTCGCTCTTCTGCTCAGGCCCATGAAATGGCGAAGTGGATTGCCGCGGCGCAGACGATACGGATGACCGTGAATTCAAGACGTATCACGGGGCGCATTCTGTCCGACGAAACGCCCTGCAAGCAAGGCATACCGAACACTGTGCCGCGTGGCTGTCAGGAAAAGCCGATGTCAGAATAGAAAAGAAGCGCAAAATTCGTCCCGGTGAGGAGCTGCGCCCCTCGATGTTGAAGACATGTCTGTTGCTGAGGTGCCCTCTGCACTCCCGACGGATGGTTGGAACGGCGCGAGGAGCCCAGGTTTGCCTGTCCGGAAGAGATTGCTGATTTCGCTACTCTGATCGGCGGACGAGAGTACGGCAAATGCTGTCTTGTGTGATTGTCGCAGAAACCGAGGTCAGAATAGCAAATAGGTACCAGTGCCCGTGCGATGAGGGTAGGAGGCAGCAGCATGTAGGTCGCCGGTAAATTCCGTTCTCGACCCGGAATGAGGGGTCCCATTCTCAAACGAGGTGCCGTTCCCGGTTTTCACTGGGACAGGTGTCCTTTACGACACGAAACGGAAGAGCATTGAGGATCGATGCCCACGAACGACATCATTAACGACATCATTCTCATTACCGGAGGGGCCGGGTTCATTGGTGCGAATTTCGTGCTGAGCTGGGCGGAAGCCGTCGGGACGCCGGTGGTGAACCTGGACCTGCTGACGTATGCCGGGAATCCGGCGAGTCTTGAGCGTCTGGGTGGAAACGGGGCGCACCAGCTGATCCACGGCGATATCTGTAATGGCGAACTGGTCGGTTCCCTGCTCCGCGAGCATCGGCCGCGGGCCATCGTGCATTTTGCCGCTGAGTCGCACGTCGATCGGTCCATTGTGGCTCCCGATGCGTTCGTCCGGACCAACGTGACGGGAACGTTCACGCTGCTGGAGCAGGCTAAGGCTTACTGGTCCGGGCTCGGCGAAGAAGACAAGAAGCGGTTCCGGTTTCTGCATGTCTCGACCGATGAGGTCTACGGGACGCTGGGACCCGACGATCCTGCGTTTTCCGAGACCACTGCGTATGCACCGAATAGTCCTTACGCGGCTTCGAAGGCGGCGTCGGATCACCTGGTTCGCGCCTATCACCACACCTTTGGCTTGCCCACGCTGACAACGAATTGTTCGAACAACTACGGCCCCTTTCAATTTCCTGAGAAGCTGATTCCGCTGATGATTCTGAACGCGCTGGAAGGCAAGCCTCTGCCGGTGTATGGCGATGGGGCGAACGTGCGGGACTGGCTCTACGTCGGCGATCACTGCTCAGCGATCCGCGCTGTCCTGGAGCGAGGGAGGCCCGGCGAAACCTACAACGTTGGCGGCAACAGCGAGCGGAAAAATCTCGAGGTGGTGACGACCCTCTGCGATCTGCTGGACGAGATGCGGCCGGATGCAAAGATTGGGCCGCGGCGCAATCTCATCACGTTTGTGAAGGATCGTCCCGGACACGATCGGCGGTATGCGATCGATGCGACGAAGATTGCGCGGGAACTGGGGTGGAGTCCAGCGGAGCAGTTTGAGTCGGGTTTGCGGCGGACGGTGCAGTGGTACCTCGAGAATCCAGCATGGGTGGAAAATGTGAGGACGGGAGCCTACATGCACTGGATTGAGCAAAACTACGGGGGGCGCGGCTGACACGATGAAGGGGATCATTCTCGCGGGCGGATCGGGAACGCGGCTCTACCCGGTGACCCATGTCGTTTCGAAGCAGCTGCTGCCGGTCTATGACAAGCCGATGATCTACTACCCGCTGAGCACGCTGATGCTCGCCGGGCTGCGCGACATTCTGGTGATCTCGACGCCGCAGGATACGGCGCGGTTTGCGGAACTGCTGGGCGACGGTCAGCGCTGGGGGATTCACCTGAGCTATGCGGTGCAGCCCAGCCCGGATGGGCTGGCGCAGGCGTTCCTGATCGGTAAGGATTTTCTCGGGGGAGACGCAAGCGCCCTGATCCTCGGCGACAACATTTTCTACGGGCAGTCTTTTTCGAAGCAGTTGCAGTCGGCGGCAGCCCGGACCCATGGCGCCACCGTTTTGCCTATCCTGTGCACGACCCGGAGCGGTATGGGGTGGTTGAGTTCGATCGGGACGGTCGTGCGGTGAGTCTTGAAGAAAAGCCGCAGAAGCCGAAGTCGCGCTACGCTGTGACCGGACTCTACTTCTACGACAACCAGGTGGTGGAGCTTGCCTCGTCGCTCCAGCCTTCGCCACGCGGCGAGCTGGAGATCACCGATCTGAACCGGCGCTATCTGGAGGCAGGCCAGCTGAATGTGCAGATCATGAGCCGCGGGATGGCGTGGCTGGACACCGGAACGCACGATTCTCTGTTTGAGGCTGGGCTCTTTATTCAGACCGTGGAGCGGCGCCAGGGGCTCAAGATTGCCTGTCCGGAAGAGATTGCCTACCGCCTGGGGTACATCACCGCCGCGCAACTGGAGGCGCTCACCGCGCCCATCCGCAAAAGCGGTTATGGGGAGTATCTGCTGAACCTGCTGCGCGAACCCTACTTTTCGCCCGAGAGGCACGAATGAACGTCGAACAAACCGCGCTGCCGGGCGTGCTCGTCCTGACTGCAAAGATTTTCCGCGACAATCGCGGAGCTTTTCTGGAAACCTGGAATCAGCGGGCGATGGAAGAGGCTGGCCTCCCTTCGCGATGGGTCCAGGACAATTTCTCGATCTCCAAAAAGCATGTGCTGCGCGGCATCCATTACCAGGTCATCCAGCCCCAGGGAAAGCTGGTGCGCGTGGCCTACGGCGCCGTACTGGACGTGGCGGTGGACCTGCGGCAGAGCTCTCCGACTTTTAAGAAGCACGTGGCCGTGGAGCTGACGGGCGAAAACGGGCGGATGCTCTGGATCCCGGAAGGCTTCGGGCATGCCTTTCTCGTGCTCAGCGACGAAGCGGGTTTTGCCTACAAGGTCACCGACTACTATTCTCCTGCCGGTGAACGCACGATTCGCTGGAACGATCCGGACCTGAGCATTTCCTGGCCGGTTCAGCCGGCGGATGTGATCGTCTCGGACAAGGACAACAAGGGCGCCGCGCTGCGCGAGGCCGAGGTTTTTGCTTGAGCCAGTGGCCACGCGTGCTGATCGTGGGTGGGGCGGGACAGCTGGGGCTCGAACTACAGCGCAGTTTCGCCGGGTTGAAGCCGGTCGCCGTGGATCGCAACGCGATGGATCTGACGGTGCCCGATCAGATTCGGGCTACGGTTGCCGAGGCGAAGCCGGATGTGATCCTGAACGCCGCCGCCTATACCGCAGTGGATCGGGCTGAGTCGGAGCCGGAGCTTGCGGATGCGATCAACGCTCGCGCCCCGCGCGTTCTGGCGGAAGCGGCGGCGCAGATCGGAGCGCTGCTGGTGCACTACTCCACCGACTACGTCTTCGACGGAACCGGGCAACGTCCGTGGACCGAGGAAGACGCGCCGGCCCCACTGAATGTCTACGGGAAAACGAAGCTGGCGGGCGAAGACGCGATCCGTGCAGTGGGTGGGCGGTATCTGATCTTCCGCACCAGCTGGGTCTACGGTCCCCACGGCAAAAACTATCTGCTGACGATGCTGCGGCTGGGACGGGAACGGGACGAGCTGCGCATCGTGGACGACCAGTTTGGCGCGCCGACCACTTCACTCGAACTGGCCCGTGCGACGCGAAGCATTACCGACGGGGTGCTGGCCGGGGATTTGGGCCCGGCCGAGGAGTGGGCCGGTCTTTATCACATGACCTGCGCTGGCCAAACGACATGGTGCGGCTTCACGCGAGCCATCTTCGCACAGGCAGGAGCGCTGCTCGGCGGACGCAATCCCGTAGTGAAGCCCATTCCGACCAGCGAATACCCGACGCCCGCGCAACGGCCGCGGAATTCGGTGCTCTCGAATGCGAAACTGCAGGCGCGCTTCAGAGTTCAACTCGCAAGCTGGGAGTTGGCGCTGGATGAGGTCCTGCAGTCGCTGATTCCGCAAAAATAGCTAAAAGATTGCCGGGGAGCAGCCGAGCCCTCATTGCAGGACGCTGCTGCTGCTGCCTGCAGAATCCGCCTGTTCGTGCGCGTGATAACTGGACCGCACCAGCGGGCCCGATTCAACATGCCGGAACCCCATGCTCAGCGCCTCCCTCTTCATGAAGGCAAACTCGTCCGGCGTGTAATAGCGCGCGATGGGCAGATGGTCCTTCGAGGGTCGCAGGTACTGGCCGATGGTGAGAACATCGACACCCACGCCCGCCAGGTCGCGATAGACCTGGAGCAACTCATCCATTTCTTCGCCGAGCCCGACCATGACGCCGGACTTGGTCACCGTCTTCGGCTCCACTTCCTTGGCAAACTCCAGCAGCCGCAGCGTACGCTCGTACCGCGCTCCCGACCGCACGGCGCGATAGAGGCGGGGCACCGACTCCGTGTTGTGGTTCAGGATCTCCGGGCGCGCTTCGACCACCAGCCGGATCGCTTCCTCATCGCCCTGGAAGTCGGGGATCAGCACCTCCACCTGGCATCCGGGCGCCTGGCGGCGAATCTCCTCGATGACCGCGACAAAGGCGCGAGCGCCGCCGAGGACATCGTCATCGCGATTCACGCTGGTGATCACGGCAAACTTCAGACCCAGCGCGGCCACGGCTTCCGCCACGCGCCGCGGCTCGTCGAAGTCGATGGGCTCTGGCCGCCCCTTGGGGACCGCGCAGAATCCGCATCTCCGCGTGCAGGTGTTGCCCAGCATCATGAAGGTTGCCGTGCGATGATGCCAGCACTCGCCGATGTTCGGGCACTGGGCGGACTCGCACACCGTGTGCAGGTGCAGCGACCGCGCCAGCTTCTTGAGGTCGTGGTAGTTGTCGCCCATGGGCGCGCGCGCGCGCAGCCACTCGGGCTTGGGGAGGGGGCGGCGCGGTGCGAGGTCGATCTGCACCAGATCGGGCGTGGAGGCCATCAGTCCCTATTTTAGCGTTTCGGGAGTCCTGAGCCGGCAAACCGGCACCCTCAGCGAAGCCGGAGACGATTGCTCAGGTATTCCTCATAGGCATTCTTGCCGCGAATGATGCGGCTCTGCGCCTCCTTCTCTTCCGGCGTCTTCACCGTCGCGAGCCACCACGTTTCGACGAAGCCCACCAGAAACACCATGGCCGTCTGCAGATAGCGCAGCGCCGAGGGAAGATGCCTGCCGCCCGGCGTGGTGCCCATCGGCGTTGTGAGCCAGTCCGGCAGCACGGGCTTCGCATAGATGCCGAGCCGCACGATTCCCACCAGCGCGGCGAGGGCGAGCACGTGGCCGAGCAGCAGATCTACGAGCGGGATCGCATCTTCGCCGGTCAGCAGTTTGGCTTCGCCGCGTTTGCGCCGGGCATTGGCGAAGATCGTTACTGAGTAGCTCGCGCAGATCGCCAGGTCCACGCCGAAGGCAAAATCCTTCAGCGGCAGGTAGACCAGGGCAAAGGCCACGGAAGCCAGAATCGCGATCATCTTTTTTTCAATCTTGCGCTGGACATAGTTCATCCCGTACCCACCTCGAGCCCATGGATTGAAGTTTTGTGCAGCAGTGTAGGCCGGCCGATGCGCCGCGGGTATGCCCTGAATGCGCTACCGGCGCAGGCAGACGGGGCATAATCAGCTGATCAACAGCGTTCCGGTCCAGGCGCGAAGAGGGGCGGCCGCCCCTGTTATCGTCTGCTGCGGCCTGCTCCGGGCGATAAGGAGCGGGGCAGAGCGCATCTTACGAATGTCAGCGGTCCTTCAGGAGGAATGCCATGGCCAATGGAGACGAAAAGCAGGAGGACATGGACGAAACGGTGCTGGTCGCCTGGGTCACCGTGCATCTGGAGTCGGGGGAGTCGTTCGAACTGCTTCCGTTCGAGGACACCGAAGACGTGAAGCGAAAAGTCTGCGACCTGATGAAGGCGTGGGCGAAGTCCGGCTTCCTCATCCGCGGCAACCAGATCTACCCGTGGCACCGGGTGAGGCGCGTCGAGGCCGTGAAGGTGGAGGAGATGTCGCGCACCGACGCACAACTGCGCCGCGAAGAGTGGCAGGCGCGCGAGACGGCCAGCCTGCAGCAGAGCTTCTGGAAGACGAAGCGCATGCATCCGGACAAGGAAGAATCCGGGGGCGAAAAGCATGAGGGAGATGCGCCGCGGATGGCGGCCTGATCGCTTGCACTTCTGCGATATGGGAACTACGGCTCGGCGTGAACGGCGTCGGTCAGGGAAGACGGAGACCGTCCATCCGTTCGGCCTCAAGCCCGGCCTTCTTCCACAGAGCCACGACCGCTTTCCTCTCTTCTTTCTGCAGATCCCGCGGAGATTTTGGATCGCTCAGAACGCGGAATTCGAAGTAGCCGAGGAAGAAGACAGCCATCGCCTGCAGAATCTGGAAGCCTGTGGGCCCAAGTTGGCGGCCCGTTGTGTCCACCACCACCGGCACCGTGAGCCAGCCAGGGAGCGTCGAAACGAACATCCCGGTCCGGAGAATCATCACCAGCGCACCCAGGCAAACCACATGGGCCAGGGTGATCTCGGCGACCGATTTTGCCTGTTCGCCGGAGACGAAGGTGCTGCCGCACTTGCGGAGCGTATAGGCGAAGACTGCCACGCTGAATCCGGCGCAGAACGCCGCATCGAGAGAGAATGCAAAGGGGCGGAGAACGAAGTAGGTCAGAGCGGAGGCCAGGGAGGCGCTCAGCAGAATGTATTCGTGCCGAAGGTATCTCATTGCCATGGAGTGCCTCAATCTTGCGAGCCTGGAGCGAAAGAGAATTGGCTGCAGTGTAGCGCCCCAAATTGAGTCACGCATGACCAGAAGGATGTAGCGCCGATGCCCTGGAGGTTCACTTGAGGGCGCCTCGATTCTCTGTTTTCGCGCTGCTCTTTAGTCGGGAACGGTTGCCGGATGAGACCACGATCGGGTCTCCTGCGAGCCGTGAATCGCGATGTAAACGCCGGAGACGAGAATCAGGATGGCGCCGGTCAGCGTGAACAGGCTGGGAACCTGGCGCCACACCAGCCATGCCATCAGCGCGCCGGTGATCAGCTGCGTGTAGTGGAACTGCGAAACGTTCGCGGCGGTGGTGTGCTTCAGGGCGAAGAAGAAGCACAGGCTACCTGCGGAGCACAGGATACCCATGCCCACCAGCAGGGCCGTGACGCGCGGGGTGAGCGGTTCCGCGTGATGGCTCCCGAGGCCGGCTGTCAATGCGAATCCCACGACCGCCATCACGCCTGCGGTAAAGAGCGTCAGGCTCTCCGGGTTCTCCGTCTGCGTCAGCACCCGCGACAGCACGATGTTCATGGAGAAGCAGGCGACGCAGATCATGCAGGCGAGGAATCCGATCCAGTCGGCCTCGCGGTTGCCGCCCCAGGGATGGACGGCGATGACGACGCCGGAGAATCCGGCGAGGATGGCGAGGGCCTTCTTCAGGGTCATGCGCTCGTGCAGCAGGATGGGCGAGAGCGTGGCGACGACGATGGGGGCAAGAAAGATGAGGATGTAGAAGACGGTCAGGGCGAGGTGGCGGAGGGCGACGATGACGCAGATATTGTTGCCGAGGTCGAGGGCGGAACGGAGGATCTGCGGGCGGAGGTTGTGGGGTTTGAGAGCCTGAAGGTCGCGACGGACGAGGGCGCGGCCGAGCATGAAGATCGCCATGAAGAGGCCAAGGAAGGCGAGGGTTTCATACCACGGCAAGCCGGACTGGTTCACCAGCTTGATGGCCGTATCGGTCAGCACCCACAGCGTGAAGCCGGTCACGGCGAGGCTGATGGCCTGGAGATGGGAGAGACGTGACATAGTCGCCGTGGGATTCAGCCCTTTGGCAGGAATATTCGCCCCACCACTTCATACTTCCCCGACAGCACTCGCCCAATCGCTTCGGCATAGGCGAGGTGTTCCTGCTCGAGGATGCGGGCGGAGAGGGTGTGCGGGTCGTCGGTGGGGAGGACGGGGACGGAGCGCTGCAGGACGATGACGCCGTGGTCGAGCTGCTCGTCGACGAAGTGCACGGTACAGCCGGTGACCTGGACGCCATATTCGAAGGCCTGGGTCTGGGCGTCGAGGCCGGGAAACGCCGGCAGCAGCGAGGGGTGAATGTTCAGGATGCGCCCCGCAAAGGCGTGCACAAATCCCGGAGACAGCAGCCGCATGTATCCCGCCAGGCAGACCAACTCCACCTCGTGCGCCTTGAGCGTGGCGACAATCTCCTCGTCGTGTTCGGCGCGCTTGCGCCCGCGCGCTTCGATGGCGACCGCCGTCAGCCCGCGCTCTCGCGCCGCTGCAAGCCCCGGCGCATCCGCCCGATTCGAAATGACCACCGCAATGCGTGCGTCCGGAATCCGGCCCGCATCGATGGCATCGGCAATGGCAAGAAAGTTCGACCCGCGCCCGGAAAGAAGGATGCCCAGATTATGTCTCATCTACGCAGAGTGTATGACGGTGAAGGGCGCAAGGCGACTCGAGCCGCAGCTCTGGATGCCGATATGCCTAGTTTGGGGGATTGCTCCTCCATCTGGCCTGCGATGACGATACAGGAAGCGCCGCTGAAGCTCGCGTCCCGTGTATCTCCTCCGGCTGCTCCTCGGTACGCATCCATGGCCCAGTTGATTCATCTCGTCTATGCGAGCGTCGCTTCGCAGCGCTTTTCTGCGCAGCAACTCACCGAGCTCCTGCGGCAGTCGCGAGCGGCGAACGAGCGGATTGGCGTCACCGGCATGTTGCTGTACGCCGATGGCAGCTTCTTTCAGGTGCTGGAAGGACCTCCGGAAATCGTCGACCGGCTGGCAGCCAGGATTCATTCCGATCCGCGCCATACCAACATGATCGTCATCATTCGCGAGCCCATCGCAAGACGCTCTTTCGAGGAGTGGAGCATGGGATTTGCCCACCTTTCACCTGCCGAAATCGCGCAGGTCGCGGGTACAAACGATTTCTTCGAGCAGCGCTCCTGCCTGACCCGAATGAATGCAGGACGAGCGCAGAAGCTGCTCACCGCCTTCGCAAAGGGCCGCTGGCACGCGAAACTCACCGGGCCCGTTCCCGCCGGAGTCTAGGGCGTATGTTCTCGCCGGAAACCGCGCCCGCCTTCAGTTTTGCCTTCCAGCCGATCGTCGACGCGGAGACGCAGCGAAACATCTCGTGGGAAGCGCTGATTCGGGGCCCGCATGGCGAGCCGGCCGCCTCGGTCCTCAGCCAGATCACTCCTGTCGCTCTCTACCCGTTCGATGAATGGGCCCGCTCCAACGCCATCGATCTTGCCTGCTCGCTGGGCATCGACTGCGACATCAATCTCAATTTCCTGCCTGGCGCCCTTTGCGCTTCGGAGACTGCCCTGGCCCTGACCCTCGAGGCGACCCAGCGGCATCATCTGGCTCCGGACAGGATCGTGATCGAGATCAGCGAAACGGAAAGGGTGCCCGATCCGGCCCTGTTTGTGGATCGCATCAGCCTGTATCGAGCCGCTGGCATTCGGATTTCCATCGACGATTTCGGAGCAGGGCATTCCGGCCTCAATCTGCTGGTCGATTTTCAGCCGGACCAGGTGAAACTCGATATGAAGCTGGTGCGAGGGATTCACGCGCACGGACCACGTCAGGCCATCGTGCGCGGAATCTGCCAGACCTGTTTCGATCTGGCCATCGACATCGTTGCCGAAGGTGTGGAGACTGCCGAAGAATATTGCTGGCTGCGCAGCGAAGGGATACGGCTCTTCCAGGGACACCTGTTCGCACGGCCGGCGCTTCAGGCTGCGCCGCGGGTCACCTTCCCGTGGCCAACCTTCTGCTCCTG
>JBKICP010000117.1:0-9905 GCA_046567085.1 Acidobacteriota bacterium
GGGGTACTCCCCGGTGGTCTCGCCGATGGGCTTCGGGTCCTCAGGCCGGCTGCGCCGCCAGAGGATCCAGGCGATGACGATGGCTCCGAGCAGCTCGTAGATCGGGGTGGGATGGACGCGCTGGTCGGTCGGGACCAGTCCGTGGGGAAAGCTCATTCCCCAAGGTAACTTGGTGGGAATGCCGTAATCGCCGTCGCCGGAGACGAGGCAGCCGAGCCGTCCCACGCCGTAGCCGATGGCGGCGGCCGGCGAGGCGAGGTCCAGCATCTGCAGGGGGTGGAGCTTGTAGACGCGCGCCTGCCAGAGGAGGGTCAGAATCCCGACGACCAGGCCGCCGTACCAGGCAAAGCCGGCTCGATCGAAGAGCAGATCGGCAGGGTGGGCCATGAGCGCGCGCGGGGTTTCGAGGACGTGCCAGAGCTTGGAACCGATGACGCCGGCGACGGTGACGACGGCCACGATGCTGATGGCGTCGGCATCGATCTTCCAGCGGCGGAAGTTACGGAGCAGAATCCAGCAGCCCGCCACGGCGGCCAGCCACAACATGATGCCAAATGTGCCGATGGAGAACCGGCCAATATGAATGAATGGGTACATAGGCGCGTCTATTCAGTATAGCTTCCACAGGGGGCTTTCGAGGTAATCTGGCCTGTGAGCACGACCGGTACGCAACCCTCCCTTGAGGTTCTTTTCAGCCGCGAGCAGATTGGCAGGCGCGTGGCGGAGATGGGCCGTCAGATCGATCGGGATTACGCCGGCGAGAAGATTGTTCTCGTCGGAGTCCTGAAGGGCGCAGCCATTTTCCTGGCCGATCTGGCCCGCAGCATCTCAGTCGATAACACCTTCGATTTCGTTGCGGTGTCCAGTTATGGGAAGGGCTCCCGCACGAGCGGAGCCGTGAAACTGATCAAGGATCTGGACAACCCGATTGAGGGGAAGAACGTCATCATCGTCGAAGACATTCTCGATACCGGCCTGACGCTGAATTTTCTGCGCGGCCTGTTCGAGCAGCACCAGCCAAAAACCCTCCGTATCGCCGCATTGCTGGACAAGCCTTCGCGGCGGGTGGAAAAAATCGATGCCGATTATGTGGGATTCACCATCCCCAATGAGTTTGTTATTGGGTATGGGATGGATTTCGCGGAGCGCTACCGGAACCTGCCGGATATTTGTCTGATGCCTCCGGATGCGCCCGAACTATCGGCGGGCTGAAAGGAGTTGCCCTCCATGACACCAATGCACCTCGTCGATGAGGATGAGGAACAGGAAATTGCCGGGTTTGATGCGGAGGGGTTCGCAGGGCGGGCCCTCTCTTCGAGAAAGAATCTCGCAGCGGTGATCGACCACACCCTGCTGCAGCCGGACGCCACGCAGGAACAGGTGCTTCGTTTGTGCCGTGAAGCGGCCGAGCATGGGTTTGGGTGCGCCATGGTGAATCCGACGTGGGCGGCACTGGCCTACGCGGAGCTGGCGGGAACCGGGGTTCTGGTGGGCGCAGTGGCGGGATTTCCGCTGGGAGCCTCGCTGGGAACGACGAAGCGGGAAGAAGCAGCGGCGCTGGTCCGGATCGGAGTCCACGATGTGGACATAGTGATCAACCTGGGGCTGCTGAAGTCGGGCGAAAACCAGGCCGTGGCGCAGGAGATCCAGGGTGTCGTTCAGGTGGTGCACGACGGCGGCGGGATCGTGAAGGTCATTCTTGAAACCTGCCTTCTCTCGGTGGAAGAAAAGCTCCGAGCTTCGGAGCTGGCGATTGCGGCCGGTGCGGACTACATCAAAACGAGTACGGGCTTCTCCAAAGGGGGCGCCACGGCGGAAGATGTTGCGATGATGCGTGGCGTGGCCGGCGGCCGTTGCGGGGTCAAGGCTTCGGGGGGAATACGCAGTCTGGCCGATGCAAAGCGCATGCTGGAAGCCGGCGCCTGCCGCCTGGGCACGAGCGGGAGCGTGGCGATTGTTGGGGAACTGAAAAGCGCCTGAGGGAGCTGCCGCCTGGTATGTGCGCGGGTTCCGGCGATGCGCTCCGGCGGTTCCCGCAAGCACACGCACACCCGACGAAAACCCCGTATCATGACAAGGTTCGACGACATGGCCAGGTGCGAACGCGGCCGTCCTGCGTCAGGAGAGTTGTGAGCGAAGATCCCCAGCAGAATCCGGCAGAGCACGTGTGGGAGGGCGATTACCGGCCCGTCTCTGCGGAGGCTTCACAGCGCTCCGGCCAGGTGCAGGTGGATCCGCTGCAGACGGAGTTTCTGGTCCGCCTGGCGGACACGCTGAATACCACCCTTGACCTGAAAACCCTGCTGGAGCGGACCGCTTCGCTGGTGCGCGCGGTGATCGACTACCGGATCTTCGCGATCCTTTTGTATAACGACCGCACCAACGACCTGCGCATGCGCTTTCAGATCGGCCATAAGCCGGAGATCGAGCGGATGCGCATCCGGATGGGGCAGGGGATTGTCGGCGAGGTGGCACAGTCGCGCAATCCGATGCTGATCAACGACGTCAGCAAGGCGGCCAATTACATCAACGCAAATCCCGAGGTGCGTTCCGAACTGGCGGTGCCGCTGATCACCAAGAACCGGATGATCGGCGTGATCGATATCCAGGCCGAGCAGCTGAACTACTTCAAGCAGGAGCACCTGCATCTGCTGACATTGACGGCATCGCGGATCGCGGGGGCGATTGAAAACGGGCGGCTCTACACGCGGGTGGCGCGGCAGGCGCAGACGCTGCAGGTGCTGAACGAGATCAGTCGCGAGATTACGTCGATCCTCGATCCGGATGAACTGCTGCATCGGGTGGCGCAGCTGGTGCGGCGGATTATCGACTATCAGATGTTCTCCGTGTGGCTGGTGAACGAGCGCGACCAGATGCTGGTGAACCGGCTCTCGATTCGTTTCACGCACCGTTCCGAGGGAAAGGAAAAGGAGCCGGAGAGCCAGGCGGAGCCGAAGCGGACGATCTGGGATTCGGCGCCGCCGATCATGCAGCAACTGGCTCCGCCCAGTTCGGTGCTGGGGCTGGCGGAGAATGCCGAGGTGATCGGCACGACGATTCCGATCGAGCGCGGGCTGGTGGGAGCGGCGATCCGCGAAAAACGCGTGATTCACGTGGCGGACGTGCGCAAGGATCCGCGCTACCACATGGTGAACCCGGAGACGCGCTCGGAGATGACGGTACCGCTGATCTACAAGGGGACGGCGATCGGGGTGCTGGACATTGAGCACAGCCGCCTGCACTACTTCACGGAGGATCACGAGCGGGCGATCACGACGCTGGCGGCACAGATCGCTATTGCGCTGGAAAACGCGCAGCTCTACCAGCGGGTGACGCAGCAGGAGCAGCGACTGGAGCGGGATCTGTCGATGGCACGGGAGGTCCAGCTGCGTCTGCTGCCGCCGGCGAAGCCGCAGCACAAGCGGGCGGAGTTCTCGGCGCGGTTTCTGCCCGCGCGCACCATTGGCGGCGACCTGTACGACTTCCTGCAATACGACACGAACCGCAGCGCGATCGCCCTGGGCGACGTGAGCGGCAAGGCGGCGCCGGCCGCGCTGTATGCCGCGCTGGTGAGCGGCATCATGCGTTCGGTGGCGAACCGCCATCTTTCGCCTTCGGAGATGCTGCGGACGCTGAACGACGCGCTGCAGGAGCGCAGGCTCGACTCGCAGTACGTGACGATGCTTTTCGGTGTGTGGAACGACGAAAACCTGACCATCCAGATTGCCAACGGAGGGTCGGTGCAGCCCTTGTTCTGCCGTGGCGAGGAGATCGAGACGATCAAGGCGGAAGGCTTCCCGCTGGGGATGTTTCCGAACGCCACCTGGGAGGAGTTCAGTATCTCCACTCAACCGGGCGACTCGGTGATTTTCTTCAGCGATGGGATTGTGGACGCGCAGAATTCCGCCGGAGAGATGTTCGGGACGGACCGCCTGGTGGCGACGGTGAAGAAGCATCATCATAAGTCGGCCTCGCGGCTGGCCGAGAGCATCCTGACGGACGTGGGGCGCTTCCAGGGCAAGCGCGACCGGTTCGACGACGAGACGGTGGTGGTGCTGCGGGTGATCTGAGGCGCTGCGGGCGGAGAAACGGTCCAGTCTTCAGGGTTTATCTCCGGATAATCTGCTTGCGCAATGGGGCGGGGGCATATATACCGGGGGAGCCGCGCGGCAGGGGCTCTGGTCCGTTGTTCACTCCATGCCCTCGGCGCAGGATCACAACGGAGCCACCCCCTGTTCTCCGCAACGTTTCAGGACAGAAAGGAAAATCCCATGAAAATCCCACGCATTGGTTCCGCTCTTCTGACTCTGGCGGCGTGCTCGCTGTTCAGCCTGTTGCCGGCGTGCGCCGTCGCCCAGGTAAAACCCAGTACTAAACCGGCTACGTCGGCCGCGGCTGCCGGGAAAGCTGCCACTAATCTGCTGGACATCAACACGGCCAGCGCCGATCAGCTCAAGGCACTCCCGGGTATTGGTGATGCTTATGCGCAGAAGATCATTGCCGGCCGTCCTTACGCTAACAAGACGCAGCTCAAGACCAAGGGGATCGTTCCGGCGGCTACTTACAGCAAGATTGCCGGTATGATCATTGCGAACCAGGGGAAGAAGACCGCAAAGTAGAAGCAGCCTGGGCGAGCAGTCCGAGACCACAAAGGGGGATGTCTTCGGACGTCCCTTTTGGGCTGATCGCCGACGGTTACAAATTTGCCCTTCAACGGAGCCTGCCGACTCCTGCCCCGTCCGGTCTGATATTCTCAAGGGTTTTCATCCGTATCTGCGGCACTTTCTGCAGGCGGGTTGAGGGAGTGAGGGGCATGCCGGAACAGCGCGGACGAAAATATCACCAGGAGCGCGTCGCCGAAACCCTGCGCGAGGAAATCGGCGCCATGATCGAAGGCGAGCTTTCCGATCCGCGCATCAGTTTCGCGTACGTCAGCCAGGTGGTGGTGAACCCTGGGGGGAAGTCTGCCCTGATCTACGTCACCGTGGACGGCGGCGCAGCGGAAGAGGCCGATACGCTGGAGGGGCTGATGGCGGCGCGCGGCTATATCCGGCATGAACTGCTGGAGCGGATGGGCGTGCGCTTTGTGCCGGAGCTGACCTTCCACATCGACCGTTCGGAAAAGATGAAGGCGCGCATCGACGAGCTGCTGGGCCGCAAGCGGAAGGCGCGCCTGCGGTCGCAGGGCGCCAAGGCGGAAGGTGCGGCGCCTTCGCCGGCTTTGCCGGGTGAAGGATCCCGGGAGCACAGGAAAGGCTGATGGCCGCCGGACAGGACATCCCGCTACGGCACGACGAAAACCAGGAGGGCGCTGCGCGCTACGGTTCCGAGGAAGGACTCCAGCCGGTTCTCGAGGTGATCCGGGGCGGGCGTCTCTTCGCCATTTGTTCGCATGCGCGCCCCGATGGGGACGCCGTCGGAGCGATGCTCGGTTGCGGCTTGTTGCTCGATCAGCTGGGGAAGAAGGCGGAGATGTTCTCGGCCGATCCGGTTCCGCTGATCTACCGGGGTCTGCCCTGTGCGGGACTGATCCGCCATGTGAACCGCATCGAGGGCGAGTACGACGCGGTGATTTTGCTGGAGTGCGATGGCGTTCAGCGCTCGCGTCTGGGCGGGCTGGAGGGGCGTTTTCTGGTGAACATCGATCACCACGCGACCGGCCACGCCTTTGCGGATGTGAACTGGATCGACACCGGCGCCTGTGCGGTGGCCGAGATGGTGTATCGGCTGGCGCTGGCTGCCGGGGCCGAGGTGACGCCGCCGATGGCGACCTGTCTCTATGCGGGCGTGCTGACGGACACGGGGTCGTTCTGCTACGAGGGCACCGATGCGCACGCGTTTGAGATGGCGCGCGAACTGGTGGGGCGGGGAGCCGATCCGGCCGGCATCGCGCGCGAGGTGTATTTCTCCAATCCGCTGTCGAAGATGCTGCTGCTGGGGGCGGCGCTTTCGAATCTGCGGCGTGAAGGGCGGCTCGCCTGGCTGTGGGTGACCCGCGAGGATATGACCCGCACCGGGGCAGCGGAAGAGGACTGCGAAGGCATTGTCAACTATGCGATTGGCATTGCCGGGGTGGAGGGAGCGGTGCTGCTGCGCGAACTGCCCGAACGGCGGGTTCGGCTCTCGCTGCGCAGCAAGGGGAATCTCGATGTGGCGCGCATCGCTTCGCGGCTGGGAGGCGGCGGACATCTGCACGCGGGCGGGTGCACGATGGCGGGGCCGCTGCGCGAGGCGACGGAGAAGATTCTGGAGATCATGCGTCAGGAGCTAATGACCATGGTTCCCGGGGGAGCGGCAGCGCAGGAAGAATCGGGCCGGAATCTGTTAGGCTGACTCAGTTGTGCTGCATTTGTGCCTCAGGTCTGACCGGCTCTGCGCATTGTGTCCTGGAGCGGATTTCGAACCTGCAGAAATCGTGGCTTCCACACCGGATCGAACACCCACGAGAACGTGACCGAGATTTCACAAGATTCAGTGAAAACCAGACCAAGTTCCGGGGACGGCACCGGCAGCGCCTCTTCAGAGCGTTCCGTTGCTTCCGGCGACCCGTCGCAGGCGACGGCTGCGGGGGGCGGAAAAGGGAAGCGGGGGATGCTCGCCCGATTGCGGTCGAGATTTCCTGCCGCGGGTGAAATCACAGAAGCGGTGACGCTGTTCTGCATGACGGCGTTCTTTCTGTTTTACGGGCTGGTGCCGATCTTTGGCGGCGACGGCCTGGGCCTGGTGGGAGCCGACGAGCCGCGCTACGCGCAGGTGGCTCGCGAAATGCTGGCCCGCCACGACTACGTGACCCCGGTACTGTGGGGGCATCCATGGCTGGAAAAGCCCGCTCTCTACTACTGGCGGGCGATGTTTGCCTTCCGCGAATTTGGGGTGCACGACTGGTCGGCGCGGCTGCCTTCGGCCAGCTTTGCGTTCATGCTGGTGGTGCTGATCTACCTGCACATCCGGCGATTTCGCAACGGCGGGCAGCTGGACGCGGCGCTGATCACGGCCTGTTCGGCGGCGATCCTGAGCTTTGCGCGTGGCGCGTCCACGGACATGCAGCTGGCGGCGCCGTTCTGTATTGGGATGCTGGGCTGGTATGCCTGGTACGAGACCAACAGCAAGTTCTGGCTTTTCGACATCTACTTCTTCGTGGGTGCGGCGACGCTGGCGAAGGGGCCGGTGGCGCCCCTGATGGCGCTGGTGATCATCGGCATTTTTGCCGGGTTGCGCCGGGAATGGTCGCTGTTCCGGCGCAGTCTGTGGTGGCCGGGGATGGTGCTGTATTTCGCCATGGTGCTGCCGTGGTTCGTTGAGGTGCAGTTGCGCAATCCGTCGTTCCTGCGCATCTTTTTCCTCGAACATAATCTGGAACGGTTCGCGACCAACCGTTTCGAGCACTACCACCCGATGTGGTACTACGTGCCGGTGATGCTGTTGGGGCTGACGCCGTGGGCGGTTATTGCCGTTACGGCGTTCGTGGATGCGATCGGGGGCTCGATCAACGAATGGAAGGCACGGCGGGCCAAGGTGCTCTATGTCGGGCACGGCCGGGCGGGGGATGCGTTCCCGGAGTTTCTGGTGCTGTGGGCGCTGGTGCCGATCGTCTTCTTCTCGTTTTCCGAGTCGAAGTTACCGGGGTACGTTTTGCCCGCGGTTCCGCCGCTGACGATTTTGGCGGGGGACTATCTGAACCGCATTCGCAACCGGGGGCTCAAACCCTGGCTGCTGCTGCTGCACGCCGTGCTCACCGGGATCCTGAGCATGTTTGTGCTGCTGATGCCCTTGCATCTGCACAATCCTGAAGAGGTTCCGCCTACGGTGGCGATTGTGGCCGCGGGTATGGTGGGGCTGGCGACGGTGGTTTTCATTCTGATCACCGTGGCGCACTTCGGGCTGAAGCGTCTGCGGATTGCCACCATGACGCCGATGGTGATTCTGCTGCTGTATATCTTTGGGGTGGGCCCGGTGTTTGGGATTGGTCCGCTGCCCAATACCAAGCACAACATCACTTTGATGGACATGACATATTCGGCGCGTCCGCTGGCGCAAATCCTGGACCAGATCAGCCCGTCGCCGGGGATTGTGGCGGTATTCCGGGTGCGGAGGGATGTACAGTACGGTCTTTCTTTCTATCGCAACGAGCGCACCGTGAATTACGATGTTGGCATCTCAGTGAGCGATCCACCGCCGGACGGGACGGGTCCGCACGGCGTGGTGATCGATGAGGTGAAAGAGGGATCGTCGATCGAAGAGATGGGTGTGAATCGACTGATCGGGGACGATCTGGTGGCAGTGAACGGGCAGCCCGTCCTGAACGCGGCGGACTTCGAAGCCATGCGGGCGCGCTGGAAACCGGGAGTCAGGCTGGAATTCGAGGTGATCGATCCGCGGATTCCGGGCAAGGGGCCGCAGTTTGCGGGGGGTACGCTGCGGGACGGGATTCCGGAAAGGCAACACCTTTTGGTGATTTCGCAGGCGTGTCTATCCGAAGTTCCATGTGCAGGTGAGCTTCATCGACAACTGGCGGGAAGGCAATACGATCCGCTCTTCACTTATCCGGCCCAGAAGCTCGTCGTTTATGAAGTTATGGCCAGCCAGTCGCCGAAGCAGGTTCCGGGGCGGTGAGGCTTGATTTGCGGTGAAGCACGGAGGAGATGCATCGGGCGGCCTTGAAGGCGATCCGGCGGCGATGCAGACAGGATGAGTTCCGCACTCCAGTTCGAACTGTTGGACCTGCGTCATTTCTCGGCCGGGAATCTGCGCCCGCTGCTGGATGAGGAAAGCCGGGTGTGGAGCGAGCGGCTGCACTGGGATTATCGAGGCTCGGCCGAATTACTGCTGCAATATCTGGATTCTCGGGTCCTTCCTGGTTATGTGGCGGTTGAGAATGGGCGCATCGCGGGTTATATCTTCTGCGTTTACGAGGGGTACAAGGCGGTTATCGGCGATGTATTTGCCATGGCCGGCCGCGAGGGCATCGCGGCCCGGAGTCCTTCGGGCGATGCGGAGGAGGCGACGGCCGAGATCCGCAACGAACTGCTGTTGCGGCTGCTGGAGATGCTGAAGAGCACGCCGGGCGTGACGCGCATCGAGTCACAACTGCTGCTGCACCCGCATGGCGTTCACCAGCGGGTGTTTGAAGGGGCTGGTTTCGAAGTCCATGAGCGCGTGTTTATGGAGTGGCCTCTGCAGCCGGGTCCCAGCGAGGCGCCTCAGGATGGAACCGCTGCCCGGACCGCCGTGGCGCTTCCTCCGGAGATGGAAGTGCGCCGCTGGACGGAGATCGACCTGAGCGCCGCTGCGCGTCTGATCTCCACCGCGTATCGGGGGCACCTGGACAGCCACATCAACGAGCAGTACAGGACGGTGGCCGGGTCGCAGCGCTTTCTGCATAACATTGTTCGCTTCCCCGGTTGCGGGTACTTCGACGCCGATGCGTCTCTGACGCTGGTGGAGCGCGGGACGACCGAACTGGCGGGGCTGCTGCTGTGCTCGCGGGTCCGCGACGATGTGGGGCACGTGACGCAGATCTGTATTGCGCCGCAGCACCGCGGCCGCGGGCTTGGCCACCTGCTCATGCTCGAGTGCGCGCGCGGGCTGAGGAAGAGGGGATTCAGCCTGCTGACGCTGACGGTCACCGCGTCGAACCGGCGGGCGGTTTCTCTTTACGAATGGCTGGGTTTCCGCGGGACGCACCGCTTTGACGCGATGGTGTGGGATCAGAACGAAGGGCCGTTTCCCGGCCGAAACTGGAGCTGAGGCGCTGGGATTGGATTCGGGATGGGCAGGGAACGGCTAGCTGTGAGGTTTCAATAGGTTGTCCATCTGACCGAGAACTGGGAAGCTGGGTTTGCGAAGACTCTGCGACTCAGGAGACCAGATGGACTACCACCAGAATGCCCGACTGACCGTTCACA
>JBKICP010000118.1:0-18453 GCA_046567085.1 Acidobacteriota bacterium
CCGACTTCCTCGAAGACCTCAGCATCGTCCGCCGCTCCCTCGCCGCCAACCAGGGCCTTCGCCTCGCCGAAACCCTCATCGATCCGCTGCTGCTGCTGGTCCGCACCTTCGGCCTCCATCTCCACACCCTCGACATCCGCCAGCACGCGCGCATCCACCGCAAAGCGCTGGAGGAATCCTCCGCCTGGTCGCGCGAATCCGGACCCGCGAAAGACGCCACAGCAACCCCCTCAGCTCTTAGTCCCGAAACCCGCGACGTCATCGAGACCTTCCGCGTCATCGCCGAAATCAAAAAAGGCTGCAGCCCCGAAGGCATCCGCCAGTACGTCATCAGCGGCGCGTCTTCCATCGACGACATCACCGCCGTCCTCTGGCTCGCGCGTCTGGGCGGCGTCGAAGTCGCCGGCCGCGGCAGCGACCCCGGCGTGATGCCCGTCCCTCTCTTCGAATCCATCGAAGACCTGCGCAATGCCCCGCGCATCTGCCGCGAGCTCTGGACCTCGCCCGGATACAAAAAGCTCCTCGCCTCCTGGAACAACACCCAGGAAGTCATGCTCGGCTACTCCGACTCCAACAAAGACGGCGGCATGCTCACCAGCACGTGGGAAATCTTCTGCGCCCACCGCGCCCTCCACGACGTCGCCCACGAATGCGGCATCCGTCTCCGCCTCTTCCACGGCCGCGGGGGCACCGTCGGCCGCGGCGGCGGCCCCACGCACCGCTCCATCTATGCGCAGCCCATCGGCGCTTTCGACGGTGAGATTCGCATCACCGAGCAGGGCGAAGTCCTCAACTGGAAGTACTCCGACGTTGTCCTCGCCGAGCGCAATCTCGAATTGATGATCGCCGCCTCGCTCGACGCCCTCGCCCGCCCCAACGCGCTGCTCCCCGGCGCCCGCTACTCCGGCGTCCTCAAGCCATCGTGGGAAGACGCCTTCAGCCAACTCTCCGCAACGTCGTACGCCGGCTACCGCAAGCACATCCTGGAGGACCCGGAAGTCCTCCACTACTTCGAAATCGCCACCCCCGTTGCCGAACTCGAGCACGCCCGCATCGGCTCCCGCCCCTCGCGCCGCCCCGGACAAATCTCCTTCTCGAACCTCCGCGCCATCCCCTGGGTCTTCGGCTGGACGCAGAGCCGCCTGCTCGTCCCGGCCTGGTTCGGCGTCGGTACCGCCTTCGCGGAATTCCTCCAGCAGCCCGGCGGCCTCCCGCTCCTTCAGGAGATGATGGGCGACTTCCCGCTCTTCACTGACGTCGTCCGCAACGTCGAGATGGCCCTTGCCAAAGCCGATCTCGGCATCGCCTCGCTCTACGCCTCGCTCGTTCCCGACGCCGGCCTCCGCGACCGCGTCTACGGAATGCTGAAAGCCGAATTCGAGCGCACTCGCGACGCCATCCTCGCCGTCACCGGCCAGCGCGATCTGCTGCAGTCCAACCCCGTCCTCGCCCGCTCCATCGTCCTGCGCAACCCCTACGTCGACCCGATGAGCCTCATCCAGGTCGACCTCCTCCGCCGCAAGCGGGCCGGCGAAGATACCGACGAAGTCAACCGTGCCATCGCCGTCACCATCAGCGGCATCGCCGCCGGCCTCCGCAACACCGGCTGACGCCACGACTTGCCGCCAATCCAGCTACGAATCCAATTCACCTCAGTGCCGCGCCAGCGGCACGGGGGTAGAAGCGCCGGGTTTCAACCCGGCGAAACCTCCGCACGCAATCTCACCCGGCTTCAGCCGCGCAACGTCACTCCTGGACCGTCATCCGCCGGCAAAGATTTCCGTACCCCAAATCTCCCCTTCGCCACGAAAAAGTGAAGGGGCATGGCTTTCAGCCATGCCGAAAACCGCCCAAAACGATGCGGACTTTAGCCCCTGAGAGATAGCTCCGCCAATCGAGCCCCATAACCCCAACGTTCCAAAATGGAAAACCCGCCTCTCTGCATTACCAATGCCGGAAAGCCCCTGTGAAATCCCTCATCTTTCCTCTCGCGTCCACCCCGCTCCCTTCTACCCTCGCAGTGGAGGATCTCCCATGCAGCCCGGATCGACCCCCGAGGACCTTCACGCCATTCTCGGCCGCTTCCACACCTGGGCCGGCAAGAACCCGCCGCCCAACGGCAATGGCAAGGCCCATGCGAACGGCCATCCCGTCGAAGGCATTCGCGAGATCCCCTACGAGGAAGCCGTCCGCCAGCATCGCGAGCGCCAGGCGGCCCGCACCCCACGCCGCAACCCGGCCCCTCGCCCAAAAACTCCAGCCCCACCCCAGCCCGATCCCCCCGAAGCTGAAGAGAACCTGCCCGACTGGGTCACGAATCTCCCCACCATCCCTGCAACCGAACCCGTGATCGCGTTAAGAGCCGCGCCATCGTCGTTTCAGGCCGCCACTTCGTCCGCGCCGCTCCCGCAAACTCCCAGGCCAACCTCGCCCCCCAAACCGGTGCCCGCAGCAAGAAAACCCAGGCCCAACCCGCCCCACGAGACAACCGCAGCCCCCTTGCCCGACCCTCCCGCGCGCGCCTTTGTTGATCTGCCGCCGGCCGCGCTCTCCACTCGCCATCAACCCCAGCGCCGGACGCCAACCCCACGAGCCGCAAAACCAGCCGCCGCAAAGACTCCCGTTTCACCCTCCCCCACCGTCAGTCCCGCAAAGGCCGCCACCCCATCGGCGCCGGCACCCAGGCCCCGTCCGAAGCCAACACCCGCCGCCGTCCGGTCCGGCATCCTTCAGCCCGCCCTCAAAGGCGCGCCCCTCTTGCCCGCACAGCCCCGTCGCGACCCTCCCGCCCTGCCCTCGAAGCCGCGGCCCAGCCACTCGAAGCGTCCTCGGTTCAGCCAGATCCTGGCCACCACGGTGCAGCAGCCCAAAGCCGCTCTCGCCCCAGGGAAGAAGCCGGCTCCGGACCGCAGCCGCCGCATCACCACGCGTTTTTCGCCCTCCGAAGAGCGCCGCATCGGGAAGTGCGCCGCCGACCGCGGAATCACCGTCTCGGCCTATCTGCGCCAGTGCGCGCTCGCGTCGGTCGTGCAGAACCCTCCGCCCGATCCCCCCGCCGTTCCCGCAAGGATGCTGAACCGCAAGCCAGACAGGAAGTCCGCGCCCCGCCCGCCCGCGCCCCTGGCGACGTACGCTCCGCCCGCACCGTCTTTGTTTGGGGGATGGCTCGCGATGCTGCGCAACCGCTTCCTCGGCCCGCCCATCCGCTTCTCCGAAGATGCGTGAGGCGAAGCGACGCCGGCAAACCGGCTCGCAGTTGGATCCGCTTCAGGCTCGGGCTCCCGGCTCGGTCTAACGGTTCCCACCGGCCGCCGGCTGCTGCTGCACATCGGTGGCCTTGTCATTCTCGAACGTCACCGCCCAGCGCTTCGGTCCGGCGTTGTAATACACCGTCCGGTTCCCGTAGTCCGATGAGTTCGACTGCTGCATCACGCCCACCGCCATCGCCGTCTCCAGCTCCGTCATCCCCGGCTTCGGTGTATGCGCCTCGATCGCCTGCCACAAACTCGTCGGCCAGAAGTTGTACATCTGGTGCGGATCGTCGTAGTAGAACACGTTGTCGCAGTACCAGGTCGAATCGCTTCCCTGAATGGTCCCCACCGCCGTGGCATACTCCTTCGCGTCGCCCGGCATCGTGAACACCGCAAACGCCTGCGCGCTCCCACGCGGAATCCGCGTCTCCACGTTCGCCGGCACTTTCTCTTCGACGATGTCCCTGACGTCCAGCCGCTGCACGCTCGGCAGCACGCCCACCTTGTGCGCGAAATCCACGCGATGCCCCGTGTACGGGTAGTAGGCCAGCTCATATCCCGCCTGCACCCACACCGGTTTCCCGATCAGATCCTTCGCCGACTTCAGATCGTCGATGAACAGCTTGCGCGGCTGCACCATCTGCTCGTCGCTCAGGTGCGTCTCCTGCGGCGGCTTCGGCACCGCGCTCGACCGATTCCGCGCCACATTGATCCGCCAGATACCGATCGCCGCGATCAAAATCGCCGGCACCACAATCAGAGCAAGCTTCTGCCAGGTCTTCATAGTTCCGCTCTCTCGCTTCCGCTTATTCTGATGCGCTTCATTCGCGGCGAGCGCCGGAAATCCGGACAATCCAGCGCCTCAACGGACCGATCGGCTCGCCGTCAATCGCGCCCCACCTGCTCGTTGCACCACTCGCCCCACCACTCGCTCTTCCCCCTCAACCCAGCCCCGTCCGTGCCAGATCCGCCAGCGCCAGCGTCAGCCGCCGCGCATCGTTCAGCGACTCCGGCCGCCGAATCGTCATGCCCAGCCCCGCGGCATACTCCCGAAACGCCACATCGATGTCGTACAGAATCTCCACGTGATCGCACAGAAACCCAACAGGCTGGATCACCAGATTCTTCACGCCCTGCTGATCGAGCGCCGTCAGCGTCTCCTCCACCGTCGGTCCAATCCACGGCCCGCCCGACATCCCCTGGCTCTGGAAGGCAAACCACCACTGCTCCGGCTTGAGGCCCACGCGCTCCGCTACCAGCCGCGCCGTCGTCTTCGCCTCCACCGGATACGGATCCGGCGCTTCCGCCGTCGCCCTGCCTTCCGTCTGCGGCGCGGAAAGAATCGTCCGGCACGGCACGCTGTGCGCGGTGAACAGCACCGGCACCGGCGCGCCCACTTCTTTCCCAAACGCCTCCCGCGTCGCCGTCAGCCGCTCCGCAAATCCGGCAATCAATTCCGGATGCTCCGCCCAGTCCTGCACGAACCGCAGCTCCAGCGCCTCGCCCGCCGCGTCGAACGCCGCCTTCCGATACAGCCCCACGCTCGTGCGCGAATTCTGCGGCGCCAGGCAAATCACCACCGCCCGCGTCACGCCATCCCCGCGCATCTGCGCAATCACATCCGCGATGTACGGCTTCCAGTTGCGCATGCCCACATACACCGGCATCCGCAGTTCCTCGCCCAGCAGCCGTCCCTGCTCCAGCGTCAGCCGCGTCAGCGGACTCCCGCCGACCTCCGCAAATCGATGCGCGACCTCCTTCACCGCCTCTTCCGGCAGCGGACGCCCGCGCGTCACCCGCATCAGATACTCCGGAATCTCCTCCACCACATCCGGCGTCCCGTGCGCCAGCAGCAGCACCGCATCAGCCATGCCGCACCTCCGGCCCATATTCGCGGACGAACTTCACCACCGCCTGCACATTCTCCACCGGCGTGCCCGGCACGATCCCATGTCCGAGATTGAAGATGTGCCCCGGCCGTCCCGCTGCTTCATCCAGAATTCCCCGCACCCGCGTGCCGATCAGCTCCGGCTCCGCAAACAACGTAATCGGATCCAGATTCCCCTGCACCGCGCACGAATAATCCAGCTCCCGCCACGCCTTGTCCAGCGGCGTCCGCCAGTCCAGCCCGAGCACGTCCGCGCCGGCTTCGCGCATGGCCGGCAGCAGACTCGCCGTGTCCACGCCGAAATAAATCACCGGCACGCCCAGCGCCTGCACCTCGCGCACCAGCGTCTTCGTCGCCGGCAGCACGAACTCCCGATAATCCGGAATCGCCAGCGCGCCCGCCCAGCTGTCGAAGATCTGCATCACATCCGCGCCCGCGGCCACCTGCTGCGCCGCAAATTCCTTCAGCACCACTACCAGCTTGTCCAGCAGCTTGCGCCACGCATCCGGCTGCCGGTACATCAGCTTCTTCGTCTCGATGTAATTCCGCGACCCGCCGCCCTCGATCATGTAGCTGGCCAGCGTGAACGGCGCGCCGCAGAACCCGATCATCCCCAGCCGCCCGTGGAAATGCGCCACCACCTTCTGGATCGCATCGCCCACATAACTCAGTTCCGCTGCCCGCGTCGTCACCAGCGCGTCGATGTCCGCCGCCGTTCGCAGCGGCTTGTGGATCACCGGGCCTTCGCCCGCCTGGAACTCGAAATCCAGCCCCATCGACTCCAGCGGCAGCAGCAGATCGGCAAAGATGATCGCCGCATCCACGTCCAGCTTCTCCGCCGCCGTGATCGTCACCTCCGCCGCCAGTTCCGGCCGCTTGCAGATCTCCACCAGCGAGTGGTGCCGACGCACTTCCATGTACTCGCGCATATAGCGCCCCGCCTGCCGCAGAAACCACACCGGCGTACGATCCACCGGCTGGCGCAAACAGGCACGAACGAACCTTTGAGCAGATATTTCCGAAGAGCCTTGGGTCATGACAGGTACAAATTGAAGGTAGCAGGAAGACCCGGCCCGGGAAAACTATGGCCCGGAACCCATTGCAGATTCCGAGCCCAAAACCAACTCCGCGTGTGCGGCGTCTACTTTTTCTTCGACGACTTTTTGGCGCTGCTCTTTTTTGCAGACGACTTCTTCGCGCTGCTCTTCTTTGCCGCCGACTTCTTCTTCGGAACCTTCGCGCCCGCCTTGCGCGCCTCCGACAGCCCGATCACGATGGCCTGCTTGCGGCTCGTCACCTTCTTGCCGCTGCGCCCGCTCTTCAGCGTGCCGCTCTTCTTCTCCCGCATCGTGCGCGCGACTTTCTTCTGCGCCGTCGCGCCGTACTTCTTGCCTGATGACTTCTTCGAGGAACTTTTCTTCGTTGCCATACAACTATTCTCCCTTCTGCAGCATTGAGAAGCAACACAGGATGTTCAGGTTGCGCGATGAAAATCCGGAATGGAAGAAGAGAGAACGCTAGCCCACAACCGCAGCAGCCGGCAAAATATCCTCGACATCCACCCACTGCGTCGGATACTCGCCCGTGTAGCACGCGACACAATACTTGTTCCCCTCGCCGCCGTCGCACGCGTGACGCAATCCATCCAGCGACAAATACGCCAGCGAATCGGCCTCGATGAACCGCCGAATCTCCTCGATCGTGTTGTTCGCCGCAATCAGTTCCGACTTGCGCGGCGTATCCACGCCATAGAAGCACGGCGAAATCGTCGGCGGACAGCTGATGCGCAGATGCACTTCCTTCGCGCCCGCCTGCCGCACCATGCGCACAATCTTCCGGCTCGTCGTGCCGCGAATGATCGAGTCGTCGATCAGAATGATCCGCCGCCCCGCCAGCAGATTCCGCACCGGATTCAGTTTCAGCTTCACTCCAAAATCCCGCACCCGCTGCTCCGGCTGGATGAACGTCCGCCCCACATAATGGTTGCGGATCAACCCAAAACGAAACGGCACGCCGCTCTCCGCCGCGTATCCAATTGCCGCCGTCACCCCCGAGTCCGGCACCGGCACAATCAAATCCGCCGGGACATGCGACTCGCGTGCCAGCTGCCGCCCCATCTCCTCGCGGCTCTCCTGCACCCAGCGCCCGTAGATCATGCTGTCCGGCCGCGCAAAATACACGTGCTCGAAGATGCAGCTCGACTGCTGCGCCTGCGCGTATTGCCGCGACGTGACGCCATCGGCGCTCACCATCACCAGCTCGCCCGGCGCCACATCGCGCTCGTACTTCGCGCGCAACAGATCGAACGCGCACGTCTCCGACGCAAACACAATCGTGTCCGGTCCGTCGGGATTCACGATCCGCCCCATCGACAGCGGCCGGAACCCGTGCGGATCGCGCGCCGCAAACACCCGGTCCCGCGTCATCATCACGATCGAGAACGCGCCCTCCACCTGCCGCAGCGAATCGGCAATCGCATCGACGAGGGTCGTCGCCTTCGAGTGCGCGATCAGCTGCACGATGATTTCCGAATCCGACGTCGTCTGGAAAAACGCGCCCTTGCGCTCCAGATGCACCCGCAGATTCCCCAGGTTCACCAGGTTCCCGTTATGCGCAATCGCAATCAGCCCCTTGGTCGACTCCACGCGGATCGGCTGTGCATTGAGCAGCGCCGAGTCGCCTGTCGTCGAGTAGCGCGTGTGCCCGATGGCCATGTCGCCTTTGAGACGAGCGATCACATCGTCGGTGAAGATTTCGCTCACCAGGCCCATGCCTTTGATGTTCGACAGCGTCTTGCCGTCCGCCGTCGCAATCCCCGCCGATTCCTGCCCGCGATGCTGCAGGGCGTAGAGCGCCAGATACGCCTGCCGCGAAGCATCCGGATGGCCGTGGATGGCGACGACGCCGCAATGCTCGCGAAGCTTGGGATCGTCGGAGTTTCCCTCAGGGGCTAAAGCCCCGTTTTCGTTAGTGGATTTGTGGCACGGCTGAAGCCGTGCCCTTTCAAAGCCGGAATCGGCGTTGGGCAGGCCTTCGAAGACGAGGCGAGTCACGCGATCACCTCGTCGGAGAGCAGGGATTCGAGCGCGGTAGACCAACAAGAATTGAGGTCAGTAACGGGTGCTGATATGAGTTGTTCGCCATTGAGGCTAACGTGGACTGAATCGCCTCCGACCGTGCCAATCTGCAGAGCGCCGAGCAGCCCATAGCCCTCCACGAGATCACGGAGACGTTGCTCATCTTCGGGTGAGCACGTCGCAACCACCCAGCTCGCTTCCTCGCCGAACAATTCGATGACCGGAAGGACACGCCCGGAACGCTGAATAGTAACTGTGCATCCCAATCCGCTCGATATCGCAGCCCGGCTCAGCGTCACCGCCAATCCGCCGTCGGAGATATCGCTGGCAGATCGCAGGAGATCGAATCCTACAGCATCCTTGAGGGCTCGATGCAGCTGTCCCTCATTCCACAGATCGAGTGCGGGAGGAGCGCCCCACTGTTCTCTCAAACAGACGCGAGCATATTCGGATGAGCCCAATTGCCTGACGAAATCGCGTGACTCCTGATAGGCGTCGATCCGGCCCAGCAGCAGAATCGCATCTCCCGCCTTCCGGAAGGCTGCCGGCACGGCCTTCGTCACATCCTCCAGAATCCCCACCACCCCGACCACCGGCGTGGGATAGATCCCCTCACCCTTCGTCTCGTTGTAGAGCGACACATTCCCGCCCGTGATCGGCGTCCCCAGAGCCGTGCACGCTTCCGCGATCCCATCGATCGCCGCCGAGAACTGTGCCATGATCTCCGGCTTCTCCGGATTCCCGAAGTTCAGACAATTCGTCGCCGCCACCGGAGTCGCGCCCGTGCATGCCACCTTGCGCGCCGCCTTGGCCACCGCATGCATCGCGCCCAATTTCGGGTCGAGATAACACCAGCGCCCATTCCCCGCCAGCGCCATCGCCAGCCCGCGCTCATGCCCCGGCTTTCCCGTCCCCTTGATCCGCATCACGCCCGCTTCGCCGCCCGGGCCCTGCACCGTGTTCGTCTGCACCATCGAGTCGTACTGCTCGTACACCCATCTCTTCGAGCAGAGGTTCGCCGACGCCAGCAGCTTCTTCAGATCCGCCGTGTAATCCCGCGGCTTCTTCAGTTCTTCCAGCACATGCGCCGGCGGATCGAGCGGCACTTTGATCTGCTCCGGCCGCGCCCACGTCCCCACCGGCCGGTTGTACAGCGGACACTCGTCCGTCAGCGACGCGTTCGGAATATCCGCCATCACCTCGCCGTGATGCACCACGCGCAGCCGCGGCTCTTCGATCACGCGGCCCACGATCACGCCTTCCAATCCCCACTTCTCAAAGACCCGCAGCACCTCGTGCTCGCGGCCCCGCTCGGCCACCAGCAGCATGCGCTCCTGGCTCTCGCTCAGCATCATCTCGTACGCGGTCATGCCGGTCTCGCGCTGCGGCACATGGTCCAGATCCATCTCGATGCCCACGCCGCCGCGCCCGCCCATCTCGCAGCTCGAGCTCGTCAGCCCCGCCGCGCCCATGTCCTGGATGCCCACCACTGCGCCCGTCTCCATCGCTTCCAGACAAGCCTCCAGCAGCAGCTTCTCCATGAACGGATCGCCCACCTGCACATTCGGCCGCTTCTGTTCCGAGCCTTCCTTGAACTCTTCGCTCGCCATCGTCGCGCCGTGGATCCCGTCGCGTCCCGTGCGCGCGCCTACATAGATCACCGGATTCCCGATGCCCGACGCCTTCGCGTAAAAAATCTGGTCGCGCTTCACCAGCCCCAGCGCAAACGCATTCACCAGCGGATTGCCCGAGTAGCACGCTTCGAACTTCGTCTCGCCGCCCAGGTTCGGCACGCCGAAGCAATTGCCGTATCCCGCGATCCCGTGCACCACGCCTTCGACCACCGAGTGATTCTTCCGGACCAGCTCCTCGCTCACGCCCGGACCCGTCTCCAGCGGCCCAAACCGCAGCGAGTCCATCACCGCCAGCGGCCGCGCGCCCATCGTGAAGATATCCCGCAGAATCCCGCCCACGCCCGTCGCAGCACCCTGGTACGGTTCGATATACGAAGGATGGTTGTGGCTCTCGATCTTGAACGCGCACGCCCACCCATCGCCCACGTCGATGATGCCCGCGTTCTCGCCCGGCCCCTGCACCACCAGCTTGCTGCGCGTCGGCAGCCGCCGCAGATGCACCTTCGACGATTTATACGAGCAGTGCTCGCTCCACATCACGCTGTAGATGCCCAGCTCGGTCAGGCTCGGCGTCCGGCCCAGCGCCGTTTCAATCCGCTTGTATTCGTCGGGTGTGATGCTGTGCTGTGCCAGAAGCTCCGGTGTAACGGTCACCGGCTGGGGCGTCGCGTTTGCCGACGCGCCCGCATTTGGCGTGGTGGGGTGCTGCGCCATTGCGGCTGATGAATTCATGAGCGATTCATCTTTATTGTCGCATGGGTTCACCGCGCCTCTTGCCCTGCCATTCCGGCCCAGCGGCCCCGGAATCCACAGGCCATCCCACGCTGCCGGGACCCGGTGACCACAGAATCACCGCGGATTCCCGCCGACCCGTTCTCAGAAAAATCTGCGAACTCCTTCCGCGCCGCTGCGTATACACTCCCAGCGAGCCCTCTTCGCTTCGGTCCTCGCCCCCTCCAGCAATCCGAAAGAAGGCAGAGATATGTCCCAACGCGTTTGCCCCTGGTGGATGGGCCCTCTGCTCCTCAATCCGCTCCGCCGCTGGTCGCTCAACCCCGAAAAACTGCTCGCCCCCTACATCCGCGAGGGCATGACCGTGCTCGAGCCCGGCCCCGGCATGGGCTTCTTCACCCTCTCCCTCGCCCGCCTCACCGGCCCGCACGGCAAAGTCATCGCCGTCGACATCCAGCCGAAGATGATCGAGAAACTCCGCCGCCGCGCCGCCGATGCCGGCCTCGCCGACCGCGTCGAGGTTCGCCTCGCCACCTCCGACTCTCTCCAGATCATCGACCTCACCGGCTCCATCGACTTCGCTCTCGCCTGGGCCATGGTCCACGAGGTCCCTTCCATCGAGCGCTTCTTCCGCGAAGTCGCCGCCGTCCTCAAACCCGGCGCGGCGCTGCTCCTCGTCGAGCCCTCCGGCCACGTGCGCAACGAGCACTTCGACGCGGAAATCCATGCTGCCCAGTCCTTCGGCCTCGTCACCGTCGGAACCCCCAAAATCGCCAGAAACCACGCCACGCTGCTTCGCAAACCCATCGCGGCCTGACCTGTTCACAAAAGGCTGCCTTCCGCCGGGCGGCCGATAACGGCGCGCGGGGGAGTCGTGCGCTAATGCGAAGGCGGAGCGGACGTTTCCGGGGCTGAAGCCCGAGTCTTTCCTGGCGCTGCTTTCCCCGGCCTGAAGGCCGGGGCTTCTACCGTCCGCGCTGCGCGCGAAGGATGCGGGGGGCTGAAGCCCGATTCTTTTCTGGCGCTGATGCGGCACGACTGAAGTCGTGCCCTGTTGCGAACCTGGTTGTTCATGGCGGGCTGGAGTTGCCTCTCCCCCATCTGCGAACGGCGCGCTGATATCGGGCGACGGGGAGTCGTGCGCTAATACGAAGGCGGAGCGGACGTTTCCGGGGCTGAAGCCCGAGTCTTTTCTGGCGCTGGTTTCCCCGGCCTGAAGGCCGGGGCTTCTACCGTCCGCGCTGCGCGCGAAGATGTTACTGTTCCTCGGGCTTGACTCCTGGAGGGGCTTTGAAGTGTTTGCCGGGGGCTTCGGGCGGAGCGGGTGGTTTGGGCGGAGTGAGGGAGACCGTGGTGGCATCGCCCTTGCGCAGTTCGAGGCTGCCGTGATCGGTTTCAAGCTGGAGCTGGACGCCGCCCTGGCCGACCGAGCCCTGGAGGGTCTGGCGGCCGCCTTCGGTCGCGATCTTCAGGGGGAAGTCGGTGCGGATCGCTTCGTCGCCGCTGGTGCTGCCGGTGACGGTGAAGCTGGCATTCTCCGGCATGGTGACGATGACGTTGCCGGTGTGGTCGACGATCTGGAGATTGCCGAGGGGATTGGCAGCGACGAGGTTGACGTCGCCGTTGGAGTCCTCGACGTGGACGTCGCCGGCGACCTGGGTGAGGTCAATGTCCTTGGAACGAGCGAGGACGCGCACGGGGCCCATGGCCTGGCTGACGCTGAGATCGCTCTTATCGAGCGTCATGGCACCCATCAGGTGGGGGATATCGAGGGTGGTCTGGCTGGAGTGGAAGTGAATGCCGGAGGCGACCTGTTCGAGATGGATGTCGCCGAAGAAGTCCCCGTTGATGGTGGCGGTTCCCTGGATCTGGGAAAGGGTGACGTCGTCGCCGAGGCCGTCGACAAGGACGCGGCCCTGGACGTTATGCGCGGAGAAGTCGCCGTGATTGATGTGGCCCTGGGCGTCGCCGCCGATGTCTTCGAGCTTGACTTCGCCGTGGGCCGAGGTGACCTGGATGCCGCCTTTGAGGCCGTCGGCGGTGACATCGCCGTGGCCGGCGGTGACGGTCGCGTAAGACGCGGCGGGGATCTCAAGGGTGAGATCGACGCGGGCGCCTTGTCTCTCCGGGACCGAGACGACGGCGCCGCCGTCACTGGGTTCGACTTTGGGCTTGAGCTCCTCGAAGATTTTTTGCGCTTCGGAGTCGGAGTTGCGATGGACCATCTGGTGGGCGCGGACGTGCATCTTGTTGTCGTCCGAGGTGGTGATGGTGATATCGCCCTGCGGATCGTTGACGGTGACGACGGGTTTGGCCGCGGTGAGGACCTGATCGATCTGAATGTCGTTATCGTGTTCGGCGCCCATCCAGTTCCAGAAGTTGTCGTTGTTGTCGCTGAACTCCCAGGAGAAGGGGCCCATGAGATGGCCGTTGCGGGAGACCCAGCCGAGGCTGATCATGAGGATCACGAGCCAGACGATGCCGGACATGGAACGGTGGCCGGCCCAGGGGCGATTCCAGTCGAGGAAGTGCTCGGCGAGGAGGAGTCCGCCCATGGCGATGAGGATCATGGGCCACCAGCGGGCATACCAGCTCCAGAACTGGCCGGGGTCGAGGCGGCCGGTGGACATGAGCATGGCGATGATGCCGATGGTGAGGAGGATGAGAGGTCCGACAAAGGTCGGGCGATGCCAGCCACGCCAGTAGCTGCGGTAGTAATCGCGATGGGCGCGCATCTGGGCCTTCCACTGAGCGCGCTGGGCTCGGGCGGCCTGCTTAGCCTGCCAGCGTGCTTCGCGCGACGTCCAGGACGGAGGTGTGCTTGCCATGGTGCTACCTCCCTCCTTCTTCGCGAGCAATGGTGTCCGGGGGCGGCACGATGGTCGCCGAGGCGGTAGCGGGGTCGGCCGGGGTGGCTCCTGTCCAGGTGGTGGCGCCGGGGGCGCCGGGCTGCGGGTATCCGGAGGAGTAGCCGGGCCAGGAGGCGGGCGGCGCGGGCGGATGCTGGGCGAGGATAGCGTTCTCGGCGAGCTTCAGCAGTCCCCAGACGATGATGTAGAGCGGCCAGCTGTGGGCGTAGGAGATGCCGGCGTACTCATCGAGGATGGCGGTGATTCCGAAGGTGAGCAGGACGATGGGACCGCGCATCCGGCGCAGAAAGAGGTACTGGTTCATTGGGCACCTCCTGCGGGCGGTTCCGATGCCGGCCCGGAGGCTGGCGGCGGGGGCGGATTGCCGGGGACGTTCCCGAAAGGAGGAGGAGGAGGAGCCTGACGTGGACCGTAGAATCCGAGGCGGCCGGAGTTGCGCAGCAGCAGCCAGACGGCGATGGCGACGATGATGAGGGGCCAGCCGTGGTGGACCCAGCCGAAATTGAAGAAGCCGAGCGTGTTGAAGAGGAAGAGCATGCCGAGGAGGATCAGGACGATGGCGCCGATGGGCTCGCGGCGGGCGCGCTCCAGCTCCATCTCAGGCGGAGGCGGCATCCAGCCGGGAGGCGGCATGTTGGGCGGGGCGTAGCCGGGTCCGGGAGGGACTACGCCGGGGGGGACAAATCCCGGGGGCGGAGGGGCACTCCAGCTGCCGGGGCCGCCGGTGGGACTATAGGGGCGCGCGGAGGCCTGGGACTCGGAGACGATGCGCTGGCGGAGCTGCTCGCTCCACTCGGCGCTCTGGCGGCCGAACTCGTGGGCCTGCTGGCGGACCTGCTCGGCCCAGTCTGCATAGGGCTGCGCGGGATTTCCGGGCATGACTCCGGGCGGCGTCCCGGGAGGGTTGGTTCCTGCGGGAGGCGGCGGCGTAACGGGCGGCGTGTACGGGCGGGCCGTGTGTCCGCCGAAGGCATTGCCCAGCTCGTTGAGGCCGAAGGGATCGGGCAGAGGCAGGCCATCGCGGCGGGCTTTCGCGGTCTGGTGCGCGTCGAAGACCTGATAGAAGACCCAGGCAGCCAGGAAGATGCCGAAGATGCCGTAGTGCTCGGTGATGCCGATGAGCACGACGAAGACGAGCACATGAACGATGGCCTTGATGTACTGGCCGTTGTACATGGCGCCGACGCCGGGAATGAAGCCGAGGATGGTAGCGGTACCGGGATTGGGCGCGCCGGCGGGCGGCGGCACGAAAGCACCGGGGGCTCCGGGTCCGGGAGGGACGGCGCCCGTGATGCGGGCGGCGAGGCAGGGTTCGCAAAAGACGTTGCCCTGCACCTCACGGGTGCATTGCGCGCACAATCCTTTCCCGCACTGCTGACAAAAGGCGGAAACCGCCGCCTCGGGATGATTGACGCAGTTCATACCAGGCCCCTTTCGACGTTCGCTCTCCGCAGCCCGGTTTCGGAATGACCCAGGGAAATCGACTTGCCAGTTTGCAACGACACCACCACGGCTGTAATTTTCTTTCCTTCGGATGAGCTTTCCGCGCGAAGAGGGGCGCCGTATCCCGCACTCGCGCTGCCGTCCTTACCGGACGGTTTCTGCTGCTGCTGTTGCTGCTGCTGATTCTGCTGGTTCTGCTGTTGTTGTTGCTGCGGCTGGGTCTCGGCATCTCTGCGGAGCTCGCGCATGCGCGCCTGCAGCTCATACACGAAGCGCAGATTGTGGTAGTACTGGACGACCTGCTTCTGCGTACCGTAGAACTCCCGGGAGATGGTATTGCCGATCTGGGAGGGTTTGAGGTCGGCCAGCCGCAGGGATGTGAGATGGCCGCCGGTGACCAGGTTGAGGGTCAGGGCCAGGGAGAAGAAGGCCATGGCCACGGTCATGAGCAGGCGGGTTTCGTGGAAGCTGCGCCGCCAGGGCATGGCCATGGCGACGGCGCCGTTTCCGGTTCCGGCAGCGGCGGCGACAACGGGAAGCGGCACAGCGCCGGCCCCGAGGGTCTTCTCGACGATTTTGCCGACGAGGCCGGAGGGGATCTCCGGCTCCTCGTGCAGATACGTGAGCCACTCCTGGCCCTGCTTCACGTGGGCGAAGAGGTCGCTGCAGTTCGCGCAGGACTCGGCGTGCAGGTGGAAGGCGGCCGCCTGGGCAGGAGGCAGCAGGCCGTCGAGCGCGTCGGTGAGCAGGGCTTCCCAGTCCTCGCAGCGCAGCGCGCCGCCTGGGGCCGAACCCGGCTTCGTTCCGAATTTGCTTTCGTCTGCCACCGTTACACCATCTGTCCTTTATTACGTTCCAGGAGGCGGGCGAGTTCCGCCCGGCCGCGGCTGATCCTCGACTTCACGGTACCTTCGGGGATGCGTAAAACCTTTGCAATCTCCTTGTAATCCATGTCCTGCAGATCGCGCAGGATGACGGCCTCGCGCAGTTCGGGAGAGATGCGGGTGAGAGCCTCCTGCACCATTTTCTCAATTTCCTTCTGCACGGCGCGGTCATGCTGGGTGGGGCTTTTGTCGGCGAGGCGCTGGAGCAAGGGCATCTCGTCGCCCTCGCCGTCCCAGCCTGCGTCCATGGAGTCAGTGACGCGCTGGGCGCGGGAGCGGCGGAAGTGATCGACGAGCAGGTTGCGCGTCATGGTGGTGATCCATGTCTGGAAGGTGCCGCGCGCGAGATCGAAGGCCGCCAGATTGCCGTACACCTTGAGGAAGACTTCCTGGGTGAGATCTTCGGCATCGGTGGCCGAGCCGGTAAAGCGGAAACACAAACCATACACCCGTCTGTGATGCGCTTTCACGAGTTCAGTCCAGGCGAACGAATCCCCTTTCAGGCACCGCTCGACCAGGACCTGCCACTCGGCTTCCACCGGTTTCTCTCCAACCCTTTCGTGCTCTTTGCGCTGCCACCGCTCGGCCGGTTTGCGCTCGTCGGCGCCCGGGGCCCGAAACTGCCGCCGGGGGGCAGGGCCATCGTGTCCGGGCACGATGACCTGCGCCCGCGATGGCGTCCTGACCGGGAATCCCAGCATTCCCAGATTCCACGAGATGGTTCCAGCGCTCATGGGCAATCATACGCAGGCGCGGGAGGTTTGGTTCCCGAAAGTGACGGGTCTGAAAAGCGGGTTGGGGGCGGTGTTTGCGCGCAGGCGCATCGTCGGGGACGCGCGCGCCGGGGGGGCGGGTTCCCGTTTCCGCGCTAACCCTCGGAGAGGATGACGCCGTGGTGGCTCAGTTCTTCGATGACTTCGGCGACGGCGTAGTCGAAGGCTGCGGGACGTTCGAGCATGGGATAGTGGCCGGTGTGGTTGAGTCCCTTCACGGCGAAGTCCGGCTTGACGGTGCGGATGCCGGCGATGTCGGTGGGATAGAGGTCGCCGTTGATGGCGCGGAGGGGAACGGTGAGGCAGCGCGCCGCCTCGTCGGCACGGTACCCGGCGAGAGAGAGGAACATGGAATAGGCGACTTCGGGCGAGGTGTGGGCCATGCGGCGCTCGGCGTCGCGGAGCAGGGCGGGATCGGCATCGGCATGGAAGAGCTGGAGCACCATGTGGTGGAGGCTGCCGGCGTAGTCCTGGCGAAAGGCTTCGGCGCGCGTGTGCGCCTGTTCGGCGCCCATATGGTGGGCGAGGCTCTGGAAGGTGTCGACGCCGACGACTCCCAGCACCTTGTCTCCGAGCCGCAGGGCGGCTTCGATGGCGACCGGGCCGCCGAGGGAATTGCCGAAGAGGATGACCTTCTCGACGGATTCGGCCTGGATGACGGCGGCAACATCGGCGCCGAACTCAGGGAGGCCCCACTTCTTTCGCTGGTCACCGGATTCGCCGTGGCCGGGCAGATCGGGAGCGAGGACGCGGTGGCGGTCGGAGAAGCGGCGCAGTTCGCCGTCCCAGAAGCCGCGATTGGCGAGGCCGCCGTGGATGAAGAGCAGGGCCGGGTCTCCTGCGCCGGCAGCCGAGTAGACAATCTGGACTCCATCCGGAGCGCTGCAGGTTTTCCGTTCAATCGATGCGTCCATAGAGCCCCCCTCTGGATGAGGACATTACTCCTTTGACGGGGTGGGGAGGATGCGGTGAAGGAGGATTTCGACGGGGTAAAAACGAGGGTGGGGAGGGGAGGCGGCGCGATTGCGCCGGCCACGATCCTTCAGAAGGATTCGAGGATGTCGGCGACGGTGGCGGAGGCAAAGTCGCGCGCGAGGCGGCGGGTTGCGGCGGAGTCCTCCTGAATGAAGCTGACGAGGTTCTGGATCTGCTCGTACTGCTGGCGGAAGAGGCAGGAGGGATTCTGCCAGAGGACTTTGCCGTGGCGGTCGACGAGTTCGAGGCGGGCGGTGATGGTGACGAGATAGCTGGAGGTCTGGCCGGTGGTGTTGTCGTAGGTGAGGGGGGTGATGACGAAGGTGAGGATGGTGCCGCGGAGGGTGGCGTCGGCGTTGGGATCGTCGCCGGGAACGATGCGGAGGGAACTGCGGCTGTTGAACTCGCGGATGATGGCTTCGGTGAAGACGGCCTGGGTGTGGTAGGACTGCGTGTTGTTTTTGAAGGAGGGGATGGCGAGGGTGTGGACGTTGCCGGGGAGATGGGCGGCGGAGCTGAGCGTGTGATAGCCGCAGCCTGCGGGCCAGAGCAGCAGGGATGTGCAGAAAGCCACGATCAGGCGAGAGGGCATGCTGGGGTTATTTTCGCAGATGGAAAGAACAAGCATCATCTTGTTCTGCTCAGGCGAATCGTGGCTAGGGAAGACTTTTGCGGAGGCGGTGGTTTCTGCGAATTCTCGTGCCTGGTTCCGAGGATCGCCCCTGGTTGAGGATAGGGCACAGGCCTTCCGGAATATTGGGTCGGATGGCCCGGGCCTGAAGGCCAGCTCTTTGTTTGCGGCAATTCCCCCGGCCTGAAGGCCGGGGCTTCTACCGTCGTGCTGCTGCGCAGCACCTGATGCGCTGCGAGCAATCGTGCCGGGGGACAGGCAAACCGGAATGTATGGGCCCGCGGCTAAAGCCGAT